>NZ_JALCYU010000040.1:0-4272 GCF_023507765.1 Chromobacterium sp. IRSSSOUMB001
CCCCTATATCAGCGGCTGCCTGCACAACTCCGAACTCACCGACAGCAACCCCGGCGCGCACTGGGACAGCCGCAACCTGATCCGCACCTGGGCCAACAACAAGCTGCGGCTGGAAGACCGCCAGGGCGAGGAACACATCAAGCTGGCCACCGAGTACGACAAGAGCCAGCTCAATCTCGGCCATCTGGTCAACGGCCAACGCGCGCCGCGCGGCCAGGGCTTCGAACTCAGGACCGACGGCTGGGGCGCGCTGCGCGCCACCAAAGGGCTATTCATCACCACCGACGCCCAGCCCAAGGCCGGCGGCAAGCAGCTGGACATGCAGGCGGCGCTGGATCAGCTGGACGCCGCGATGAACCAGGCGCGGGAACTGCTGCGCCTGGCCGGCGAACACCGCAACCCCAAGCCGATGCTGGATACCCTGCAAACCCTGCTCGACAACAGCAAGCAACTGGCGGGATCGGCGTTGCTGGCGCACGCGCCGGCCGGCATCGCCCACGCCACCCCCGCCTCGCTGCTCGCCAGCGCCGGCCAGGCCATCCACCTGCAAGCCGGCGACGACATCAACCTGGGCAGCGGCGAATCGCTGCACGCGGTAGCGGTCAAGGCCATCGCCCTGCTGGCGCAAAGCCAGGGCATGCGGCTGGTGGCGGGCCAGGGCAAACTGCAACTGGAAGCCCACGGCGACACGCTGGAGCTGAGCAGCGAAAAGAACATGACGCTGCAAACCGTCAACGGCCAACTGCTGCTCAACGCCAAGCGCGGCATCACCCTGGCCAGCGGCGGCGCCTTCATCCGCCTGCAAGACGGCAAGATCGACATCCACAGCCCCGGCGACCTCAAGCTGCGCGGCATCTACGACATGGCCCCGCCCGGCGGCCAGACCCTGCCCTTGCCGCAACTTCCAAACTCGGTGTGCAAAGAGTGCCTGCGCAACGCGCAGGCCGCCGCCAATCCCTTGGTTCCCTTATCCGCACCCAACTAACTCCGGAGACCAAGATGAGCTCATCCCAAACGCCCGCATCTCAAGCTACGCCCTTCCGCGCCATCACCCAGCAACATGTGGCCCCCTTCCTCGACCTGCTGCTGGACCCAGTCGCCGATAGCGGCAACTGGCAACAACGCATCGCCATGATCCAGCCCCCACTGGAGTGCCTGCGCCTATTCGACGATACCCCCTTGAGCGATCTGCGCCAGGATTCGCCGCTGCTGGTGCGGGTGTGGCTGAACCAGAGCGAACATTGCGACTGGTTGGAAAGCACTCTCAACCTGCTGTGGCAACAGCCACAATGGATCGTGCTGTTCAGCTCAAGCTCGCAACCAGCGCTAGCCGCCCATCTGCGCCGCTTCCTGACCGTCAAGCTGGACGGCGGCGGCTTGACCCTGCTGCGCTATTACGACCCGCGCCTGCTGCGCATCGTGGTCAACACGCTGACGCCGGCACAAGGCGCCGCGCTCGGCCAACGCATTGATCTATGGCTCTGGCGCAATCGCGACGGCGAACTTGAGCGCTGGACTGCGCCCAGCGACCACCCCGCCCCACTACCCTCCAGCCACCAGCCGCTGCCACTGGACAGCGCGCAGCGCGTACAGCTGGAGTCCTATGTGGAAGCCCATGCCAGCCTGATCCAACTGCAAAGCCTGGAGCCGGCACGCGCCACGCAATCTCAGGAACAACTACTCGATGAGCTGGCCCGGCTCAACCGGCAAGCCGATGTCGAAAGCCGCTGGAACAGCGTAGAACGCATGGAGTGGATACGCCGCCATTTGCCGGAAATCACCGCCACCACTTGAAACCCTAAGGAGTTGGAGATGCCAACCTTCCCCGCCGTCTGCTGGCGGCTTACCCCACCGCGCCTGGCCCTGCTGCTGCTCGTCTTGCTGCCCTGGCTGCCGGCCCAGGCCATGGGCACCCACCCGGCCACGGAAATGGTCCCCGCCGGCGTCGAGGGCTACAACCACACCTCGGCCGCCATCAACCGCTTCAGCGTCAACCGCGCCGGCGGACCCAATGTCGGTCCCTACCAGGGCGGCGGCAAACAATCCTGCTGCGCCTCGCTGCCGCGCCAGTGGCGGCCTGGACTGATGGCCACCGTCGAATGGGAAAAAGACGCCAAGCCCTATGGCTACTCCGAGTGGGGGCCATTGAACTCAAGGGAATGGGGGGAGGCATTTGAGCGCCATAAAGCTCAGAACTACTCCACTCACCGTGCCGTCGTCGAAATCCCGCGCTATGAGAGCTCCGGCGCCATCAAGGTCCACTTCCTGCCCTGCGATCAGGTCAAGGTCGCCGCCAACAACATCACGCCTGGCTACCCGGGCTATCCGTACAACTTCCCCGCCAGGATGCAGGAGCCTAAAACATGTCCCAAGTAGACCAGCGTCCCATCCCCGAAGCCGTCCAAATCCGTGCCGAACCCTTTCCGGACAGCGGCCTGCTGCCGCTCAATTACCCACAGCGGCTGAACAATGAGCAGTTGAAGGAGCGCGACCTTAGCGATGAGAAATACCGCCGCCGCAAGGCCGCCGCCGAGGGCGGGCCGGTCTACGCCTCGCCCACCTGCACCAAAAGCCTGACTATTTCGCTGTTCTTCGACGGCACCAATAACCATGAGGAATCCGATAGCCAGGCCAAACCGCGCGCTACCTCGAACATTGCCCGGCTCTACCACGCGACCCTGGGCAGCAAGCAGGGCGGCAGCGGTCAGGCTGACAACAAACTGGCCGAGCAGGGTTGGTATGCCTATTACATCCCCGGCGTCGGCACCCGCTTCCCCGAGATCGGCGAGCTGAAGCCGATGAGCAGCGGCCTGATCTTCGCCAATGGCGGCGAGGATCGCATCAACTGGGGGCTGACCCGAGTCATCCACGCCTTGACTATGAACTGGTTCCCGGAGCAGCCACTGTCCAACGAAGAAGCCAAAGAACTGGTGATCCAGCGCATGCGCAATCCGGTATCGCAGCCGGACGGCTATGTCCAGCGCGCCGACGCGCTGCGCCCGCAGTTGGAGGCGCTGGCCGAGGCCCGCTACGCGCGACCGATGCCGCAGGTGCTCGGCATCCGCCTGTTCGTCTACGGCTTCTCGCGCGGCGCCGCCGAGGCCAGGGTGTTCGCCCGCTGGCTGGAGGCGCTGACCCGGCCCGAGGACACGCCGGCCGACGCGGTGGACGTCCAGCACACGCTGATCGGCATCCCGATCTCGATCCGCTTTATGGGTCTGTTCGACACCGTCGCCAGCGTCGGTCTGGCCAATAGCCTGCCGATGTGCGACGGCCATATGGCCTGGGCCGGCGACAGCCAGCTGCGCCTGTCCGACAACCCTCAGTTTCTGGAGCAGTGCCAGCACTTCGTCGCCGCCCATGAGCAGCGCGCCAGCTTTCCATTGGACAGCATTCGCCGCCGCGACGATCCCAAGCAGAGCAACGCCCAGTCGCGCTACCGCGCCGGCTGCGTCGAAACCTTGTACCCCGGCATGCACAGCGATGTCGGCGGCGGCTACCCGCCCGGCGAACAGGGCAAGAGCGTGGACTCAGAACGTCCTACATGGCAATGGTTGCTGCTATCGCAAATTCCCTTGCACGATATGTACCGCGCCGCCTTCGAGGCCGGCGCGCCCTTGCAGGTGCCGGAGATCGCGCTGGCCGAGAATGAACGCCTGGACAAGCGCTGGCTGGTGATGACTCAAGAAACAGTGGAGGAGTTTCGGGTCGCCCCGGAAGTCATCGCCCGCTTCAACGCCTGGCTGGAGCAAGCCCAGCCTGGCGGGCTGGAAGACGTGTTGCGCAGCCAGATCGCCTGGATCACCGGCTGGCGCATCCACCGCTGGATACCCGGGTCGCGCTGTTATTATGAATCCGCGCACAGCCAGCCGCAGCAGGACTATTTCAAGCGCTGCGACGACAAGGACCAACCAAAACCCTTGCGCCAGGCGCTGGAGCGCGAGCATGGCCGGCAGTTGCAGGAGGATCTGGCCTTGCGCGACAACAAGCCGCCGCCGCAGTTGTCGCCGGAGCAACAGAAGCAACTCAACGATGACCGCGAACTGATAGCCAAAGCCGCTGCCGGCAAGCCGATTCCGGACGGCGGCAAGGCCAAGGACGGCAGCGAGCAGATGGTGACGCGGCCGGGCGTGGCCACCCGGGTCAATATCGACAAAGGTTTTGAGCCGGTGCTGGACCAGCAGCAGATGGAACACGGCGCCAAGGACTTCCGCAAGGACTATGTGCCGGAGTGGCAGTTGTCCGGCGACCCCAGCAGCATCATCGACGGAG
>NZ_JALCYU010000041.1:0-3328 GCF_023507765.1 Chromobacterium sp. IRSSSOUMB001
GGGCGTCTGGCGGTGTCCTACTTTCACATGGCGAATGCCACACTATCATCGGCGCTAAGGCGTTTCACGGTCCTGTTCGGGATGGGAAGGCGTGGGACCACCTCGCTATGGCCACCAGACATAAACTTGTACAAACTGGAAGAAGCCTGAGTTGATGTTTCATCAACCCACATATATTCGGTATTCAATTGTGTCGCACAACCACTATCTCATCGTCTCTCGGTTACCCAAGACACTCAAATGATAGGATCAAGCCTCACGAGCAATTAGTATCGGTTAGCTTAACGCCTCACAGCGCTTCCACACCCGACCTATCAACGTCCTGGTCTCGAACGACTCTTCAGGAGGGTCAAGCCCTCAGGGAAGTCTCATCTTCAGGCGAGTTTCCCGCTTAGATGCTTTCAGCGGTTATCTCTTCCGCACTTAGCTACCCGGCAATGCGACTGGCGTCACAACCGGTACACCAGAGGTGCGTCCACTCCGGTCCTCTCGTACTAGGAGCAGCCCCCGTCAAACTTCCAACGCCCACTGCAGATAGGGACCAAACTGTCTCACGACGTTTTGAACCCAGCTCACGTACCACTTTAAATGGCGAACAGCCATACCCTTGGGACCGGCTACAGCCCCAGGATGTGATGAGCCGACATCGAGGTGCCAAACACCGCCGTCGATGTGAACTCTTGGGCGGTATCAGCCTGTTATCCCCGGAGTACCTTTTATCCGTTGAGCGATGGCCCTTCCATTCAGAACCACCGGATCACTATGTCCTGCTTTCGCACCTGCTCGACTTGTCGGTCTCGCAGTTAAGCTACCTTTTGCCATTGCACTATCAGCACGATTTCCGACCGTACCTAGGTAACCTTCGAACTCCTCCGTTACACTTTGGGAGGAGACCGCCCCAGTCAAACTGCCTACCATGCACTGTCCCCAATCCGGATCACGGACCAAGGTTAGAACCTCAAACACACCAGGGTGGTATTTCAAGGACGGCTCCATGAGAACTAGCGTTCCCACTTCATAGCCTCCCACCTATCCTACACAAGTCTGTTCAAAGTCCAATGCAAAGCTACAGTAAAGGTTCACGGGGTCTTTCCGTCTAGCAGCGGGGAGATTGCATCTTCACAAACACTTCAACTTCGCTGAGTCTCAGGAGGAGACAGTGTGGCCATCGTTACGCCATTCGTGCGGGTCGGAACTTACCCGACAAGGAATTTCGCTACCTTAGGACCGTTATAGTTACGGCCGCCGTTTACTGGGGCTTCGATCAAGAGCTTGCACCCCATCACTTAACCTTCCAGCACCGGGCAGGCGTCACACCGTATACGTCCACTTTCGTGTTGGCACAGTGCTGTGTTTTTGTTAAACAGTCGCAGCCACCGATTCTCTGCGACCTCTCAAAGCTCCTCCCGCGGGGGATTCACTCTAAGAGGCATACCTTCTCCCGAAGTTACGGTATCAATTTGCCGAGTTCCTTCTCCTGAGTTCTCTCAAGCGCCTTAGAATTCTCATCCTGCCCACCTGTGTCGGTTTGCGGTACGGTTCTTATGCAGCTGAAGCTTAGTGGCTTTTCCTGGAAGCGTGGTATCAGTCACTTCAGGTCCGTAGACCCTCGTCATCACGTCTCGGCCTTAAGGGAAGGCGGATTTGCCTACCTCCCCAGCCTACCGGCTTAAACAGACTATTCCAACAGTCTGATGACCTAACCTTCTCCGTCCCCACATCGCACTGCATAAAAGTACGGGAATTTTAACCCGTTTCCCATCGACTACGCTTTTCAGCCTCGCCTTAGGGGCCGACTCACCCTACGCCGATGAACGTTGCGTAGGAAACCTTGGGCTTTCGGCGAGCGGGCTTTTCACCCGCTTTATCGCTACTCATGTCAGCATTCGCACTTCTGATATCTCCAGCATCCCTTACGAGACACCTTCTCAGACCTACAGAACGCTCCCCTACCATCTGCACTTACGTGCAAATCCGCAGCTTCGGTTATCAGTTTGAGCCCCGTTACATCTTCCGCGCAGGACGACTCGACCAGTGAGCTATTACGCTTTCTTTAAATGATGGCTGCTTCTAAGCCAACATCCTGGCTGTCTAGGCCTTCCCACTTCGTTTACCACTTAACTGATCATTTGGGACCTTAGCTGGCGGTCTGGGTTGTTTCCCTCTTGACGATGGACGTTAGCACCCACCGTCTGTCTCCCATGCTCGCACTTTCCGGTATTCAGAGTTTGCCATGGTTTGGTAAATCGCAATGACCCCCTAGCCATAACAGTGCTTTACCCCCGGAAGTGATACATGAGGCACTACCTAAATAGTTTTCGGGGAGAACCAGCTATCTCCGAGTTTGTTTAGCCTTTCACCCCTATCCACAGCTCATCCCCTAGTTTTGCAACACTAGTGGGTTCGGACCTCCAGTGCGTGTTACCGCACCTTCATCCTGGCCATGGATAGATCACTCGGTTTCGGGTCTACGCCCAGCAACTAAAATCGCCCTATTCGGACTCGGTTTCCCTACGCCTCCCCTATTCGGTTAAGCTCGCTACTGAACGTAAGTCGCTGACCCATTATACAAAAGGTACGCAGTCACGGAACAAGTCCGCTCCCACTGTTTGTATGCATCCGGTTTCAGGTTCTATTTCACTCCCCTCCCGGGGTTCTTTTCGCCTTTCCCTCACGGTACTGGTTCACTATCGGTCGATCATGAGTATTTAGCCTTGGAGGATGGTCCCCCCATCTTCAGACAGGATTTCTCGTGTCCCGCCCTACTTATCGTACGCCTAGTCCTTGGAATGCGTTTTCGTGTACGGGGCTATCACCCACTATGGCGGTCCTTTCCATGAACCTTCCACTAACACAATCCATAACACGTACAGGCTCTTCCGCGTTCGCTCGCCACTACTAACGGAATCTCGGTTGATTTCTTTTCCTGCAGCTACTTAGATGTTTCAGTTCGCTGCGTTCGCCTCCTCGTGCCTATGTATTCAGCACGGGATCTCCTTGCGGAGGGGTTTCCCCATTCGGACATCGCGGGATCAAAGCTCTATTGCCAGCTCCCCCGCGCTTTTCGCAGGCTTACACGTCCTTCTTCGCCTATGATCGCCAAGGCATCCACCAGATGCACTTAGTCGCTTGACCCTATCATTTCAGTAACCTGGATCACTAAAACAACAAGTTGTGTTTGTGCGACGACTACACCGCCCCTTTTGATATGGCGACGTAGCCTAGATACAATCAAATACCCAAGATGACGATCCAGCCAATGAAGAGTTAACTCCATCGTCCTTCTCGCCGTCTTTATATATTCGGCTTCTTCAGTTTGTTAAAGATC
>NZ_JALCYU010000042.1:0-2296 GCF_023507765.1 Chromobacterium sp. IRSSSOUMB001
CGCGCAAGCCGCCAGCGACGCGCCCCGCGTCGAACCGCGCTCCGACGCGGAACGCGCACTCGCCCAAATCTGGGCCGACGTCCTTGCCGTGCCCCTGCCCGGCATCGACGACAATTTCTTCGCCCTGGGAGGCGATTCCATCCTCTCCCTGCAAGTGGTCGCCCGCGCCCGCGACCAGGGCTTGGCCCTCAACGTGCAACAGCTGTTCAGCCGGCCCACCATTCGCCAGCTGTGCGAAGCGCCGGAGCCCGCCGA
The DNA here is from genome assembly GCF_023507765.1 of Chromobacterium sp. IRSSSOUMB001. Lineage (NCBI taxonomy): Bacteria > Pseudomonadati > Pseudomonadota > Betaproteobacteria > Neisseriales > Chromobacteriaceae > Chromobacterium > Chromobacterium sp. IRSSSOUMB001. Next base: position 256 of record NZ_JALCYU010000042.1, read on the forward strand.
CGACGGCGCAAGCGCCGCCGCGCGGCAAGCCTTCTCGCTGATTTCCGACGCCGACCGGCTGCGCTTGCCGGACGACGTGATCGAAGCGCTGCCCATGTCGCGGCTGCAGGCCGGCATGCTGTTCCACAGCGAGCTGTCGCAAAACGGCGCCATCTTCCACGACATTTTCAGCTTCGATCTGCGCCTGCCCTGGGACGAAGCCGCCTGGCGCGCTGCTGTTCGCCGCTTGGCGGAACGCCACGCCGCGCTGCGCACCACCTTCCACTGGAACGCCTACTCGGAACCGCTGCAGCTGATTCATCGCGACGGCGACATCCCGCTAAGCGTCGCCGACTTGCGCGCGCTGGCGCCCGAAGCGCAAAGCCGGGCGCTGGCCGACTTCGTCGCCGCGGAAAAAGCCCGGCCCTTCCAGCCACAATCCCCGCCGCTGCTGCGCCTCTCCCTGTTCCGGCTGGACACCGGCCGCGCGCGGCTGACGCTAAGCTTCCATCACGCGATTCTGGACGGCTGGAGCGTGGCCACCTTGGTCACCGACCTGCTGCGGCTGGCGCGGCACGCGCAAAGCGCCGGCCCGGCCGACGCGTCCGGCGCGCTAAGCGCGCTGTTCATCGAACAGGAAAAACAAGCCGAGAACGACCCTGAGCTGAAAGCGGCTTGGCGGCAACGGCTGGCCGGCTTGGAAGCCTCTGTCTTGCCCCGGTTGAGGCCTCAGCCGGCCGCGGGCGGCGCGCGCAGCGTCCGCCGTCTCAGCCGCATGCTGCCGGCCGAACTGTCCATGGCGCTGGACGCCGCCGCCGCGCGGCTGGCGCTACCGCTCAAAACCGTATTGCTCACCGCTCACCTGCGCGTGCTGGCGCTGCTGACCGGTTCCGCCGCCGCCAGCACCGGCTACGTCACCCACAGCCGCCCCGAGCGCGAAGACAGCGCCGCCGCGCTGGGCCTCTTCCTGAACACCGTTCCACTGAGCGTGGCACTGCGAACCGGCAGTTGGGCGCAACTGGCGCGCCGCGTCTTTGCCGAGGAAACGGCCTTGCAAGCGCTGCGCCGCCTGCCGCTGGCCGCCATCATGCAACTGAACCACGGCAGGCGCGGTTTCGAAATCGGCTTCAACTACATCCACTTTCATGTCTACGGACAGGCGCTGCGCTTGCCCGACGTGACGGTGGAAGGCGTGGAAGTGTTCGAGGAAACCGACTTTCCCTGCCTGGTGCAATTCAGCCGCGATCCACGAAACCAAGGCCTGGAACTGACGCTGGCCTGGGACGAGGCGGAATTCGACGCGCCGCAGATGGAGGATATGGCCGGCTATCTGCAAGGGGCGCTGGCGTCGCTGGCCGAAGATACCGACGCCGATTGGCTGGCCGCGCCGCTGCTGAACGCCGAGCAAGCCGCCCAGGCTCTGGGCCCCGCGCCGGTTTCCGTCGCCCCGCCGCACCCCGACCTTTGCAGCTGGTTCGAACACGCCGCCCAGGCCTTCCCCGAGCGCGTCGCCGTCCAGGGCGAAACCTCCGCCCTGCGCTACCAAGAACTCGACGCCCGCGCCAATCAGCTCGCAAGGCAATTACTCCAGCTCGGCGTGCAGCCGGAACAGCGCGTCGGCCTGTGCTGCCAGCGTCAGCCCGATCTCCTCGTCGCCATGCTCGCCATCCTCAAGGCCGGCGCTGCCTATGTCCCGCTGGACCCCGGCTATCCCGCCGAGCGCCTGGAGTTCCTCGTCCGCGACAGCGCCATCCATGTCGTCGTCGGCGACGCCGAGTCCGCCGATGCCCTGCCCGCCGGCCTCGCCCTGCGCTGGCTGGATGTGGCCGTCTCCTCCGGCGACGCCGCGCCGCCGCCGCGCCGCCTGCACCCGCAGCAGGCCGCTTACGTCATCTATACCTCCGGTTCCACCGGCACCCCCAAGGGCTGCGTGGTCAGCCAACACAATGTGGTCAGGCTGATCGCCGCCACCGCCGAGCGTTTCGCCTTCGGTCCCGACGATGTCTGGTCGCTGTTCCATTCCTACGCCTTCGATTTCTCGGTGTGGGAGATCTGGGGGCCG
>NZ_JALCYU010000043.1:0-2024 GCF_023507765.1 Chromobacterium sp. IRSSSOUMB001
AACGCCATCCAGTCCACCACCTCGGACCCGGCCCCGCAGCCCGCGCCCACCCCCGCCCCGGCGGTGGAAGCGCCCAAGGGCCCGGTGTCGGCCAAGGCCAACTGCAGCCAGCTGCAAGCGCCGGAGTACCCGAGCAAGGCGCAGCAGGACGAGATCCAGGGCGTGGTGCGCGTGGCCTTCCAGGTGGGCGACAACGGCCGCTTCAGCCACATCGCCAATATTTCGTTCGACGGCGGCATTCCGCCGCGCTACCGCAGCGGCTTCCAGTCGGCGATCAGCGCCGCGCTGCAAGGCTACAGCTGCAAACCCAACAGCCTGTTGAGCCAGGAATTCGGCTTCAAACTCGATTCCGGCGAATGAGCGCGAGCGCGCCGCGACCGGAACAAGCAATCTTTAGGAGAACCAGAACATGAGCAAAATCACCCGCATCGCCTTCACCGCCGTGGCTCTGCTGAGCAGCCTGAACGCCCTGGCCGCCGAAACCGCCCACGTGACCAGCAACCCGTACGGCATCGACGCCCTATGGGCGCAAGGCGACATCGTCGCGCGCGGCACCCTGATCATTCTGCTGATCATGTCCGCGGCCACCTGGTACGTGGGCATCGTCAAACTGCTGGAACAACGCCGCCTGCTCAAGCAAGGCCGCGAGCTGCTGGAATCGCACGGCGCGGAACTGCAAAAACGCGCCAGCGAACTGGCCGACGAAGGCATGTTCAGCGCGGTGGCGGCAGCCGGCATTGAAGCGGCGGCCGAGCACAAGGGCGAACTGGCCGGGCGCGTGGACCTCAACACCTGGGTGTCGATGGCCATCTCCGACGCGGTGGACTCCGCCAGTCACCATATGCAAAACGGCCTGTCGGTAGTGGCCACCGTCGGCTCCACCGCGCCGTTTGTCGGCCTGTTCGGCACGGTATGGGGCATCTACCACGCGCTGACGGCGATCGGCATGTCGGGTCAGGCGTCGATCGACAAAGTGGCGGGCCCGGTGGGCGAAGCGCTGATCATGACCGCGATCGGCCTGGGCGTGGCGGTGCCGGCGGTGCTGGGATACAACTGGCTGGTGCGTCGCAACAAGCTGGTGCTGGACATGGTGCGAGTGGTGGCCGGCCGCCTGCATGCCAGCCTGCTGAACGCGCGCTGAGGCGGCGACGATGAAAGGGCGCAACGCAAGATTCGGCCAAGGCCACGGCAAGGGCGACGAAGACGCGGTGATGTCCGCGATCAACACCACGCCGCTGGTGGACGTGATGCTGGTGCTGCTGATCATCTTCCTGATCACGGTGCCGGTGGTGACGCAGACGGTGAAGATGGCCTTGCCGAAGGAAAGCAACATCCCGACGCAGACCAAGCCGGAGAACATCGTGCTGGGCGTGGACACCGGCAACACCATCTACTGGAACACCACGCCGGTGAAGACGCAGGAAGAACTGCTGGCGCGGCTGGTGAAGGAGGCGAAGAAGGACCCGCAACCGGAAGTGCACATTCGGGGCGACCTGGGGGCGAAGTACAGCCCGATAGGCCGGATCGTGCTGGCGGTGCAGCAGGCGGGGATCGTGAAGATCGCTTTTATTACCGAACCGCCGCCGCGGAACTAGAAGGGGCAGGAAGATGGGAATGAACGTAGGCTCGTCCGACGACGACCTGATGGTGGAAATGAACACCACGCCGCTGATCGACGTGATGCTGGTGCTGCTGATCATGCTGATCATCACGATTCCGATCCAGACGCACGCGGTGAAGCTGGACATGCCGGTGAGCAGTCCGGCGAAGCCGATGGAGAAGCCGGTGGTGGTGCAGATAGACATTGCGCCGGACAACGGGATCTTGTGGAACGGGGAGCGCTTGGCGAACCGGGAGGCCTTGGAGAAGAAGCTGACGGAAGCGGCGGCGCGGGCGCCGCAGCCGGAGTTTCATATCAAGCCGAACAAGGACGCTGGGTATGAGCCGGTGGCGATGGTGCTGGCGGAGTCGCAGCGTCTGGGGGTGACCAAGCTGGGCATCGTGGGATCCGAGCAGTTTGTGCA
>NZ_JALCYU010000044.1:0-1941 GCF_023507765.1 Chromobacterium sp. IRSSSOUMB001
CGGGCGCTCGCGCCAGCGTTGGGCCACGCGTTCCAGGCCGGCCCAGGGGGCGGGCGGGGCCGGCGCGTCGGCATCCGGCAGCCGGGGCGGCGGCGCGCCCCAGCGCAGCACTCGCTCCAGGCCGGTCAGCAGGCCCTGTTTCTTGAGCAGGCGATACAGGCCGTAAGCCAGCAGCCCGGCCGCGGCCAAGGACAGCAGCGGCCACCAGACCGGGCGGCTGCCATCCGCGGCCGCGTCGGCGCCGATCCAGGCGTCGCGGTACAGCCATAGCGGGATGCCCAGCAACACGAGCAATAGCGCCAGCGCCAACAGCATGATCAGCAGGCCATGGGGTTTTGAAGGTGCGCTCATGCCGTGTCCTTATTGTTGGAGAGTGAGGCCGCCGGCAGCGCCATCCCGGCGTAAAGCACGTTTTGCGCTTGCAACAGCCAGCCGCAGGGCTGCCGCTGGGCGGCGGCGTGGATGGCGGCCAGCGTGCACAGCGCTGGGCCATCCAGCTCCGGCGGGCCGTCCCACCATGGCCGCAAGCCCTTGTCCGGCCTTGGCCAGGGGGGCGCGGTCGGCGTCAACTTGTCCAGGCCCAGGCAGACGGCCGGGGCTTGCTCGGCGTTGCGCGTTGCGCCGGCGCAGACATCCTCGCCGTCGTCGCTCCATTCCGGGCGGCTCAGCCGCACCGCGTCGTTGGGGCCGGGGCGGCGCAGCAGCCAGGCGAAACCGGCCTGCCGCGTCGGCTGCTGAGGGTCCAGCGCCAGGCCGGCGCACAAGACCGCCGCCGGCACGGAACCGTCCGCCGCCGGGGTGTGCAGCCGTTCAATGGCGGCATCCAGTGTTTGCATGGACTCCCAGCGCCTTAGCGAACCCACACTCAAGCCGGGCCAATGGGCAAGCAAGGCATCGACAAACCGGGTTCTGCCGGTGTCTGTCCCTTGCCAGTACAGTTCCAGGGCCAGCGGCACGTCGGGACCGGATTGGCTCGTCCGCAAGGCCAGCGCCAGCCGGCTGGCTAAGCGGGTCTCTATCTCGGCGTAACCCGGCGCGGCTTCCCAGCCGGGCGGTCGTTGCCGCAAGGACGCGGCCGGCGGAGGCTTGGCGGCCGCGCACAGCGCCGCCCATTCCGCTTCGCCGCGGGCCTGCGGCGTCAGCAGCGCCCAGGCGGCCAGGCTGGCCGTCTGGCGGTGATGGGCCAGCCAGTATTGCTGGCGTTGCGTCAGCTCTTCCTTGAAGAAGACGGCGTCATTGTCCGCCGAGTAATAGGCGACGCCGCGCAGACAGAGCAGGAAGGCCCACAGCAGCGGGCCGAAAGCCGCGGTCCAGAACCAGAACTCCAGCGTGTTGGTCGGGGCGTCCGTCGGCCAGCGCCATAGCGTGAGGCCGGCGCCGGCGGCGCAGAACAACAGCAGCGCCGTCGCCCAAGCCCATGGCGACAGCCGCTTGGGCGGCGGCAACAAGGGCAAGCTTGGCAGCGCGCGCATCTCAATGCACCTCGATGCCGTCGCTGCTGCTGAGCAGCGTGCAGCCGCACTCGCAGCGATGGCCTTCCAGCGCCACCGGCATATCGTCCAGCAGCCAGTGCGCCGCGCCTTCGGCGATGCGGTTGTGGCCATGGTCTTTCAGCGGGCAGAACACCGGGTCGCCCTTGCGGGCCAGCGGCCGCTGGAGATGGCCGCCCAGGCCGCTGCCCTGCAACACCGTGCCGCCGCTGCTGAGGCGGTCGCCCTGACGAATCACGCGAGACATGGAGGATTTCCCTTTCTTTAAGTCGAGAGCGTCAACGGCTCCGGAGCAGGGTGAAAACGAAGTCGGCGAAATAGGCGATCGCGGACAAGTTCCAGCGTTGACTGATGGCCATGAGCATGACTTCCTGCATGTATTAAGTTTGATGGAAAACAACGGCCTCACCATGACCACGGCCGCGGCGGAAACGGCGGCGCGTCCGGGTCA
>NZ_JALCYU010000045.1:0-1880 GCF_023507765.1 Chromobacterium sp. IRSSSOUMB001
GCCCAGCAGCGGCCGCACTGGCTGCTGCTCTGCGGCGCGCCCGAGGCCGTCCGCCAGGCGGTGCCGGCGCTGGCCAAACAGCCCTGGCTGGAAACCGACGGCATGGTGTTGATCGACGCCTCCGCCGCCCCGCCCCCAGGCGGCTGGCGCCGGCTGCGCGGGCGCTGGCAAGCGCCGGCCGACGCCGTCATCGCCCTGCTGCCCCAAGCCGGCGACGCCGCCGCGCTGGCCGAGCGCGCCGAGCAATTGGCCATCGCCAGCGGCTGGACCCTGCCCATCACCCTATGCCAGCGCGCGCCCGACGATGCCGGCCCCGGCGTCGCCGGCTGGCCCTTGCCGGCGCTGCCCGCCAACGCCGACGACTGGGCCGCCCAGGCCAAAGCCTGGGCCGACCGGCTGGCCCTGCGCGGCATTCCCACTCACCCCGATGTGGCGGCGCAACCCTTTCTGCTGCGTTGCGCCCAGTGGCTGGAACGCGAAGCCGCGGCGCTGGCCGAGGCCTGGCAGCGCTGGCGCGGCGGCCTGGGCACAGCTCCCGCCTTCACCGCGCTGGCGCTGGCCACCTGGCCGGCCGACGTCCGGCTGTGGAGCGGCGCGGTCAGCCAGGGTTTCGCCTTCGCCCCGCGCCGCAGCAGCAGCCTCTGGCAACGCCGGCTGGCCGGACTCATTGGCGCGCTGTGCCTGTTCTGGCTGGCCGGCATGCTGGCGTCCGCCTATCAGAACCACGGCCTGATCGCCGAGGCCCAGGCCACCATCGACGCCCAACCTAAAACCGCCACCCTGAACAGCGCGCTCCAGCTGCAACGGCTGCTGGAGAAGCTGGAGGCCCGCCAGCGGCACGGCGCGCCATGGTCCGCCCGCTTCGGCCTGAACCGCGACGCCGCCTTGCTGGAACGGCTGCGCCCGCACTACGCCCGCGCCATCGGCCAGGCGATGATTGCCCCCGCGCGCGGCCACTGGGCGCGGCAATTGCAGGCGCTGAACCAGACCCCCAGCACCGAGTTGAGCACCGACCCGGCCCGTACCGAACAGGCCTATCAGGCGCTGAAAGCCTATCTGACGCTGGACCAGCCGGCGCGCGCCGAACCGGCCTTCCTCGCCGCCCAACTGACGGCCCAGGATGATGGCGGCTTCTCCCCGGCGCTGCGCCGCGCCATGGCGCAGTTCTACGCCGAACGGCTGGCCGGCCAGCCCGGCTGGCGCATGGCCGCCGATCCGGCTTTGGCCCAGGCCAGCCGCCAGACTCTGATCGGCCAGCTGGGCCGCCAGCAGGCCGACGACGCCCGCTACCAGCAGATCCTGGCGGAAGCCCAGGCCAAGTATCCGCCGCAAACGCTGGCCGCCCTGCTGCCGGGCCAGGACTTGCGCGGCCTGTGGCGCAGCGAGGCCAGCCTGCCCGGCGTGTTCACCCGCAAGGCCTGGGACGAGCATCTGCGCGCCGCCCTCGCCGACGCCCACCGCCGCCAGGGCAGCGCCGGCGACTGGGTACTCAATGCCGGCGAGGCCGGCCTGGCCGATCAGCCCAGCGCCGGCAAGGCGCTGGACGCCGCGCTACGCCAGCGTTACTTCACCGACTACACCCGCGCCTGGCAACAATTCCTCAATGCGGTGTCCTGGCAGAGCGAGGCCAAGCTGGCCGCCAACGCCCAGCAACTACAGGTCTACGCCGATCCGCAGCGCTCGCCGCTGCGCGCCTTGATGGCGCTGGTGCGCGACAACGCCCGCGCCGGAGAACGCGCCGACAGCATCGGCGCCAATCTGATGGACAAGGCCCAGGCGCTGCTGGGCAAGAACGACGCCAGCGCGCCGGTCATCGCCGCCACAGAAACCGCGCCGCTGGCGCAAAGCTTCGGCCCGCTGCTGCGGCTGCTGGAAGAACG
>NZ_JALCYU010000046.1:0-1758 GCF_023507765.1 Chromobacterium sp. IRSSSOUMB001
ATGGGGCGGGGCGACGGAAACCGGCGCGGGGCCCAGCGCCTGGGCGGCTTGCTCGGCGTTCAGCAGCGGCAACCGCGCCACAGGACAATCCGGTTGAGCGGCCGCGGATTGCAGCAGTTCACGATAGTGTTCCAGCCAGCGGGCCGCTGTGTCGGCGCCGATCAGGCCGGCGCGGTATTCCAGCGTGGCGCGCAGGCCGTCGCCGGCCGGCTCCAGCATCAGGCTCAGGTCGAATTTGGCGTCGGCGGGGAATAGCGGCAGCGCTTCCGCTTCCACGCCCTGCCAGTCCAAACGGCCCAGCGGCGCGTTCTGCAGCGCGAACAGGGCGCGGAACGGCGCGTCCTGGGCCTGGGAACGGGAGCCGGCCAGTTTCACCACCTGATCGAAGGGCGCGTGCTGATGGGCGAAGGCGTCCAGGCAATCGGCGCGGTTGCGCGTCAGCAATTGAGAAAAGCTGGGCGAGCCGCTCAGATCCTGACGCAGGATCAGGGTGTTGACGAAGAAACCCAGGGTCTGTTCGAACTCGGCGCGGTCGCGATTGGCCACAGGGCTGCCGACGCAGATGTCGTCGCGTCCGCTCAGCCTTTGCAGCAGCGCCTGGAAGCCGGAGAGCAAGGCCATGAACAAGGTGGCGTCGGCGGCGAGGGCCAGCTTGCGCAGCGGGTCGACCAGCGAGGCCGGCAGCGTCAGGCTGACGTGGCCGGCTTCCTCGCTCCGGCTTTGGCCGGCGGCGTAATCGCCGGGCAGCTCCATTTCGCCGTCCAGGCCGGCGAGGCGTTCGCGCCAGTAGCGCAGCGCATCGGCGTCGCTGTCGCCGCCGGCGCGGGTTTCGCGTTCCCATTCGGAAAAGTCGGCGTATTGCAGCGCCTCGGGCAGGGCCGGCACGGGTAGGCCGGCGGCCAGCGCCGGGTAGAGCGCGCCCAGTTCGCGCACCAGCACGCCCAGCGACCAGCCGTCGCAGGCGATGTGATGGATCACGATGGAGAGCACATGGTGTTGAGGGCCCAGAACGAACAGGCGCGCCCGGATCACCGGATCGCGCCGCAGATCGAAACGCAGGGCGGCTTCCGCGCGCAAGCGCGCCGGCAGGCCGGCCTCGTCGCAGGCGGTGCGCGGCAGCTCGCAACCGGCTTGCGGGCGGATCAACTGGCAGGGTTCGCCGTCGACCAGATCGTATTGAGTGCGCAGGATCTCATGGCGCGCCACCAGGGCGTTCAGAGCGGCTTGCAGCGCGTCGGCGTCCAGTGCGCCGCGCAGGCGCAGGGCCAGCGGGATGTGGTAGGCCGTCGAGTCCGGCGCCAGGTCCGCCAGCGTCCACAAGCGGCGCTGGGCGCCGGATTGCGGGAAAACATAGGCGTCGAAAGAGGCGTGGGCGTCAATTGCGTTCATGGTTGGCCTTGATTGGACTGCTGGGATGAGGTGTCGCCGTCGGCGCCGAACGTGACGCGCGCCAGCTGGCGGCGCGCTTGCCGCACCGGCGAGGCGGCCGATGTCTGTCCGCGCTGCGCGTCGATGTGTTGCGCCAGTTCCGCCGCGCGCGGATGTTCGAACAGGAGGCGCAGGGGCAGCGGAACCCCCAGGCGTTCGCGCAGCCGGTTGGCGGCGCGCACCGCCAGGATGGAGTCGCCGCCCAACTCGAAGAAGCTTTCATCGCGGCTGACTTGCGGCAGCTGCAACAGATCGGCGAACACCTCCGCCACCAGGAATTCGCTGGGCGTGCGCGCCGCTTCGAAGGCGCGCCGCGCCAGCGGCTCCGGC
>NZ_JALCYU010000047.1:0-1715 GCF_023507765.1 Chromobacterium sp. IRSSSOUMB001
CAAACGCGGCTTTAGGCCGGCGCCATCCCCACCCATCCCTGCGGAATCGACTCCAACAACTTGCGGGTGTAGCTCTCACGCGGCTCGCGGTAGATCTGGTCCGCGTCCGCCTGCTCCACCACTTCGCCCTTATTCATCACCATCACTTGGTCCGAGATGTGTTTCACCACCGCCAGGTCGTGCGAGATGAACAGATAGGACAGGCCGTATTCGTCCTGCAGGTCTTGCAGCAGGTTCAGCACTTGCGCCTGCACCGACACGTCCAGCGCCGATACCGATTCATCGCAGATCAGCACTTCCGGCTTCAAGGTCAGGCAGCGCGCGATGGCGATGCGCTGACGCTGGCCGCCGGAGAATTCGTGCGGGTATTTCTGCAGCGCCCCGGCCGGCATCCCCACCTTGTCCAGCAGTTCCTGCGCCAGCTTGCGCCGTTCGCCGCCGTCGCGGCCGATGCCGTGCAGCTGCATCGGTTCGCTCAGGATCTGCTCCACCGTGAAGCGCGGGTTCAGCGAGGCGTAGGGGTTCTGGAAGATGATCTGGATGCGCCGCTTGTAGGCGTGGAAGGCCTTGGCGTCCATGCCCAGCAGGTCCTGGCCGTGGAACAGCGCCTGGCCGCCGCTGGCCTGATGCAGCCGCACCAGGGTCAGGCCGACGGTGGTCTTGCCGGAGCCGGACTCGCCGACGATGCCCAGGGTTTTGCCCTTGGCCAGTTTGAAGGACACGTCCTTGACCGCGTGGAACTGACGTTTGCCGAACAGGCCTTCGCGCACTTCGAAGGATTTGCTGAGCCCGCGCACGTCCAGGATGATCTCGTCGTCCGCCTGGTAGCCGCGCTCGCGCTGCGGCGGCTCCACATAGCCGCCCGGTTGCAGGAAGTCGTCGATCACCGCCAGCCGCTGCGGCCGCCGGTCCAGGTGCGGCCGGCAGGCCAGCAGCGCCTTGGTGTAGGCGTCCTGCGGCGCGTCGAAGATTTGCTGCACGCTGCCCTGCTCGCGGATTTCGCCGTGGCGCATCACGATGACTTCGTCGGCGAACTCGCCCACCACGCCCAGGTCGTGGGTGATGAACAGCACCGCCATGTCGTGCTTCTTCTGCAGGTCCGCGATCAGTTGCAGGATCTGCTTCTGGATGGTCACGTCCAGCGCGGTGGTGGGTTCGTCGGCAATCAGCAGCTTGGGTTCGCAGGCGATGGCCATCGCGATCATCACCCGTTGCTGCTGGCCGCCGGACAGCTGGTGCGGGTAGCTGTCCACCTTGCTTTCCGGTTCCGGCAGGCCCACTTCGCGCAACAGTTCGATCGCGCGCCGGCGCGCGGCGCGGCGGCCCAACTTGGCGTGCAGCATCAGGGCTTCCATGATCTGCTCGCCCACGCTGAACACCGGGTTCAGCGAGCTCATCGGCTCCTGGAAGATCATCGCGATGTCTTTGCCGCGCAGCGCGCGCATCTCGGCGCCGCCGGCTTTGAGCAGATCCCGCCCTTGCAGCAGGATCTGGCTGTCCGGGGTGATTTGGGCGTGCTGCGGCGACAGCAGCCGCATGATGGCCATCGAGGTCACCGATTTGCCGGAGCCGGATTCGCCCACCAGCGCTACGGTGCGCTTGGCCGGGATGTCGAAGCTGACGCCCTTGAGCGCCTGGAATTCGCCGCCGTTCTCCTGACGGAACGCCACTTTGAGATTGCGCACCGACAGCAGGGTCTGGTTCTGAGTCATTGT
>NZ_JALCYU010000049.1:0-1224 GCF_023507765.1 Chromobacterium sp. IRSSSOUMB001
GGATTTGGGCTTGGCCAGTTCGGTGTGGGCATAGGCCGGGGTCAGCGGCACGCCGCGGCGCTGGGCGTCGAACTCGGCGCGGAAGGGTTGGGCGTCCTCTGCTTTTGCCAGCGCTTTGAGGTCCGCCGGCAGGTTGTTGCGCGCGCTCAGGGTTTGGCGGGTGACGACGAATTCGCGCTGTTCGCTGCTGTCGCCGTCGTGGGCGGGGTGGTCGTCCAGTCGGAACCATTGGCCGGCGGCCAGGCCGCGCACCGAGCCGCCGCCGCTGAATTGCTTGGCCTTGAGGTCATGCGCCTGCTGGCGCAGTTGGGCGTAGTGGCTGAGCTGGTCGGCGTCGCCGGCGTAGTACAGCGATTGCGGGTCGTAGTCGTGCAAAGAAGACTGCAGCGCCTTGCCGTTCTGGCCTTGATCAATGCGGCTGTCGTCGCCGCTGTGCTGGGTGCTGACGGGTTGGTAGTCGAAGCTGGCCAGCGCCACCGCGCCGGGGACGATCTGGCGCAGGGCGTTCCATTCGGTCAAGCCGTCCTCGGCCTCGGTGGCGTCGCTGCGGTGGAAACGCACCCGTTCCACACTGGCCGGCGGCAGGCTGTAGGGGTCGTCGAAGGCGACCAACCGCACTTGTGGTACCTCGCCATCGAGGTGATCGAAACGCCAGGCATAACCCTCTTCGTGCAGCAGCCGCACGATGAAGTCGTAATCGGATTCTCGGTATTGCAGGCAGTAGCTGCGCGGGGACGCCACGCCGGTCTTGAACTCCAGCGTCTGCACCCGGGCGAACACCGGATTGGCCTGCTGATGCTCGGCCAGAATCTGTTTGACGATGTCCGGCACCGTCAGGTCCTGGAACACCCGCGAGCTTATGCGATGCCGCAGCAGCGCGAACGGCGGCTCTATGGTCAGCTGGTAACGGCTGAAGCCGCCGTCGGATCCCAGGCTCTCCACTTTGGACACCACGCCGCAACGCAAGCTCTCCGCGCCGGCGGCGTCGAGGATGCCGATGCGGGCCGGCAAGCCGAGCAGGGTCTTGAGTTCGATCGCGCCGTCCGGCGACAGACAGGTGAGCTGGTAGGCGTAAGGCCGGGACACGCCTTCCTCGCCGGCCAGGCTCAGCGGCAGCAATTGCTCGGCCGCCACGCTGCCGTCGCCCAGGCTGAGGGTGAGCAGGCGTTGGTCTTGATTGAAGGCGGAGGCGAAGCTGGCGAGCAGGGTGCTGAGGTCCATGGG
>NZ_JALCYU010000005.1:0-336209 GCF_023507765.1 Chromobacterium sp. IRSSSOUMB001
AGCCGTGGAGGTGACCGGCGGCGGATTGACCACGGGCGGCACATAGGCCTGCGGCTTGGGCGCGGCGGTGGGCTGCACCACTTTCTCGATCTTGGGCGGAGGGGGCGGCGGAGGCGGCGGCGGTTCGCTAATGACCGCCACTTCCACTTTTTGCTGGATCACTTTGACCACGCCCTGGGCCAGGCCCGACACCAGCGCGTAGATCAACAGTGCATGGAAGACGACCACGCCGACCAAGCCCGCGATGCGGCGCTTGGGCGGGGGACCGCCGATTCCTCTGGCTGTGATGCTCGTCATGTTTGGTACCCGTTATTCAACAACATCCGCATCTTGGAACCTGTTCACCGTCTGCGACGCATCCGGCCTTCTCCGCGGCTTTCGCCGCTTGCGAGGTTTTGAACAGGCTCTTGGACCCGCGCCGTCTTGTGAACGGTCTGGGCGTGGATCACGGACTGGTTGCCACTGTTGCCACATGGCACAAACTGCGTGCCGCTACTCTTCGCTACGACTCCTCAAGCCCGCCCCGCTCCGCTCCGGCCGCCGAAACCAGGTTCGGCCACACCGCGCGGGCCTTGAGCGGGCCCTTGCTGCCGCGGCGCCGGCGGGCTTGACGCCCGCCGGAAACCGCGTTGAATCCCGTTCGCAGCCCCTTGGACCTCACGCGGCGCGCGCGTCTTGCGCCGCGTTCGGCCGCAGGGCTTTGAACAGGTTCGTACGACATCGGCGCATCACATCTTGTAGTTGAACTTGGCGAAATAGGCTCGGCCCACCGGGTCGGTGAAGCGCGGGTCGTAGCCCTGCTGGAAGGTCTTCTGCTGATTGCTGACCGGCGGCTCCTGGTCGAACAGATTGCGCGCGCCCACGGTCAGCGTGAGCTTCTTGTCCCAGACATAGCTGCCGGACAAGTTCCAGGTGGAGTACGGCCGCACGCTGTGCGACGGGTCCTGGTCGGTGTAGCCCGATTTGTAGTCCTGAGCCAACAAGGCGCTCCAGGCCCCTTGAGCCCAGCCCAGGTTCAGGTTGTGCTGCCAGCGGAAGGTGGGCGCGGTGTCGACGAAGACGCCCAGGCTGTTGTGATAAGCCCCGCCCTTCTCTACCTGGTACTGGTACTTGGTCATATAAGTACCGTCCAGACCGATGTTGAAGCTGCCCACCGCGGTGCGCGGCGAAGCCCACGACACTTTGAGATCGATGCCGGAAGCGCTGGTGGTGCCCAGGTTCAGGGTCTGCGACGAGATGTAGTTCAAGTCGTTCTTGGCGTCGCGGCTCATCAGGCCGGCGTACTTGGCGGCGTTGGCCGGATCCAGCAGTACCGCCTCGTCCACCGTGCCTATGGTGTCGTGGATCATGGTCCACCAGAAGTCGGCGCTGGCGGTCAGGTTCTTCACCGGCTCGATCACGATGCCGAAAGACAGGGAGGACGATTTTTCCGGACTCAAACCCTTGTTGCCGCCCGTCATCAGATTGCGCTGCAAGGTGCCGTCGCAGGCCTTGGGGCCGGCGCCGGGCTGGGCCACGCCGTTGGGGCAGTAGGTCGGGTCGTAATAGCCTTGCGCGGAGTTGACCACCTGATTGGGCTGGTTCACATCGTACAGCGACGGCGCGCGGAAGCCGGTGCTGGCCGAACTGCGGAGCATCAGCTGCGGCATGGGCTGGTAACGCAAGGCCACCTTGGGGTTCACCGAACTGCCGAAGTCACTGTAGCGGTCGTAACGCACCGCCAGTTGCGCTTCCAGGTTCTTCACCACCGGAATGTCGGCTTCGGCGAACAAGGCGTTGACGTTGCGCTGGCCGGCCGCGGACTTGGCGGCGTCCAGGCCCAGGCCCACCGCGTCCTGCGACACCTCATAGTTGTAGTCGTGGCTCAGCTTCTCCTTGCGCGCCTCCACGCCGAAGGCCACCGCCATCATGCCGGCCGGCAGCTGCAACACTTCCTTGCTGACCTTGAGGTCGGCGGAATACACCGTGGCCTTGGCGGTGTCGGCGGTGCCGGTGACCGCGACGTTCTTCCAGGCGGCCTGACCAGCGACGGAAGTGTCGGTGGGATCGAAGCTGCCGCTGGTGATGCCGGACTGCAGTTTGCTATTGCTCAGATAGCCGCCCACCACCACGTTCTTGGCGTAGGACTCGGACCAACCCAGACCTGCCTTGTAATCCCAGCCGGCCACCAGACCTTCCAGGTTCAGCATCAAGCGCTGGGCGGTGCCGTCGCCCTCGTTGACGCGGTTGCCCAGCGGGATGGAGCGGCCATACAGCACGTCGCCGTTGGGATAGGTCACGTCGCCCACCGTCAACTGGGTGGGGCCGGGCTGGATGGACGAGGTGTTCTTGTTGCGGGAGATCAGGTACTGCAGGGACAGCTCGTGGTTGTCGCCAATGCGCAGCGCGCCCTTGGCGACGGCGGAGGCCTGCTCGATTTCCGGCTGGATGCCGGCGAACAGCGCGTAGTTCTCCTTGCACATGCCGCCGGAAGACACAGAGTACGGCGGGCTGCACGCCGGATAGCCGATGTTCACCATGGTGCCGTCCGGCTTCTGGATATTCACCGGATAGGCGTAGGTGCTGAGACGGGGTTTCTTGGGAATGGCGAACGAGCGGTCCACCGCGAATACGGGGTTGGCCTTGTGGTAGTTGGCCGCCACGTAGAAGTTGTAGCCGTCCTTGTTCAGATCGCCGATGCCGAAAGAGCCGTTGACCGACTTCTCGTGACCGCCGCCGTGCTTCGGGTCCAGCAGGTCGCCGCCGATGCTGAAACCGGTCAGGCTCTTCTTGGTGATGAAGTTGATCACGCCGCCGATGGCGTCCGTGCCGTAAATCGCCGAGGCGCCGTCGCGCAGCACCTCCACCCGCTCCACCGCGCTGAGCGGAATCGCGTTGAGGTCGACGGCGTAGCCGTCCATAGGCTGATTGGCCAGTCTGCGGCCATCCAGCAAGATCAGCGTGTACTGGCTGCCCAGCCCGCGCAGATTGGCGTAGGACGCGCCGCCGTTGCTGTCGCCCACCGCGGCGCTGGCGCCCTGGGTAGACTGATTGGCCGCCAGGCTGTTGACCACCTGCTCAACGGTGTTGAGGCCTTGCTTGCTCAGGTCTTCGGTTCGGATGATGGTGACGGGGGCGGCCTGCTCCTGCTTGATGGAGCGCTTGATGTTGGAGCCGGTGACTTCCACCCGGTCCAGGGTGGCGCTGTTGTCGTCGGCGTAAGCCAGAGACGCGGCGCCGACACCGAGCATGGCGAGCGCCAGCGCGATTTTCTTCTTGCGACAATTCATGATTCTCCAATCCCTTGTAAGTTCATTTGGCCACTGACCTCGTCGGGTTTATGGCTCTATCGAGAGCATCGTCGTGCTCATTTTTTGATCTGAACCGAAGGCGATCCGAGTGTGCGAATTAATCATGACCAGCGTCAATAAACTTTTCCGCGGCAACCTCCCGCCATCTTCAGAGCGAGTAGGCACTATGTTTGAAGCAATACTTCTTAACGACTCAAAACCATTATTAAACAAGCGTCTAACCGGAAATCGGAATCAATCGCCAGTCAAGACTAAATGCATATTTAGAGCAGTAACTACAAAAAAAAGGCATGCGTAAATCCCATAGTCATGTTGCTTTTTTGCAATTTCGTTAAAACCACCGCAGTGTAAATACTTCTTATTCTTTGTTTTCAATACCTGTTACATGTAAAAATCTTGCACCAGCCATGAGTTATTTGGATGTCGCTATCTAAACCCGGCCCACCCGTCGGGTTGAGCGCAAAAATGCCGAGCTCGACAAGCTACAGCGCGCCAGCCCCCGCATGAGCCAGGCTCATGCAAATCCTTCCGCCGCCCTGCCAGAGCAAGCGGCGCGGCTTAAACGCGGCAGCCGATCCGCCACAGTCCACCCCTGTCCTGATTGCCATTTTCAAAGTTTGTGATTGACCTGCTAAATGATAACGATTATCATTTCTAAAAATTCACCCAGGAGGGATGTCCAATGAATGCCATGCTTGTGGGAGCCGATACCCTCGGCAATATTCCGGATGTGCTGCGCGATTTCGGCATCAACATTCATCGTCACGTCAGCGGCCGCAACAGCTCGCACCAACGCAAGGTGGACCGCCTGCCGGCCGGCACCGACCTCTTGATCCTGTTCACCGATTTTCTCGGGCACAACGTGATGCGCCATTTCCGCGAGCTGGCCTCGGAAAACCAGATCCGCTTCATCGCCTGCCGCCGATCGGTCTGTGCGCTCAAGCAATCGCTCACCGGAGCCGGCCTCAACGACAGCCAATGCGCCGCCTGCCCGCATCAATGCGCGGCGGCCAAGAGCGGCGGCGGCAAGCGCAAGCGCTGAGTTTTTCTTACCACCCTTGAAATTAAAAGCCGGCTTTCGCCGGCTTCTTTTTATCCCGCGCCGCGGGAAAGAAAAAACCGGCCAGAAGGCCGGTTGGTCGCTGTACTTCAAATAAACGACTACTCGCCGCGCCCCGCCCTGCGCGCGGCCTCGCTCAACTGCTTGAGCTGCTGCGAGAAATTGCGGCAATTGCCGCACATGAACAGGTGCACGCGCAGACGCACGTATTCCCACTGACTCAAGGGACGGTCCTGAGAGGCCGAGATCAAACGGCTGGCCTGACGACAACTCAACTTCATACGCTAGCCTCCCGGCCCCAGCGGATCGAAAAACACTCCCGCAAGCTCATGCGGGCGCGATACAGCAATACGGAACAGTTGGTCGCGGTGATCTCCAGATTCTTACAGATCTCCGCAATCTCCATGCCCATCACCTCGCGCATCACGAACACCATCGCGGTGCGGCGCGGCATCACTTCCGAGCACTGTTCGAACACCTCCCAGAACTGGCGCGAGACCAGGGATTGCTCCGGCCCGCTCCAGGCCTTGACCGGCTCGCGCCAGTGGCCGTCGCGGCTGAACAGACCGTCAAAATCGCTATCGTCAGCCTCGTCCTCCAGCGATTCGAACAGTTTTTCCTTGCCCTTGCGGCGCAAGGCGTCAATCAGTTTGAAACGCAGGATGGAGGTCAACCAGGTGCGCAGCGTGGATTTGCCGCTGAAGGAGGCCCTGGATTCCAGCGCCGCCAGCAGCGTTTCCTGCACCGCCTCGTCCGCGGCGTCTTTTTCGCGCAGTTGCGCCAGCGCGTAGCGGAACAGGTAGGGCCGCTCCGCTTCTATGTCTCGGTCTTCTATCATTCGCCATTCGCTTTCTTGCCGCTCACTCGCGGCAGAACTCCACCGCCTGATCCAGCCGCTCCACCGCAATCACGTGCAACCCCTCAATCGGCTGGCGCGGTCGGTTGGCCTGCGGCACGATGGCGCGGGTGAATCCGAGCTTGGCCGCTTCCTTCAAGCGCTCCTGGCCGCGCGCCACCGGGCGCACCTCGCCCGCCAGGCCCACTTCGCCGAACACCACCAGCTTTTCCGGCAACGCCCGGTTGCGCAAGGAGGACACCATGGCCAGGATGATGGCCAGGTCGGCCGCCGGCTCGTTGATCTTGACCCCGCCCACCGCGTTGAGGAACACATCCTGGTCGAAGCAGGCGACGCCGCCGTGGCGGTGCAGCACGGCCAGCAGCATGGCCAGGCGGTTCTGTTCCAGACCCACGGTCAGGCGCTTGGGCTGGAAGCCGTGACAATCGTCCACCAGCGCCTGGATCTCCACCAGCAGCGGGCGGCTGCCCTCCTGGGTGACCAGCACGCAGGAGCCGGCCACGTCGTCCCGGTAGGAAGACAGAAAGATGGCGGAGGGGTTGGACACGCCCTTGAGGCCGCGGTCCGTCATCACGAACACGCCCAACTCGTTGACCGCGCCGAAACGGTTTTTGATCGCGCGTATCATCCGGTAATTGGAGTGGGAATCGCCCTCGAAATACAGCACGGTGTCCACCATATGCTCCAGCACGCGCGGGCCGGCCAGCGAACCTTCCTTGGTGACGTGTCCCACCAGCAAAATGGTGATGCCGGTCTGCTTGGCCATCCGCGTCAGTTGCGCCGCGCATTCGCGCACCTGGGACACCGAACCCGGCGCCGACGTCACTTGGTCGGTATACAGGGTCTGGATGGAGTCGATCACCGCCACTTCCGGCCGCTCGCGCTTCAGTGTTTCCAGGATGGTTTCCAGCCGGATTTCCGCCAGCAGGTTAACGCGCTCGGTGGCTACCGCCAGCCGGGTCGCGCGCAGCGCGATCTGCTGCGGCGATTCCTCTCCGGACACGTAGAGCACCTTGCGGCGCGCGCCAATCTCGGACAGCGCCTGCAGCAATAGCGTGGATTTGCCGATGCCGGGATCGCCACCGATCAAAATCACCGCGCCCCGCACCACGCCGCCGCCCAGCACCCGGTCCAGTTCGTCGATGCCGGACGGGTCCCGCGGCACTTCCTCGGTTTGCACATCGGACAGCTTCTGCACTTGAGTGGCGCTGTCGCTCCAGGACTGGAAACGGGCGTTGGCCACCGGCGCGGCCTGCACCGCCTCGGTCAAGGTGTTCCAGGCGTTGCAATGCGGGCACTGGCCCTGCCATTTGGGCGTTTGACCGCCGCACTCGGCACAACTGAAAACGGTTTTGATTTTTGCCATCAGGACAACGGAAAGAAGTGGACGGGCTCAGCCGTGCGAACCAGGCGCAGGGCTGTTCTTATTGAGTTCATTGATGATGTTGAGCAGGCGTTTCTGCTCCGGCTCCCCGCCGGAGGCCGCCTTGGATTTTTCCCCGCCTTCGCCGGCGGGCTTGTTGCGAATGGCCGCCAGCACCGCTTCCACTTGCGGATCGGTGCGCGCGGCGCGTTCGGCCTCTTCGTTGCTCAGCGGCCTGGGGCCGGAGGGCGAGATATTGGCGCTGGATTTCTCCACCGGCGCGGACGCGGCGCCGTGGCTGCTGGCGGTGGGCGCCGGCATGCCGGCGGGGGTGGACGCTTCCTTGGGCGGTTCCATGGTGTCCAGCTTGTTCTTGGCCATGTACTCGTTCATCTCGCGCCAGCCGGCGTAGATCGCCGCCTTGTCGGCTTCGGGATTGCGCAAATAGCACTCTTCCAGCGAACGGCCGGTCTGACGGCAGGCAGCGCCTATCGCCTTATTGGCGTCCTTGGTCAAGCCGGTGACGTTGCCCACCCAGTTGCAGCCGGTCAACGCCAGCAGCAGCGGCAACCATAGCCATCGCCCTATGCTCATGCCTCGCCCCTTCCCCTCAAGCGCGCCGGGCGCGCAAATCCAGTTCCACGATCTCGCCGCTTCGGCCCTGGCTGGCGGGCCCCAGCCAGTACAGCAAATGCGGCATCAGTTCGGACAGATTGCCGCGTTCGGACTTGTCCTCGCCCGGATGGGTGCGGTTCCGCTGAGGCGAATTCACCGGCCCCGGAATCAGTTGGTTGACGCGCAACTGCGGGTAAACATCCCATTCGTTGGCCGCCACCTGAGTCAGATAGTTGAGGCCGGCCTTGGACGCGCCGAAACCGCCCCAGTACGGCGCAGGGTGCAGCGCGTGGGTTTCGCCCACGAACAGCACCGCCGCGTCCGGCGACTCCTTCAACAGCGGCAGACAAGCGCGGGTCAGCGCGAACGGCGCCACGGTATTGATCCGGTACTGGTCCATCCACTCTTCCACCGTCTGATTGGACAGCGGCGACAGCGCGTAAAAATGGGAAGCGCAATGCAAGATGCCGTCCAGACGGCCCAACTCGCGCTTGATCATCATCGCCAGATTGTTGAAATCGCCCTCCGCCGCTTTCAGCAGGTCCAGCGGCACCGCCGCCGGGTCCGGCCCTCCGGCGGCCGCTATTTCATCGTAGACCTTCTCCAGGCCTTTGACGCTGCGAGCCAGCAACACCACGGTGGCGCCGTGCCGCGCCAAAGTGAGCGCGGCCTCGCGGCCTATGCCCTGGGTGGCGCCGGTGACCAGCACCACGCGGTCCTTGAATGCGTTAGAGGCGATATCTGTCGTCATTTTTTTCGCTATCTTGTAATCAGGGCCATCGGCGGCGCGCCTCTGCGGCCGCCGGATGGCTCACAGTCTTCCAATCACCGCGCGGGCGGCTGCGACGCCGCTTCGGACGGCCCCCTCCAAAGTGGCAGGATAATCAGCATGCGTCCAATCTCCCGCCAAATAAAGCGATTGTACCGGGCTTGGCTGCGCCGGTCGCCTCATATCGACCAAACTGGCAAAAGTGGCCCGCCGCTCCGCCAGCACCCGGAAATCAAGCCGCCGGCCGGCGCGCGGATCAAGCCGGCGCACGTCGGCCTCCACCAGAGCAGCCAGTTCCTCTTGCGAAAGCGCGTCCAGATGCTCCGGCGCGCTCATCACCGCGGCCACCCAGCCGGTTTCGCCCATCAGCGCGCCGCGGTCGAACAGCCAGTCGCCGACGCCGCCGCTGCAGGCGCACATCGGCGCCGGCAAGCGGACCGCGCCCTCAAACTGCAGATAGACGGTGTAGATGGGCCAATAACGATAAGCATTGGTCAACTGGCGCAGCGTTGGATCCGCCGTCAGTTCCGCCGCGTGATACGGCGCCACCGCCAGCACGGCGGCGTCGAAACGCTCGCCGTCCACGCTCACCCCCGTTGAATCCGCCGCCACGCCGCGCACGCGCCGGCCGGCGCGCAGATCCGCGCCGCGCTCGGCCAGCCACCGCCAGGCGGGCTCAGGGAACAAAGCGGACAAATCCACTCTGGGCAGCAAAAGATCGCTGGCGGCGCGGTCCGCGCCCAGGCTGTCGCGCAGCACCGCGGCCAGCACCCGCATCGACGCCTGTTCCGGCGGCGTGTTGAGGCCGGACAGCACCAGCGGCCGCCAGAATTCTCGGATCAGCGTTTCGGACTGCCCTTGCTGCGTCAGCCATTGCGCCACCGCGCAATCCGGCGCCACCCGCCAGCCCTGTCCTTTCAAACGCTGCAAGGCCAGCGCCAGCCTCGCCTTGTCGCGCCAGCTTATGCCGCGCGCCGTCAGCAGGCCCGCCGCCAGGTGCCAGGGCGCCGGCAGACGCGGACAGCTCAGGCTGATGCCGCCCTGGCGTCGCCAGTTCATCGGCAGGCGCAGCAAGGCCCGGCTCTCGTCCACGCCCACCGCGGCCATCAGCCGCAGGCATTCCCGGTACGCGCCAATCAGAATGTGCTGGCCATTGTCCAGCCGGCTGCCGCGCACGCCGATGCGGCGCGCGCGGCCTCCCGGCTCGCGCCCGGCTTCGAACACGGTCAGCTCCGCCCGGCCGGCCAGCTCCACCGCGGCGGCAAGCCCGGCCCAGCCGGCGCCGATCACGGCAACGCGCGGCTTGCTCATCATCGGCTCACGCCCGGTAGCCGAAAGTCCAGGTTTTCCATGCCAGCCACAGTTTGCGGATGGGCGTCAGCGACAGCCGCTGATTGAGCACCTTGGCCGGACCGTCCAGCTTGATTTCCTCCAAGGTGGCGCGATAGATCGCCGCCATCAGCAAGCCGGGGCGCTGCGCCTTGCGGTCCGCGGCGGGCAGCATGTCCCAGGCCTGTCGGTAATACTGCTGCGCGCGCTCTATCTGGAACTCCATCAAGGCCTTGAACGCCGCGCTTTCCTCGTAATGCAAGATGTCCATCGCCGGGCAGTTGAAACGCTGCAGCTCCTCCATCGGCAGATAGATGCGGTCTCGGCGCGCGTCCTCGCCCACGTCGCGGATGATGTTGGTCAGTTGGAAAGCGATGCCCAGCTCGTGCGCGTACTCCAGCGTCTTCTCGTCGCTGTAGCCGAAGATGCGCGCCGCCAGTTGCCCCACCACGCCGGCCACGCGATGGCAGTACAGCAACAGGTCCTGGAAGCGTTGATAGCGCACCATGCTCAGGTCCATCGCCATGCCATCTATGATTTCCTCCAGCTCGCTCTGCGGCAGGCCGAAGGCCCGAGCGTGCGGCTGCAGCGCCTGCATCACCGGGTGTTCCGGCGCGCCCTGGTAGAGCTTGGCGACCTCGCCGCGCCACCAGGCCAGCTTGGCGCTAGCCACGTTGGGGTCGTGGCATTCGTCCACCACGTCGTCCACCTCTCGGCAGAAGGCGTACAGCGCGGTAATCGCGCGGCGGCGCGGCTCCGGCAAGAAACGGAAGCTGTAATAGAAGCTGGAGCCGCTGGCGGCTGCCTTGTCTTCGCAATACTGATCAGGCGTCACGCGCCACTCCTGTTCAAGCGGCGGCCGCGGAGGGCCGCCGTTCTCATAATATTCATCGTCACCGCGCCGCGGTTCTTACGAATGTGTTTACGATCTCGCGAGCAAGGGCGAAACAAGGCGTTGCGGCTGAAAAAGCGGAGTGTACACACGGTACATGAGCATTTTGAAGCCGTACTCACCGTGTAACGCTCCACGACGCGTAGTAGATCGTAAACAGGTTCTTATTTGGCGCGCGCCGCGCGCCACAACATATAGAGCCAGTCGCGCCAGTTCAGCACCGGGCGGCTGCGGAATACGTCGCCGCCGGAGTCGTGCAGTTTTTTCAGGATGCGCTCGCCGCCCAGAATGATCAGCCTCAGTTCCAGCCCCATCCTGCCCTTCAGCACTTTGCCCAGCGGCGCGCCGGCCTGCAACATCTTGCGCGCGCGTTCTATCTGGGCGCGCATCATCGGCTGCCACAGGCCGCCGGCGTCGCGCGCGGCGATCTGCGCCTCGGTCACCCGGAAGCGCTGCAAATCCTCCTGCGGCAGATAAACCCGGCCCTTGCGCCAGTCCAGCTCTACATCCTGTAGAAAATTGATCAGTTGCAGCGCGGTGCAGATGCCGTCCGACATCGCCTGCGAGCGCCTGTCGTTCTCGCCGTAGAGGGCCAGCATCAGCCGGCCCACCGGATTGGCGGAACGGCGGCAGTAATCCGCCAGTTCCGCGTAATCGCGGTAGCGGGTTTTTTCCACATCCTGACGGAAAGCCGCCAACAGGTCGTGAAACGGCTGCAAGTCCAGACCGTGCTCGGCGATGGCCGCCGCCAGATTGCGCATCATGGCGGTGTCCGGCGTGTGCCCGGCGCCGATGCGCTCCAGCTCCGCGCCCAGGCGGTCCAGTTCGGCCAGCCTCAGCTCGGGTGCGTCGTCGCCCTCGTCCGCCACATCGTCGGCGTAGCGCGCGAAATGGTAGATCGCATGCACGGCGCGGCGCATCCTGCGCGGCAGCAGAATGGAGCCCACCGGGAAATTCTCGTAATGCCCAACCGACATTGGCTTGCTTCCTGTTGTATGGCTGGCGAATCCGGGATTATAACCGAGCGCCCCGGCCCCTCCTATGCCGGCGGCCGCGCCGCCGCCGGAAAATTATCCAAAAAAAATGGCGGAGGCTATTTACACGATCCTGCCGCTGCCATATACTGCGCAGCACTGTGAAACGCAGCCGGTGCGGGGGTATAGCTCAGTTGGGAGAGCGCTTGCATGGCATGCAAGAGGTCAGCGGTTCGATCCCGCTTACCTCCACCAAAAACTGCTTCACAGCAAGACGCCGCCCAGCGCGGCGCATAGCAAAAGCCGATTCCGAGGAATCGGCTTTTTGCATTGTCCCCGTCCTTTTCCCGCTTGCCTTTTTTTGTTGCGGCGCAAATAACTAAAGCAAGCTCACCCCGCCTCCCGTCGCGGAGCCTCCGTATGCCTCGTGCTCGTCTGATCTTCCTGCTGCTGTCGCTATTCGCGTTCGGCGCCGCGGCCGAACCGCGCCCCGCCAGCCTGCGGCTGTGCACCGAAGACATGGATTCCCCGCCATGGCGCAGCCAGAACGGCCCCAACCTGAGCCTGCAGCTGCTAAAGACCTCCGCCCAAAAAACCAAAATCAAGCTGGAAATCCGGGAAATGGCTTGGGTGCGCTGCCTGAGCGAGGTGCAGAACAATCAGATCGACGGCGTGTTCGAGATCAGCTTCAAGCCGGAGCGGCTGCGCATCGGCGTCTATCCGATGAAGGGCGACGCGCCAGACCCGACCTTCCGCATGCATCTGGACGGCTACAGCCTGTACCGGCTGAAAGGCTCTAAACTGGAATGGAATGGCCAGAGCCTCAGCCATCTCGACGGCGCCGTCGGCGCACAGACCGGCTTCTCGGTAATCGCCCAGCTTCAGGCGCTGGGCGCGCCGGTCGACGACAGCTCGCGCAACCCGGAACAGAATCTGAACAAGCTGCTGGCGCGCCGCATCGGCGCCCTGGCCCTGCCCACCTTGACCGGCGACAACCTGCTGGCGAACAACCCGGTCTATAGGGATAGAGTAGAAAAAGTGGGGCCGGATCTGGTCGCCAAGCCTTACTACCTGATTTTTTCCCACAACTTCGCGGATAGCCACCCCAAGCTGACCCGCCAATTCTGGGAAGCCATCGCCCAGACGCGGGAATCCCCTGAATACCGCAAAGCCCTGCAAGACGCGCTGCGCCAGCTCAACCGCTGACGCCGCCATGTTGCGTCTCCGCTATCCCAAATCGGCAAAGCGCCGCCCGCCCGCTTGCCCCTCCGCGCGAATCTTGCGAGCGTAAGCCTGGTTTACGACTCACGCCGCCGGGGGAAACATGACCGCTCGCCTGCCCGTCCATACCGCCGAGCCCGTCCGCGGCGGCCTGATCGCCCTGATCGCCTTCGCCGCCGTCGCGCCGCTAGTGCTAATGACCGCCCCGGCGCTGGCCAGCCAATTGGCCACTCAGTTTGGCCTGGGGCCGGAACGAATCGGCCTCCTGTTCTCCGTAGAGCTGGGCGCGATGAGCCTGGCGACGCTGCCGGCCTACCTATGGCTGCCGCGCGTGGACTGGCGCCGCGCCGCCGCCTGCGCCGGCGGGCTGTTCATCGCCGCCAATCTCGCCTCCTGTTTCGCCTCCACTTACGCCGAGCTTTTGCCGCTGAGGCTGCTCAGCGCGCTGGCCGGCGGCTCCTTGATGATTCTATGCCTGTCCACCGCCGCGGCCAGCCCCAATCCGGACCGCGCCTACGGCCTGTGGGTCTCCGGCCAGTTGGCGCTGGGCGCTTTGGGGCTGGTTCTGTTTCCGGGCTGGTTCGCCCGCTACGGCATCGCCGCCTGTTATCTGAGCTTGGCGGCGCTGATGGCCTTATGCCTGCCGCTGGCTCGCTGGTTTCCGCCCTCCGCGGCCAAGCCAGGCGGGCCAGCCGGCGCGAAAACGCCGCCCTGGCGCCCGGTGGTGATCGGCGCTGCCGCCACCTTATGCTTTTACATCAGCCTGAGCGGCACCTGGACCTTCATCGGCAGCATCGCAGGCCAAGCGGGGCTGACGCCCGAACAAAGCGGTGACTGGCTGGCCCTCGCCACCTTGATGGGCATCGCCGGTTCCGTCTGCGCCGCGGCGATTGGCGGGCGCGGTCAACGCCGCCGCCTGCTGATCGCCGGTTACGGGCTGATGCTGCTGGCGCTGGCGCTGCTGCTGGGCGCGCCGCGCGTCGGGCGCTTCGCGGCGGCGGCGCTCGCCTTCAAATACGCGTGGACCTTCATCCTGCCCTTTATTCTGGCCACGCTGGCCGCGCTGGATCACAGCGGCCGGCTGATGAACACCGTCAACCTGGCCATAGGCGGCGGCCTGGCGCTGGGGCCGTCGCTGGCCGGCGAATTAATGGCGGCCCACGGCCAAAACCCGCAAACCCTGCTGCTCGTCTCCATGGGGCTCGCCGCCTTGTCGCTGGCCCTGTTGCTGACGCTGCGGCCCGCAACGGCAAGGAGCACGCAATGACCTCCCGCACCGCGTTTTTCTTCGACGAGCTCTGTCTGTGGCACAGCGTCGGTCCTCACGCGCAGATTCTGCCGGTGGGCGGCTGGGTGCAACCGCCTTCCGGCGGCGGCCACGCGGAATCCCCGGACAGCAAACGCCGGCTGAAGAACCTGATGGACGTGTCCGGCCTCAGCGCCCGGCTGCAAGTGCGCAGCGCGCCGCCGCTGGACGAAGACGATCTGCTGCGCGTGCACTCGACCGCCTATCTGCAACGCTTCAAGGCGCTCAGCGACGCCGGCGGCGGCGAGTTGGGGCCGCAAGCGCCAATCGGCCCCGGCAGCTATGAAATCGCCAAATTGTCCGCCGGCCTGGCCTGGGCCGCGGTAAACGCCGTGCTTGCCGGCGAGGCCGACAAGGCCTACGCCTTGTCCCGTCCGCCCGGCCACCATTGTTCGGCGGACGGCGCGATGGGCTTCTGCTTTCTGGCCAACGCCGCCCTCGCCGCGGAGCTGGCAATCGCCCGCCACGGCCTACGCCGCGTCGCCATCGTGGACTGGGACGTGCATCACGGCAACGGCACCCAGTCGATTTTTTACCAACGCGGCGACGTGTTGTCCCTCTCCCTGCATCAAGACGGCTGCTATCCGCCCGGCTCCGGAGGAGCCGAGGACCGCGGCGAGGGCGACGGCCTGGACGCCAATCTGAATATTCCGCTGCTGCCCGGCGGCGGCCATCAAGCCTATCTGGACGCGATGCGCTTGCTGGTCCTGCCGGCGCTGCGGCGTTTCCGGCCCGAGCTGATCATCGTGGCCTGCGGCTACGACGCCAACGCCGTCGACCCGCTGGCCAGGATGCAAGCGCACAGCGACACCTTCCGCTCCATGACGCGGCAGCTGGCCGACTACGCCGACGCCGAGGCGAACGGACGGTTGGTCCTGCTGCACGAAGGCGGTTATTCCGAAGCCTATGTGCCCTTTTGCGGCCTGGCCGCGCTGGAAGCGCTGTCCGGCGTCCGCACCGAGGTGGAGGATCCGCTGCTGGAACTGATCGTCGCTCAACAGCCGGGCGCGCCGATGCGCGAGCTGCAGACTCGCCTGTTGGAGGCGCAAGCCGAGCAACGCGGGTTTTGAACGCGCTCAATCATCAAGGAGAAACGATATGTCCAACGTCACCCCCGAATTCATCCAGGTCGGCGCATTGGCCGACGGCTTCGCGCCCGACAGCCTGGCCCTGCCCCGCTGCGCCGAACTGGACGGCCAAAGCCTGCGGCTGTGCTTCGACGACGACAGCGCCGCGGATTGCCGGCTGGAGCCCGACGGAGACGCTAGCGTCGCCGTTGTCCAGCCGGGGTTGGCCTCGGCGCTGACGGACATGAACGGCTTCCACGCCAGTTCCTTGCGGCCCGGCGTCTATTTCGTCGACTTCCGCCACCAGGGCCCGGCCACGCAGTCCCTCAGCCTGATCCTGGACTTGGCGCGCGGCCGCTTCACCTTGATCCGGGGCCGGCTGCCCGACGCCGCCGCCACTCGGATCTGCGCCTTCGACCGAGTGGAGCGCCAGCTGGAGCTGACCGGGGTGGAAGTCGAATTCCTCCACGGCGCCGTCAACCAGCCCGCCGCCGCGGTCCCGCCGCACGCGCCCAGCCGCGAACTGATCGGCATGCGCAACCGCTACCGCTACAGCCCCACCGAGTGCTACGAGCACATTTACCTGAATGACGGCCTCTACGCCTGGCACTGTCTGGAGGGCGTGGAGCGCGGCCTGGCCGACGTCGACCGCTGCCACTACTACCAAGTGGCGGAGCGGCTGTATTTATTCGTCTGGCGCGAAAAAATCATTCCCACTCTGGGCGTGATCTTGATCGACCTGGAGCAAATGCGCACCGACGGCAAGATTTTCGGCTATCAGGACGGGAATTTCGGCGCCACCCGCAACTTCCGGGTGGGCGCGCGGGCCAGCGTCGTCAACCACACTCGCGGTTAAAGGCCCGCGCCGGCCTCATTCCCTTTCCAGCCGCGCGTAAGCCAGCGTCGGCACATCCACCGCCGTCGCGCCGCCGTCGGCCGTCAGGCAAGCGCCGCTGACCATCGCGGCCTCGTCGGACAATAGAAAGCGGCAGATCGCGGCGATTTCCTCCGGCGTAGCCGGCCGCCGCAAAGGCACGTCGGCGGTCACCCGCCGATAGGCGGCATCCAGATCTTCGCCATGGGCCGCCATCAGCGGCCGCATCTCCTCGTCCGCCATCGGCGTGCGCACCCAACCCGGACACAGCGCGTTCACCCGCACCGCCGGCCCGTAGTCGCGCGCCAGCGACCGGGCCAGCCCCAGCAAGGCGTGCTTGGCCACGACATAGCCGCAGGCTTGCGGTCCGGCCGCCAGGCCGGCGATGGAGGACATCAACACCATGCCGCCGCCCTGTCGAATCAGGTCCGGCAGGCAGGCGCGGGCGCTGACGAAGGCGGTGTCCAGATTCGCGCGCATGGCGGCGCGCCAGGCCTCGTCGTCGGTCTCCAACGCCGCGCCCATGCCCAGACCGCCGGCGCAAGCCGCCAAGCCGTCCACCCGCCCCCAGCGCGCGCGGACTCGCGCGAGAAAATCATCCCAGACCGCGGAGTCCGCGGCGTCGCCCGCCAAGGCCAGGCCGCCGGTTTCCTCCGCCAGCGCCAACAGAGGCCCGGCCCGCCGCCCCACCAGGGCCACGCGCGCGCCCTCGGCGGCGAAACGCCGCGCGCAGGCAGCGCCGATGCCGGAACCCGCGCCGGTGATCACAATGGTTTTGTCTCGCAAGGACATCGCAGTCTCCTTTGGCCCAATTTGCCGTCAAGCTCGCCGGCGGGAAGCGCCGGCGTCATGTTAATATATTCATTTAATCGTCAGGTCATCCCCGCCCTCTTCCCGCGACGTGAATCGAAGGAGCCGCCATGGATCCCACGCAACGCCCCTATCAATATCAATTGCCGCAACGCCTGCTGCGCGCCCGCGAAGCGGTGATGTCCTACTTTCGACCGGTGTTGACCCGCCACGGGCTGTCGGAACAACAATGGCGCGTATTGCGCCTGCTGGCTGAGCGCGGTGAAATGGAAGCCGGCGACATCGCCCAGCGCGCCGGCATCCATCCGCCCAGCCTCAGCGGCATCCTGACGCGCATGGAGCGGGACGATCTGGTGTACCGCCACCGCGCCCGAAGCGACAATCGCCGCTTGATCGTCACGCCCACGCCGCACGCCAAGCTGCTGACCCAGCGCATCATCCCGCTGTCCAACGACTGCTACCGGCGGATCGAGACGCATTTTTCCCCTGCCAAGCTGCAGGCCTTGCTGGCGTTGCTGGACGAGTTGGAAAACCTGCCCGCGCCGTAAATGAGAAGCTGTTCACGACCCTGTTTACGCGACGGGCGAGGGTCCGCCCCTCCGCGAGTCGCCATGGATAGAGAGGATGGAACGCAGCGATGCCCTCGCGATACACGCTCATGACTAGCCCCGCCCCGCCTCTTCGGCCAGCAAGGCGCGGCGGCAAGCGGCCAGGCTGGCCAGCAGCGCCAGGCCCTGCACCCCGCGCAGACCGATGTAACGCCGCAACGGCGGCAGCCGACAAGCCACCTCGCTGGCGCCGTAAGGCTCCAGATGTATCTGCCAGCCGTCCTGGCCGCCATGCAGCTCGCAACGCTTGAAGTCCAGCGGCGACAGGGCGACGCGCAAATCCGCGTCCGCGCGCAAGCGCTCCAGCAAGGGCGCCAACGCCGCGGCATCGCCGTCCAGCAAATCAACGACGATGCCGCTGCGGCGCCAGAAGCCGCCGTGGCGCAGGCGAATGCGCGCGCGGCCCGGCGCGCCGGGCACCGACAGCAGGAACTCGCAGGCCACCACATGCGCCAGCCAGCCCGCCTCCACCCGCTCCCGCGCAGAAAAGCTCCAGTCTCCGTGCGGAAACCGAAAACGCCGCTCCCCTTCGTCCTCCGCGTCCAGGCTGTCCAGCTCGGGCCAGTCCAGGCTCAACCGCGTCAGCATCGCGCCTGGACGATAGCCGCCCGGCCTGCGCCAAGCCTCAGCCAGCCGCGGCCACACGTTCCAGCTCCCGCCGCAAGGCCTCGTCCTCGTCCAAAGGCTGCGCGTTCAAAATCTGCTCCAGCGGCACCGGCCGGAAAGGGTTGACCTTCTGCACCAGCAAGGTCCACAGCAGCGCGTACACCAGGGTCAGCCCCAGCATCCAGCCAAAGGGCACGTAGATGTCGCGCGCCTGCATGCCGGGCGGGGTGATGAAACAGATGGCCAGCACGATGCCCAGCGCGGAGCCGATCTGCGGCAGCGGAAACCACGGCGAGCGGTAAGCGCGCGGAAAATCCGGCCGCGTCAGCCTCAGCCGCACCACGGACAAGGTCACCAGCAGATAGGCCACGCCCCAGGAACAGACCGCGGCCAGCACCAGGGGCATGATGCGGTCCAGATCGCCCTGAATCAGCCAGGCATGGATACAGGGAATCAGCACCGCGACCGCGATGCCGCACCACGGGGTATTGAAACGCGGATGCAGATAGGCGAAGCAGCGCGGCAAAGCGCCGTCCTGAGCCATGCCGTACAGGATGCGCGGCAGCGCCGCCATCAGGGTGTTGATCGTCGCCGCGCCGGCCAGCAGCAGGCCGACGCCCAGCCAGATTTTGCCGAACGGCCCCATCACCCGCTCGGCGAAGGCCGGCAGCGCCATCGGCGTGTCCAGCAGCCTTGGCCCGTCCGGATGGGCCGGGTCCAGCGGCGTATTGGCCACCTGCCGCACCATGGCCGCGCCGTACAACAGCATGGTGACGGCCACGCCGCTAAGCCCTATCTTCAAAGCCCGCGGAATGGCGCGCCCGGAGTCGCGCAGCTCCGGCGCCAGCGGCGTCACCAATTCCGCGCCGACAAACATGAACATCGCCATGCCCACCAGGCTAAGCAACAAGCCGGGATCGTCCAAACGCAGCGGCGCGCCGAACCAGCCGCCCAGATCCACCGCCGGCGCGCGCAGCAGGCCGGCCACGCCAAACACCGTCAGCGTCGCCCACATGCCGAAGGTCAGCGCCACCTCGGCCTTGCCGAACAGCGTCACTCCCAGCGCGTTGAGCCCGCCGAAAACGATGACCAAGCCCACGCCCACCATCCAGGCGCTGCCGCTTTTCTCCAGCATGGTGTTGAGATGGTCGAAATTCACCAGCGCCATGATGCCAGACAGAATGGTCTCGGCGGTGCCGGCGAACACATGCACCAATAGATAGGCCGACAGGGTGCCGGCGATGGCCAGGCCGCGGCCCAGGCCGGCGCTGATGTAATCGTAAACCGCGCCGGAAGTCGGCAGCATCGCCGCCGCTTCGGCGAAAGTGGTGGCCTGCGCCTGCATCATCAGGTAGGCGATCAGCATCGCCAAGGCGAAAGTGCCGCCGGCCATGCCAAAGCCGCTGGTGGCGGTCAGTATCACCGGGCTGGCCATCACTACGCCCACCGAACTGGCCAACGCCACCGGAAAGCCCACCACGCCGCGGCTCAGGCTGCGGCTCAAACGTTCGCTTACAGACATGGTTCTCCTCCCTCTCCATCCGCCGTCGCGCCGGCCGCCGCTCTCTGTTTTCCTGGCGGCGTGCCGGCGCGGCCGGCTGCTCCCCGTCCGGGCCAGCCGTTCAGGCCTCGGCCAGTCCGGCCTCCAAGGCCGTCGCAATCACATCGGCGTGCTCGCGCAGCAACACCAGCGGCGGCGACAGAATGATCTTGCTGCCCACCGGCCGCACCAGCGCGCCGGACCGGCGCGCGATTTCCGCCACCTTGTCGGCGTAACCGCTTTGCGGGTCGATGGGCTCCCGGCTGGCTTTGTCCTTGACCAGGTCCAGAGCCAGCATCAGCCCCTTGCCGCGCACCTCGCCCACCGCCGGATAACGCTCGGCCAGCGGCCGCAGCCGCTCCAGCAGGTAGGCGCCCGTTTCCGCCGCCTTTGCCGGCAGGTCTTCCTCTTGCACGATGCGCAGATTGGCCAGAGCGGCGGCGCAGGCCACCGGATGGCCGGCGTAGGTGTAGCCGTGCATGATGACGCCGCCGAAATCGCCGTTGGCGGCGAAGGCGTCCGCCACGCGCTGATTGACCACGGTGGCCCCCAGCGGCAGATAACCGGAGGAGATGCCCTTGGCCAGGCACATCATGTCCGGCTTCACCCCCCACAGCCGGCTGCCGAACATGGAACCGGAGCGACCGAAGCCGGTGACCACCTCGTCGGCGATCAACAGCACGCCGTGGCGGTCGCACACCTCGCGCACCCTCGGCCAATAGCTGGCCGGCGGCACGATGACGCCGCCGGCGCCCTGGATGGGCTCGGCGATGAAGGCCGCCACCGTGTCCGGGCTCTGGAACAGGATTTCGCGCTCAAGCATCCGCGCGCAAATCTCGGCCAGTTCCTCCGGGTCCTCGGTGAACGGGTTGCGGTAGAGCCACGGAGTCTCCACGTGGAAGCAGCCGGGCAGCAGCGGCTCGTAATTGCGGCGGAACACCGTGTTGCCGTTGACCGAACCGCCGCCGAAGTGAGTGCCGTGGTAACCCTGCTTCAGCGAAATGAACTTGACCCGGTCCGGCTGGCCCTTGAGCCGCCAATACTGACGCGCCAGCTTGAGCGCGGTTTCCACCGCGTCCGAGCCGCCGGAGCTGAACACCACCCGCGCCATATCCTCCTGCCGCAACATGTCGATCAGCAACGCGGACAGCTCCTCCGCCCGCGGATGGGAGATGCCGTCGAACAGTTGGAAATACTCCAGTTCGTCCAATTGCCGGGCGATCGCCTGCTTGATCTCGGCGCGGTTGTGGCCGACGTTGACGTTCCACAAGCCCGCTACGCCGTCCACCAGCTTGCTGCCTTGGTCGTCGAACACATGGCAGCCGTCGCCGCGGACGATGCGGATGGGCGGCCGCTCTTTCATTGCGTTGGGGTGCAGCATCGGGTGCCAGAAACGGGCTTTGTCGTAAGACATGTTTTTCTCCTGAATCAAAGTGGAAGCGCGTCCGCGCTCAATGGGCGATGCAGACCGATTTGATCTCGGTGAAACTCTCCACCGCGCCCTTGCCGAATTCGCGGCCGAGGCCGGATTCCTTGTAACCGCCGAAGGGCATGCCCGGGTCCAGCGGAATATGGCTGTTGACCCAGACCGTGCCGGCCTGCAGCCGCGGCACAATGTCCAGCGCCGCCGACAAATCATTGGTCCACACGCTGGCTGCCAGGCCGTAGCGCGTGTCGTTGGCCAGCGCCACCGCCTCGTCCACCTCGTCGAAAGGCATCAGCGCCAGCACCGGGCCGAAAACTTCCTCGCGCGCCACCGGGTTGTCCGGCGCCAGGTCCGTCATCACCGTCGGCTGCACGAAATAGCCGGGCAGGTCGGCGGCCCCGCCGCCCGTCAACACGCGGGCGCCGGCGGCGCGGCCGCGCTCTATCAGCCGGCACACCGCCTGCTGCCGCCGCTGCGACACCAGCGGATTGACCTGAGCCTCCAGATCCATGCCCGGCCCCAAGCGCATGCCGGCCACGGCGGCGGACAGCGCCTCCGCGAACATATTGAATTTGCTGCGATGCACGTACAGCCGCGAGGCGGCGGCGCAGACCTGGCCCTGATTGAGAAAACCGCCCAGCAAAGCGCCCTTCACCGCCTGATCGATGTCGGCGTCGCCCAGCACCAGCATCGGATTCTTGCCGCCCAGCTCCAAAGCCAGCCGGGTCATATTGTCCAGCGCGGCGTGGCCGACGGCCTTGCCCACCTCGGTGGAGCCGGTAAAGCTGACCTTGCCGATCAGCGGGTGCCCGGCCAGCGCGCGGCCCGCCACTTCGCCGCGCCCGGTCACCACGTTGAACACGCCCGGCGGCACGCCGGCCTCCAGCGCCAGCTCCGCCAAACGCAGCGCGCTCAGCGGCGTCTCGCTGGCCGGTTTCAACACCGCGGTGCAACCAGCCGCCAAGGCCGGCACCGTTTTCCACAAGGCAATCATCAATGGGAAATTCCACGGCGCGATGCCGGCGGCCACGCCCACCGGCTCGCGACGGGTGAAGGCGGTGAAGCGCGCGCCCGGCGGCGCCGGAATCGACACGTCCAGGGTTTCGCCGGTGATCTTGGTGGCCCAGCCCGCCATATAGCGCACGTATTCGATGGAGCCGCCCACCTCGATGGCCCGGGCCAGGTGGATGGATTTGCCTTGGTTCAGCGTTTCCAGCTGCGCCAGCTCCTCGGCATGCGCCTCCAGCAAATCCGCCAGCCTCAGCAATACACGCTCGCGCTCGGCCGGCCGCAAGCCGGACCAGGCGCCCGACTCAAAGGCGCGCCGCGCGCTGGCCACCGCCGCGTCCACATCGGCGGCCTCGCCGTCCGCCACGCTGGCGATCACCCCGCCGCTGGCCGGATTGCGCACCTCGTTTCGCCGCCCGGACAGCGCCGCCCGCGGCTTGCCGTCTATCCACAGCCCATGTTCCCGCTCTAGAAAGGCCCGTACCGACTCCAGCACCGGCACCAGGTTTTGATCCATCCGCGTCTCCTTTTCAATCAAGCTTGCCGCCGCGTGAGCGCGGCCGGCGATGGCTCAATATACCCAGCGTCGCCGCCGCGGCTTATCCCAAATCGGCAAAGCGCGGACCGGCCCTTCGCGTTGCGGCGCAGCATGTCGCCAGATGGAAACATTCAGTAAAAACAACGGCTAACCATCCCACGGAAGGCTGGACATTTCGATTTGAATAACATATTAATCATTTTGCGGCCCAGAACATGGGACCGAAAACAGGCGGACTCCACCCCCACCCACCGGAGAAAGCAGATGATTGCCGCAGCCCGTTGTTTTGACGACGCCCACCTGCACGCCGAGGCCTTGCCCGGCTGGGAGCAGCTATACAGCCAGATCAGCGGCGGACGTTTCCGCAGCACCCTGAGCCGAGTGCGCACCTCGCGCCTGGACATCTTCCGCGAGAGCTTCAACCAGCGCGTGGTGCAACAAGGGCGCGCGCCCGGCGGCATGATCCATTTCGCGCTGCCCATCCGCGCGCCGTCGCCGCTGAGCCTGCAAGGCGTCGCCGTACCCGACAACGCCCTGATGGCGCTGCGCGGCGGCGAGGACTTCGTGTTTCACTTGCCGCCGGGCGCGGATTCGGTTCAGGTGTCGGTGCCCTACGAGGATTTGGCCGAATTGACGCCGGCGCTGTGCCGCCCGCTGCGCGAGGCGCGAGGCAAGACCCCGGTGTTCCCCGCCCGCCCGGCCGCGCTGTCGGCGCTGCGCGCGCTGCTGAACGGCGTGTTCGAACAGGCCTTGCTGGACCCGGCCCTGCTGTCCTACGCCGGCAACCAGAAAGTGATTCAGCACCAATTGCTGGACCTGCTGCAAGACGCGCTGGCGGACGTCGCGCTGGGCGAGCGCCTCGGCAACCTGACCTTCGCCACTCATTGCGACATCGTCAGACGCAGCCAGGCGCTGGCGCTGGCCAAGCCGGACGAGCCGGTGACCGTGCTGGAGCTGTGCAGCCGTCTGCGCGTCAGCCGCCGCACGCTGCAAAACAGCTTTCAGCTGGTGGCGGATACCACCCCGGTTGATTATCTGCGCTCCATCCGCCTGAACGCGGTGCGCCGCATGCTGCTGAACCCCACGCAAGCCGGCCACGGCGTGCGAGACGCCGCCGGGGCCTGGGGCTTTTACCACTTGGGGCATTTCGCCGGCGATTACCGCAAGCTGTTCGGCGAAGCCCCGTCCCACACCCGCGCCCGCGCCCTGGCCCACCTGGGCGCGCCTCCCGGCGCGCGCGGTCTGGAATCAGCCCACGACGCGACGCACTAGGCCGCGCGGATTCAGGCCTGGCGGCGCGCGCGGTAGTCGCTGGGCGGGCAGCCCGCCAGGCGCTGAAAGAAGCGGGAAAAGTAAGCGGGGTCCTTGAAGCCCAATTCATAGGCGATGGCATGCACCGAGGCGGGGGAATAGATCAACAGACGCTTCGCCTCCTGCAACAGCCTGTCGTGCGCCAGCCGCTTGGACGGCAAGTCCGCCAACCGGCGGCACACGTCGTTGAGCCGCGCCTCGCTGACGCCCAGTTCGGCCGCGTAGCGGTCCAGGCTCCAGTGTTCACGGTAATGCGCCTCGATCAAGCCGTTGAAGCGATGGTAGAGCCGCCACTCGTCGCGACGCGGCCCCCGCCGCGGCCCCGGCAGGCCGGATAGCCGCAACACGTCCACCAATACCAGTTGGGCCAAGGCTTGCCGCGCCAGATCCGCGCCCGGCTCCGGGGCCTCGCTCTCCCGCTGCAACTGCGCCAGCCTCTCGGGTAGCCGCCGCGCCATATCGGCCCATTCCGCCGGCACCTCGCCCAGCTCCACGCAGAACGGCGCGCTCAAGGCATCCGGCCCCGCTTCCTCCAGCCAGCCGCGCGCCAGCTCCTGACGCAAGGTCAGCACATGGCCGTCGGCCTCCGGCCCGGTGATGAAGGCGTGCGGCACCGTGGGCGGGGTCAGAAACAAAAGCGGCGCGTGCGCCTGGTAGTGATCCTCCTCCAGCTGCAGCCGGATATCACCGCTGGCAAGGTAGTGCAATTGCAAAAAACGGTCGTGCCTGTGCACCGGCATATTGCGGCCGAAAAAGGCCGCCAGCCGTCCGAAGGATTCGCAATGGATGTCGATGGACTCGTAAGGGCTGTCGTAAGCCTTGCCGATGTCGATATTCGGTATGCGCGCGCCCAGGCCGCGCGGGTTTCTGCTCATCGCCATCCCTCTCTTGTGACATTTTCGCCATAGTCGGCCGCACTTGCCGCATGTTCTGTGCAAAAGACCGCCGCTCTGGCCTCAGCGCCAAATCGACAAACAAGGCCGCCACCACCCAAGCGCGGTTTTCCGCGGCTCTCCCCGCAATGCAACATGGATAAACATTGACAGCAGCCCACCGTTATCGTTATAAACTTTAACATGTTAATGAATATTTGAACAACAGCAACCCATTCAATAACAAGGAGTTAAGCATGAGCTTTGTCCTAGACGCCGCAACTGAGCGGCCGGCGGCCATCTACGGCGCGGCGCTCAACCACCGCCGTCTGCAGGCGGCGCTGGCGGCGGAGTTCGAACAGGCCCCCTACCAGCGTCCGCCGCAAGCGCCGGTGCTGTTCGTCAAGCCGCGCAACACCGTCAGCGCCTCCGGCGCGCCCATTCCCTTTCCCGCCGATGCCGACGCCGTCTACGCCGGCGGCGCGCTGGGCGTGCGCATCGCCCGCGACGCCTGCCGCGTGAGCCCGGCCGACGCCTTGTCCCATGTCGGCGGTTACGCGGTGGTCAACGAAGTCAGCCTGGCCGAAACCAGTTTCTACCGGCCGGCGATCCAGGCCAAATGCCGCGACGGCTTCTGCCCCATCGGCCCCGAGGCCGGCCCTGGCGCCATCAATCCGCAGCGGGTGCAAGTGCGCACCTACGTCAACGGCGCGCTGGCCGAAACCAACGACAGCGCCGACTGGCTGCGCGGCGTCGCCCAGTTGATCGCCGACGTCAGCCAGTTTCTCACCTTGTACGCCGGCGACCTGCTGATCGTGGCCACGCCGCCGCGCAACGTCCGGCTGCGTCCGGGCGACACCGTGGCGGTGGAAATAGACGGCATCGGCCGCCTGGAAAACATCGTCGCGGCCGAGGAGGATATCCAATGAGACACGCCCGCATCCGTTACCAGGGCCAAACCTGGCGTGCGCAGGCCGACGCCGACGGCGCCATCGTGCTGCCGGACGGCCGCCGCCTGGGCGAAACCGAGGTGGAATGGCTGCCGCCGTGCCAAGGCACGCTGTTCGCGCTGGGCCTCAACTACGCCGACCACGCCGCCGAACTGGACTTCAAACCGCCCAGCGAACCGCTGGTGTTCCTCAAGACGCCCGCCACGCTGACCGGCCACCGCCAACAATCAATGCGGCCGGATAATGCTGAATATATGCACTACGAGTGCGAACTGGTGGCGGTGATAGGCAAGACCGCGCGCAAGGTGAAGCGCGCGCGGGCGATGGACTATGTCGCCGGCTACACCGTATGCAACGACTACGCGGTGCGAGACTATCTGGAAAACTACTACCGGCCCAATCTGCGGGTGAAAAACCGCGACGGCCTCACCCCCATCGGCCCATGGATGGCGGACCGCGACGACGTGCCCGACCCGCATTGCCTGGAGCTGGCCACCTATGTCAACGGCCTCCGCGTCCAAAGCGGCAATACCCGCGACATGGTGTTCGACATCCCCTTCCTGATCGAATACCTGTCCGCCTTCATGACGCTGCAGCCGGGCGACATGATCGCCACCGGCACGCCTCAAGGCCTGTCCGACGTGCGCCCCGGCGACGAAGTCGTCGTGGAAGTCGCGGGCGTCGGCCGGCTGCTCAATCACATCATCAGCGAAACGGACTGGCTTGCGCGCCGGAACGCGGAAAAGGAAACCCCATGATCAAACACTGGATAAACGGCCGCGAAGTGGCCAGCCAAGACAGCTTCGTCAACTACAACCCGGCCACCGGCGAAGCGCTGGGCGAAGTGGCCGCGGGCGGCGCCGAAGAAATCAACCTGGCGGTGGCCGCCGCCAAGGCGGCCTTTCCCAAGTGGGCGGCCACGCCGGCCAAGGAGCGCGCGCGGCTGATGCGCAAGCTGGGCGAGCTGATTCAGCGCGAAGTGCCGCGGCTGGCGGAATTGGAAACCCTGGACACCGGCCTGCCCATCCACCAGACCCGCAATGTGCTGATCCCCCGCGCCTCGCACAACTTCGACTTTTTCGCTGAAGTCTGCACCCGCATGAACGGCCACAGCTATCCGGTGGACGAGCAGATGCTCAACTACACGCTGTACCAGCCGGTGGGCGTGTGCGCGCTGGTATCGCCGTGGAACGTGCCCTTCATGACCGCCACCTGGAAGACCGCGCCCTGCTTGGCGCTGGGCAACACCGCGGTGCTGAAGATGTCCGAACTGTCGCCGCTGACCGCCAACGAGCTGGGCCGGCTGGCGCTGGAGGCCGGCATCCCGCCCGGCGTGTTCAACGTGGTGCAGGGCTACGGCGCCAGCGCCGGCGAAGCCCTGGTCAGCCATCCGGACGTGCGCGCGGTGTCCTTCACCGGCGGCACCGCCACCGGGCGCCGCATCATGCAAAACGCCGGGCTGAAGAAGTACTCGATGGAGCTGGGCGGCAAATCGCCGGTGCTGGTCTTCGACGACGCCGACTTCGATCGCGCGCTGGACGCCGCGCTGTTCACCATCTTCTCCCTCAACGGCGAACGCTGCACCGCCGGCAGCCGCATCTTCGTCCAGAACGGCATCTACGATCGCTTCGTCGCGGAATTCTCCGCCCGCGCTCAGCGCTTGATCGTCGGCGACCCGCAGGACCCCAACACCCAAGTGGGTTCGATGATTACCCGCCAGCATTACGACAAAGTCACCGGCTATATCCGCATCGGCCTGGAGGAAGGCGCTCGGCTGACGGCCGGCGGCCTGGAGCGTCCGGCCGGCTTGCCCGAAGCGCTGGCCGCCGGTCACTTCATCCGCCCCACCGTATTCGCCGACGTCGATAACCGCATGCGCATCGCCCAAGAGGAAATCTTCGGCCCGGTGGCTTGCCTGCTGCGCTTTAGCGACGAAGCCGAGGCACTGCGGCTGGCCAACGACGTCGACTACGGCCTGGCTTCCTACATCTGGACGCAGGACATCGGCAAGGCCCACCGTCTGGCGCGCGGCATCGAGGCCGGCATGGTCTTCGTCAATAGCCAGAACGTGCGAGACCTGCGCCAGCCCTTCGGCGGCGTCAAGGCGTCCGGCGTTGGGCGCGAGGGCGGCGAATACAGCTTCGAAGCCTTCGCCGAGGTGAAAAACGTCTGCGTCTCCATGGGCAGCCACTTCATCCCGCGCTGGGGCGTGGAAACCCGCTGACACGCAAGCCAAGGCCGCCCAGACGGCCGCTTCCGCAAACGGAACGACGCGCGGGCGCAGCGCCCGCGCAACACAAAGGAGAACGCAATGGGAACCCTAGCCCTGGCGGCCAAGATCACGCACGTGCCGTCCATGTATCTGTCGGAACTGCCCGGCCCGCATCAAGGCTGCCGCCAGGCGGCCATAGACGGCCACAAGGAGATCAGCCGCCGCTGCCGCGAACTCGGCGTGGACACCATCGTGGTGTTCGACACCCACTGGCTGGTCAACTCCGGCTACCACGTCAACTGCGCGCCGGCCTTCGAAGGCGTGTACACCAGCAATGAGCTGCCGCACTTCATCAAGAACATGCCCTACGCCTACCCGGGCAATCCCGTTCTGGGCAAGCTGCTGGCCGAAGCCGCCACCGCCGCCGGGGTACATACCCGCGCCCACGACGCCACCACGCTGCCGCTGGAGTACGGCACCCTGGTGCCGATGCGCTATATGAACGCCGACCAGCACTTCAAGGTGGTATCGGTGGCCGCGCTGTGCACGGTGCACGATCTGGCCGACAGCGCGCGGCTGGGCGCGGCGATGCGCGAGGCGGTGGAGCGCGATTACGACGGCCGCGTGGCCTTCTTCGCCAGCGGCTCGCTGTCGCACCGCTTCGCCCAGAACGGCACCGCAGAGCAATACCTGCACAAGGCCTGGAGCCCCTTCCTGGAAAGCATGGACCAAGAAGTCATCTCCATGTGGTTGGACGGCGATTGGAAAACCTTCTGCGACATGCTGCCGGAGTACGCCGAAAAGTGCCACGGCGAGGGCTTCATGCACGACACCGCCATGCTGCTGGGCGCGCTGGGCTGGGACAACTACCGAGGCCGCGCGGAAATCATCACCCCCTACTTCGGCAGCTCCGGCACCGGCCAGATCAACGCGGTGCTGCCGGTGGAACCTCAGGGAGAGCGCCATGCCGCACTTCATCGCTGAGTGCACCGACAATATTCGCGAGCAGGCGGACCTGCCGGAACTGTTCCGTCAGGTGCACGACTGCCTGGCCGCCAGCGGCCTGTTTCCCCTCGCCGGCATCCGCAGCCGCGCCCATTGGCTGGACACCTGGCGCATGGCCGACGGGGAAGCCGACTACGCCTTCGTCCACTGCACCTTGCAGATAGGCAGCGGGCGCACCGAGGCGCAGCGCAGCGCCACCGCCGAGCAGGTGTTCGCGCTGATCCAACGCCACTTC
Organism: Chromobacterium sp. IRSSSOUMB001; assembly: GCF_023507765.1. Taxonomy (NCBI): domain Bacteria; kingdom Pseudomonadati; phylum Pseudomonadota; class Betaproteobacteria; order Neisseriales; family Chromobacteriaceae; genus Chromobacterium; species Chromobacterium sp. IRSSSOUMB001. The sequence goes on from NZ_JALCYU010000005.1 coordinate 28,738, forward strand.
GAACCGCTGTTCGCCCAGCGCTACCTGGCGCTCAGCTTCGAGCTGACCGAACTGTCCGCCACGCTCAACTTCAAGCACAACAATGTGCACCAACGTTTCCGCCAGCCCTCCTGAGGAGCCCGCATGCTGAGCCATGACCAGATCCGCGCCGCCGCGCGCCGCTTGCACGACGCCGAGCGCGAACGCAGGCAGATCCGCCAGCTCTCGCTGGAATATCCCGAGATCACCATAGAGGACGCCTACGCCATCCAGCGCTGCTGGGTGGAAATGAAGCTGGCGGAAGGCCGCAAGCTCAAAGGTCACAAGATAGGCCTGACCTCCCGCGCCATGCAGATGTCCTCGCAGATAGACGAGCCCGACTACGGCTCGCTGCTGGACGATATGTTCTTCAACGACGGCGCCGATATTCCGGTGTCCCGCTTCATTGTGCCGCGGGTGGAAGTGGAGCTGGCCTTCATCCTGGGCCGGCCGCTGTCCGGCCCCGGCGCCACGCTGTTCGACGTCTACGACGCGACCGAGTACGTGATTCCGGCGCTGGAAATCATCGACGCGCGCAGCCAGTCCATAGACCCGGACAGCCAGCGCCCGCGCAAGGTGTTCGACACCATCGCCGACAACGCCGCCAACGCCGGCGTGGTGCTGGGCGGCCGGCCCATCCGCCCGCGCGAGCTGGACCTGCGCTGGGTGGCGGCGCTGATGTACCGCAACGGCGTGATCGAGGAATCCGGCGTCGCCGCCGCGGTGCTCAATCACCCGGCCAACGGCGTGGCCTGGCTGGCCAACAAACTCTCGCCGTTCGACGTCGAACTCAAGGCCGGCCAGGTGATTCTGGCCGGCTCCTTCACCCGGCCTGTGCCGGCGCGCGCCGGCGACACCTTCCACGTCGACTACGGCCCGCTGGGCGCGATCAGTTGCCGCTTCGTCTGACACCCTCTAGAGGAACCGCCATGCAACTCCCCGCCAACCCATTCAAAGCCGCGCTGCGCGAAGGCCGCAGCCAGATCGGCCTGTGGCTGGGCCTGGCCAGCCCCTATAGCGCCGAACTGCTGGCCGGCGCCGGTTTCGACTGGTTGTTGATAGACGGCGAACACGCGCCCAATGAACTGAACGACGTGCTGCTGCAACTGCAGGCTATCGCCCCCTACCCCTGCCACCCCATTGTGCGCGCCGCCAGCAACGACCCGGTGCGCATCAAGCGCTTGCTGGACATCGGCGCGCAAACGCTGATGCTGCCCATGGTGCAAAACGCCGACGAAGCGGCGCGGGCGGTGGCGGCCACCCGCTACCCGCCGCGCGGCATTCGCGGCGTGGGCAGCGCGCTGGCGCGCGCCTCGCGCTGGAACCGCGTGCCGGATTACCTGACGCGGGCCGACAGCGAAATCTGCGTGCTGGTTCAGGTGGAAACCCGGCAGGCTCTGGCCGCGCTGGAAGGCATTGCCGCCACCGACGGCGTGGACGGCGTCTTCATCGGCCCCGCCGACCTGGCCGCCGACATGGGGCATCCGGGCCGGCCGGACCACCCGGACGTGCGCGCGGCGATGGACGACGCCATCCGCCGCATCCGCGCCCAAGGCAAGGCCGCCGGCATCCTGATGGCCGACGAGGCCGAAGCGCGCCGTCTGCTGGAACTGGGCGCCCGCTTCGTCGCCGTCGGCGTCGACACCACCTTGCTGGCGCGCCGCGCCGAAGCGCTGGCCGCGGCCTTCCGCAGCCAAACGCCCGGCCTGCCGCCGTCCCCATCCGCCTACTGACCCACGGCGGGCCGCCCGGCCCGCCACACCCAAAGCGGCGACCACACAAGAACAAGGCGCCGCCCGGAGCCGGCTCCGGCTCCGCCCCCGAGGAGAACAAAGATGAGTCACACCCCCGCTCGCTCAAGCGCGAACGCGCGCAAAGTCGCCTACGCCACCGTGATCGGCACCGCCATCGAATGGTACGACTTCTTCATCTACGCCAGCGCCGCCGGCCTGGTGTTCAATAAGCTGTTCTTCGCTCCGGCCGGCGAGCGCTCCGCCACGCTGATCGCCTTCGCCTCGGTCGGCGTCAGCTTCCTGTTCCGGCCGCTGGGCGCCTTTCTCGCCGGTCACTACGGCGACCGGCTTGGCCGGCGCGCGATGCTGGTGCTGACCCTGGTGCTGATGGGCGCCTCCACCGCGCTGATCGGCCTGCTGCCCACCTATGAGTCCGCCGGCCTGCTGGCGCCGCTCGCGCTGATCCTGCTGCGCATCCTGCAAGGCATCTCCGCCGGCGGCGAATGGGGCGGCGCGGTGTTGATGGCGGTGGAACACGCGCCGCGCGGTCAGCGCGGCCGCTACGGCGCCTTCCCGCAGATAGGCGTGCCGCTGGGCTTGCTGCTGGCTTCCGGCGTGTTCGCGCTGATGAGCGGGGTGATCTCCCCCGGCGACGCCTTCCTGGAATGGGGCTGGCGCGTGCCCTTCCTGTTCAGCGTCGTGTTGCTGTTCATCGGCCAATGGGTGCGCCGCTCGGTGGAGGAAAGCCCTGTCTTCGAGGAGATCAAGGCGCGCAAAGCCGGTTCGCGCACTCCGGTGCTGGATCTGTTCCGCCGCCACGCGTCACTGGTGCTGCTGGCCGCGCTGGTGTTCGCCGGCAACAGCGCCGTCGGTTACATGACCACAGGCGGCTTCATCCAAAACTACACCACCGACCCCGCCGGCGCGCTGCGCATGGAGCGCACCCCGGTGCTGCTGGCCGTTGCCTTCGCTTCCGCCTGCTGGATGGCCTTCACCTGGCTGGCCGGCGTCTGGTCGGACCGCATCGGCCGCCGCCGCATCTACATCATAGGCTTCGGCGTGCAGCTGGCCGGCGTGCTGATGCTGTTCCCGCTGGTCAACAGCGCCGGCTTGCCGGCGGTGCTGCTGGCGCTGTGCCTGTTGTCCGTGGGCACCGGCCTGACCTACGGCGCGCAATCGGCCTTCTACGCGGAGCTGTTCCCCGCCTCGGTGCGCTTTTCCGGCGTGTCCATCTCCTACGCGCTGGGCGCCATTCTCGGCGGCGCCTTCGCGCCGATGATAGCCAAGGCCTTGATCGCCCAAACCGGCTCCACCGCCGCGGTGACCGCTTATCTGAGCTGCATGACGCTGATCGGCCTCGCCGCCGCGTTGCTGCTGCGCGACCGTCGCGACATCCCGCTGGGACCGGAGCACGAAGCCGAACAGGCCGCCTCGCCGATACGCTGGCGCGGATCCGTCTCCGCCGCCATGCGCGCAAATACCATGAAAAGTACCTAAGACAGCTTGGAAGGTGCATTCCAGTGCGTGGCATCGCTATCCATAATGCAAATTCGCTGAAGGTATTCATTATTATCCAGCGCCACCACGCACCCAGGAGACCCGCCATGCGCCACCCCAATCCCTTGCTGGAAACTCTGCTCCCCATCCTGCCCGCCATCGCCTCCAACGCGGAGCGGGCGGAACGCGAACGCACCGTGCCGGCGGAAAACATCGCGCTCTTGAAAAGCATAGGCTTTCACCGCGCCTTCCAGCCCAAGCCTTACGGCGGCCGGGAAATCAGCCTCCCGGAATTCGCGGACTGCGTGGCGGCGCTGGCCGGCGCCTGCGCCAGCACCGCCTGGGCCGCCAGCCTGCTGGCCACCCACAGTCACCAGATCGCGCTGTTCTCCGCCCGGCTGCAAGAGGAGGTCTGGGGCGAGGACCGCGACGCCACCGCCAGTAGCAGCATCGCGCCGCTGGGCCGGGCCGAAACCGCGGACGGCGGCGTGCTGCTCAGCGGAGAAATGGGCTGGAGCAGCGGCTGCGACCACGCCGAGTGGGCGATACTGGGCTTTCGCCGCCCCGGCCCGGACGGCGAGCCGCAATACTGCTTTGGCGTGGTGCCGCGCGCCGATTACCGGATCCGCGACGACTGGCACGCCGCCGGCATGCAAGGCAGCGGCACCAAGACGCTGCTGGTGGACAAGGTCTTCGTGCCGGAACACCGGATAGAAGCGGCCAAGGACATGATGGAAGGCCGCTCCGCCGGCTTCGGCCTGTACCCGGACAGCAAGATCTTCTACGCGCCTTACCGGCCCTACTTCGCCAGCGGCTTCGCCGCCATCAGCCTGGGCGTGGCCGAGCGCATGCTGCAAGTGTTCAAGGAACGCAGCCGCAACCGCATTCGCGCCTACACCGGCGCCCAAGTGGGCGCCGCGCTGCCCGCCTATATGAGGCTGGCCGAATCCACTCACCAGGTGCTGGCCGCGCGCGCCTTGCTGGAAGCCAGCTGGCGCGATCACGCCGAGCACGGCGCGGCCAAGCGCTACCCCACGGCGGAAACGCTGGCCTTCTGGCGCACCAACCAAGCCTACGCGGTGAAGATGTGCATCCAGGCGGTGGACCGTTTGTTCGAATCCATGGGCGGCAACTGTTGGCGGTTGGAAAACGAGGCGCAGCGGCTGTTCCGCGACGCTCATATGACCGGCGCCCACGCCTACACCGACTACGACGTCTGCGCCCAGATCCTGGGACGTTCGCTGCTGGGGCTGGAGCCGGACCCCTCCATGGTCTAAGAACCTGTTCATAATCTGCTGCGCTGCGACGATACCGCGTTAAAAACCGCTTCGAAATGCTCATGTACCACTTGTACATTCCGCTTTCTCAGCCGTTTTCGCCTTGTCTCGCTTTTGCTCGCAAGATTTTGAACAGGCTCTAAGAACGTGTTTACGATCTCGCGAGCAAGACTTTGAACAGGTTCTACCGCCCCTCCCACCCGCGCCTTTCCGGCTCCGCGCCGGGCGGCCTTGAGGACACGCCATGAACGCACCCGCCCCTGCCCACGACGCGCGCGCGCTGCGCCGCGCGCTCGGCAACTTCGCCACCGGCGTCACCGTCGTCACCGCCTCCACACCGGACGGCGAACGCGCCGGCGTCACCGCCAACAGCTTCAATTCCGTCTCGCTGGACCCGCCGCTGGTGCTGTGGAGCCTGGACAAGCGCTCCGCAAGCAACGCGGTGTTCGACCAGGCCGGCCACTTCGCCGTCCACGTGCTGGCCGCCGACCAGATTGAGCTGTCCAACCGCTTCGCCCGCGCCGCCTCGGACAAATTCGCCGGCCTGAAACCGGAAACCGGCCTAGGCGGCGCGCCGCTGCTGGACGGCTGCGCCGCCCGCTTCCATTGCCGGCTACATCAGCGGCTGGACGGCGGCGACCACTGGATTCTGCTGGGTTTGGTCGAGGCCTTCGACGACTGCGGCGCCGCGCCGCTGCTCTACCATCAAGGCATGTACGCCGCCGCGCTGCCGCGCGCTCGGCCGGCCGCTGCCGCGGAACCCCAGCCCGGCTGGCTGGGCGACAACCTGCTCTATCTGCTGACCCAGGCGCTGCAGGCCTACCAGGCCAGTTACCGGCCGCGCCAACTCGCCACCGGCCTGAGCGGAGGCGAAGCACGGCTGCTGCTGGTGCTGGAACAGCAGCCGGGGCTGGATGGCTGCGCATTGCAGCGCGAGGCGGCGATGCCGCCGGAAGCGATAGAACTGGCCGAGGCCGAGTTGCGCCGCAAGGGGTTTCTGACCCGCAACGCCGCCGGCTACCGCCTCAGCGAGGCCGGCCGCGAACAAGCCGCCACGCTGTGGCGCATCGCCGGCCAGCAACAGCGGGAGATCCAGGCCGGGCTGGGCGAACAGGATCTGGCCGCCTGCAAGCGCGTGCTGCGCGCGCTGATCCGCCAAGGCTGAACCTCCCTGCCGGCGCGTCCGCGGCGGTCAAAACCGCGGGCGCGCCCGGTCAAGGCCGCCGCGCGCGGCCGCCCTATGCTGGAGCAGCCGCCCATCCTCAAACAGAAGAAGGGCGGCGCGACAACAAGGGAGACTCCATGCGCGACTACGACTACATCCTCATCGGAGCCGGCTCCGCCGGCTGCGTGCTGACCCACAGGCTGATCGAAGCCGGCAAACGCGTGCTGCTGCTGGAAGACGGCCCGCCGGACAACAGTCCCTACATCCACATGCCGGCGGCCTTCATCAAGGTGCTGGGCAGCGAACGCACCGTCACCTACCGCAGCGAGCCGCAGCCGGAAGCCGCCGGCAGGCGCATCTTCGTGCCCCAGGGACGCACTCTGGGCGGCGGCAGTTCGGTCAACGCCATGGTCTACATCCGCGGCCAGGCCGCCGACTACGACGACTGGGCCGCTCAGGGCTGCGAGGGTTGGGACTGGGCGCGGGTGCTGCCCGCCTTCAAGAAGGCGGAAAGCCATATGCGCTTGTCCGAGCCCTACCACGGCGTGGACGGGCCGCTGAAAGTCAGCGACACCCGCTACCGTCATCCGCTGAGCCTGGCCTTCGTCCAGGGCGCTCAGGAAATCGGCCTGGCCTACAACGACGACTTCAACGGCCGCGAACAGGCCGGCGTCGGCTTCTACCACACCACCACTTTCGACGGACAGCGCGGCAGCACCGCCGCCACCTATCTGGCAGCGATCCGGCAACGGTCCGAACTGGACCTGCGCACCGGTTGCCATGTGCAAAAAATCGGATTCGACGGCCGCCGAGCCTGTCAGGTGGAATGGCGCGACGCCGGCGGCCTCCAGCGCGCGCGCGCCACGGCGGAGATCGTGCTGTGCGCCGGCGCGCTGTCCAGCCCCAAACTGCTGATGCTGTCCGGCATCGGCCCCGCCGCGCAGCTGCGCGAACACGGCGTCGCCGTGCTGCGCGACGCGCCGGAAGTGGGCGCCAACTACCAGGACCATCTGGAAGTGTCGGTCTACGGCCGCGCCCGAGCGCCCATCAGCCTGCTAGGCCAGGACCGCGGCCTGGCCGCGCTGCGCCACGGCCTGCAATGGCAGTTGTTCCGCACCGGTTTGCTGAGCTCCAACGTAGTGGAATCCGGCGGTTTCGTCGACACCGGCGGCGGCGGCCGGCCGGACATTCAGTTTCATGTGCTGCCCACCCTGGTGGGCGACGTGGATCGCGAGCCGCTGCCCGGCCACGGCATTTCCATCAATCCCTGCCTGCTGCGCCCCAAATCGCGCGGCAGCGTCGCGCTGGCCAGCGTCGACGCGGCCGCGCCGCTGCGCTTCGACAGCGGCGCGCTGCGCGAGGCGGAGGATATCGCCGGCCTGCTTCGCGGCGTCAAACTGGCGCGTCGCATTCTGCGGGCGCCGTCGATGCGCCGGCTGATCGCCGAAGAACTGCTGCCCTCGCCGGCGGAGCACGCCGACGACGCGAGGCTGGAGCAGCACATCCGCCAATTCGCCAAAACCGTCTATCACCCGGCCGGCACCTGCCGCATGGGCGGCGACGCCGACGCGGTGGTGGACCCGCGGCTGCGCGTCAAGGGCGTGACCGGTCTGCGGGTTTGCGACGCCTCGGTGATGCCCTCCATCGTCTCCGGCAACACCAATGCGCCGGTGGTGATGATCGCCGAGCGCTGCGCGGAATTCATGCTCTCCGGCCAGTAAGCCGCCACCGCAAGCCCCTGTTCCGACAGGGGCGGCCGGCAGCGAAGCCGCCTCCGACACAAACCGTGCTGCGCCGGCTAGATTGAGCCGTGGCTTCGCCTCCCAGACCTTGCCAAAAAATCATTAGAACCTGTTCATAATCTGCTGCGCTGCGGCGATACCGCGTTAAAAACCGCTTCGAAATGCTCATGTACCACTTGACCATTCCGCTTTCTCAGCGGTTTTCGCCTTGTCTCGCTCTTGCTCGCAAGATTTTGAACAGGCTCTTAGAACTTGTTCATGATCTATTCTGATTTCTCAGAACCTGTTTTCGCCTTGGCTCGAGAGAGCGTAAACAGGTTCTTAAGCTTCGCATAAGCTTTGCATTCCATGCTGCACGCATTACCCCATGCAAGGACATTCCTCATGCTGCGCAATACTTCTCAACGCTATGGCGCGGTTTCCCGCGCGCTGCACTGGCTAGGCGCTTTAGGCGTCATTGCCGCGCTGATTTTCATTGAAGCCAAAGGGATTTTCCCCAAGGGCACGCCGCTGCGCGACAGCGTCAAATACGCCCATATTCAGGCCGGACTACTCGTCTTGTTATTGCTGTTTCCTCGCCTGATCTGGCGTACGGGCAATCCGTCGCCCGCCATCACCCCCCAGCCGGGCCGGCTGGCGACTTTGGCCGCCAAGGCAGGCCACTGGTTACTCTACGCTCTGATGCTGGCATTGCCGCTGCTGGGCATCGCCTTTATCCAAGCCGCCGGCAAGAATATAGACTTCTTTGGTTTTCCTCTGCCCTTGCTGCTCCCCCCCATGCCGGATATCTCGCACGATCTCAAGGAAGCTCACGAATGGCTGGGCAACGCTCTCATGTGGCTGGCCATCCTGCATGCGGCCGCGGCGTTATGGCACCACTTCATCGTCAAGGACAACACTCTGACCCGGCTAATCGGGCCACTGCGCGTCTCCAAATAAAAAGTGCCGGGCGCACGCGCCCGGCACTTCCTCCCGCATCAATCCCTTCCGCTACAAAGGCAACACCAGCTTGAGCCACAAGGCATCGCCCTCCGGCCGGTTTCGCACTTCGAACTCCTTCAGCCACCTCAGCTCCAAGCCGGCCTTGTCGAACTGATAGCGCAGCGCCGGGCCGATGGCGACAGCCTGGCCGCGAAAGCCGTTGCCCGCCACCGCCTGACCATGCTGGGTATCATCCGTGGTCTGCTTGATGAAATAGCCGTTCAACCCCAGCCGCCAGGCCGGGCCGGCCGCGTAGCTCAGCGAGTAGTCGAAATGGAACTGCTGGCCGGACTGGTAATCGATGCCCCGGTTCTTGCCGTTGAAGGTGTAGCTGATCTTGGACGAGAGCTCCCAGCCGGACGCCGGCAGATAGGAAAAGGCGAACACCGGCCGCAGCGAGTAATGATTGGCCCCCAGGTTCAACATCCGATCGCGATCATAACTGCCGGAGGGCAGCACGATGTCGGCCGCCAGCGCCGTATGCAGCGGCCCGGCGTCGCCCCAGGCCAGCACCGGCCCCAGTACCGCGTCGCCCAGGCCGCTGCGGCGCTCATGCCCACCGCCCGCGTCCAGGCTCAAGCTGGGCAGCGGCGCCAGCGCGAAACCACCCAAACGCCCGCCCCACAGCGTCCGGTCCGACATATACAGCAGCCGCGGCACCAACACGTCGGCCTGCAGTTTGAAGCCCGGCACGGAAGCGTTGCCGGCATCGTCGTTGAAACGCTTGGCCTGATAATGGGTGTAATAGAACACGCCGTACCAGCCGGCCGGCGGCAGCGCGCCGGCAAGAAAACCCTCAGCGCCGGCGCCAATGGTGTCCGCGCCGGACTGGGTGGCCTGAGCCGTTACACAGGCCAACGCCGCCGACAGCCCGGCCAGCGTATTGATCAAATTCTTGTGCATGATGTTCTCCGTCAGGGAGTGCGGCATCCCGGCGCAGCGGGACGCGCAATGAGAATGGCGCTCAGGTCGGCGCCCGGTCGGCTTCCGACACGGCTCCGCTCGGCTTCAGCCGCAGCGGCGCGGTTTCGCGCAGGCCCAAGGACAGCAGCGCCGGCAACAGGGCGCCCGCCATGGCGATCCACATCACGATGGACAGGCCGTAGCGGTCCGCGGCGAAGCCGGCCACCGTGGGCGCGACAAAGCCTCCGGCCAGTTCGCCCACTCCCATGATCATGCCCAGCGCGGTGGCGATGCGCCGCGGCGACACCGTTTCCGCCGGAATCGTGGCCATGAACAGGGTGAAGCAGCCCAAGCCGGTGTAGCTGAGAAACACCAGCGGCAGCAGCCAGGTCATGCGGTCCACGTTGAGCAACACCAAGGGGCAGCAGGCGGCGATCAAGGAAAACCCCACCATCGCCGGCTTGCGCCCGATGCGGTCGGAAATCGCCGGCACCAGCGCGCCCCACGCCACCCAGGCGAAGCCCAGGCTGCTCATCACCGCTCCCATCGCCTGCGGGCTCATGCCCTTGACCTGAATCAGAAAGGTGGGCGTGAAGGAGATCAGGATGATGAACCAGGTGATGTAGCTGCAAGCGATCAGCACGCACAGCAGAATGTTGCGCTCGCCCAGCAACTGGACGAAACCGCCGTCCCGGCCTGCCGGCACCGGCGCGGGCGCCGGCTCGCGCACATGCCGCCAGACCAGCCAGGCGATCAGCAGCCCGGGCAGACAGGACAGGTAGAAGGCGGCGCGCCAGCCGTAGGTCTCGGCCAGCGCCACCAGCAGCGGCGGGCCCAGCACAGCGCCCAGCAGGCCCGGCGCCGAGCCGTTGACGATGCCCATATTGAAACCGCGCCTCGCCGGCGTGGATGCCGCCGCCAGCAGCGATTGGGTAATGGGCAGCACCGGCCCTTCCGCCAACCCCATCAGCGCGCGGAACAGCAGCAAGGACAGGAAACCCGCCACCAGGCCGGAAGCGGCGGAAAACAACGAGAACGCCAGCACCGCGGCCACCAGCATCGGCTTTTTCACGCCGCGCCGGTCCGACCAGGCGCCCAGGCCCAGGCCTGACAAGGACCAGGTCAGCGCCAAGGCCGACGCCAGCATGCCCAGATGCGCGGGAGTCAAGCGCAGTTCGGCCGCCATGAAGGGAAAGAGAAAGGACAGCGCCAGCCGATCGAAAAACACGAAACCGAAGCTTAGCGCCAGGATGGCCAGCAATTTGTTTTCATAGGAGAGGCGCATGGCGGGCCTCTCTTTCGCCAGCGGCGCGCGCGCGGCCGCCCGGCGGCGAACCGCCCATTCGTGTGTGCATGATGATGTCTCCTCTTTATTAGGTGGGCGTCAGCCATGCCCGGAAGCGCGGCGGACCCGTCCACTCTAACGATGGGGAGAGCGTGAAATTTGCCTAATGAGGACAGTCTTGTTGTCTGGAAAGGACGCGCGCGGCCAAGGCTTCGGCCCGGGTCTGGCTCGGCGTTTCACCGTAGCGGCGTTTATAGCTTCGACAGAAATGGGCAATGTGGTTGAAGCCCCAACGGAAAGCCAATTCGCTGACCGATAGGTGGCGCAAGGCCGGATCGGCCAGGTCGACCCGGCAACGTTCCAGCCGACGGCCCCACAGATGGCGCGTCACCGATTCGCCTTCCTGTTCGAAGATGCGGGCCAATTGGCGCGCGGACACCCCAACCGCGCGGCTGATGCGTTCGCAGTCCAGATCGTCCTCGGACAGATGCCGTTCGATATAGGCCTTTGCCCGCCACAGACTGCACAAAGTGGATCGGGAAGCAGGCAAACCCTGACGCGCGCTCCACAAGGAGTGCAGCCATTCCAGCAACTGGCTGGCCAAATGCCGCCGCGCGGCCGCGCCGCCGCTAAGCAAGCGGTGGGCCGCCAAGGCGTCCATGCCTGCGGCGCGTTCAATGCGCACCAGACCGCGCTCGTTCCACACGCCCACCTGCTCCTGGAACAAGGGCCGCGGAATGTCCAGCACCGCCATCGCCATATCGGCCGGAAAGCCGTGGCCGTAAGGGCGCGCGGTATCGTACAACACCACGTCGCCCGGGCCGTGGCGGGCGCACTCCACGCCCTGATGGCTGAAGCCCTCGCCCTGCAGCATCAAGCAGGCAAAGATGGAGTCCCGGCCATCCCGGCTCAGGCTATGCCCGCTGCGCGTCACCGCGTGCTGGTTGGCGCGTATCGTGGCCATGCGCAGCAAGCCGAAGTCCTGCCAGTCCAGCGAAGCCTCCAGCCGCTCTTCCGGGCGGCGGTCGCACTCCACCCGGACCAGTAAGCGGTCCACCTCGCTCAGCCAAAAATCCAGCTTGTCGCCGTCCGCCGCCTGGCGGGTGGAAAGGTGAATGTCTCCGGTGAAACGCGTATCCATGACAGGCCTCCTCCTAGCGGCCGCCCGGCTGGGCGGCGATGGCTGAAACGGCATCGGCAAATCATGGCACAACATTTAATACATTAAAAATCAAACCCGCGGACCCCGCCCGGGCCGGGCGCGCCCCTGTCTCGCCTCCGCCACAGCGGCTGAAGCCAGCGCTAGGCCAAGCTGGAGCCCCGAACCACTAGCCGGCCGGTCAGCACCACTTTGCGCGTTGAGCGCTGCGGCTGCACCAGGCGCTCCAGCAACATCGCCATCGCCGCGCGGCCGATCTCGTCCACCGGCTGCTCTATCACCGTCAGCCCCGGTCCGGCCAGCTCCGTCCAACTGTCGTTGTCGAAACCGGCCAGCGCCAGCTGCCGCGGCAGTTCCAGGCCCAGCGCGCGCACCGCGCGCATCGCGCCCAGCAGCAGCAGGCCGTTGCTGATCACCAGGGCCCGTGGCGCCTCGGCTTCGGCCAGCCAGGCGGACACCGCCTGCTGCGCCGCCTCGGCCGTGGGCGCGACGAAACGCGCCGGCGCGGCCAGCCCGGCCTCCGCCAACGCGGCGGCGAAGCCCGCGTGTCGTTCCGCTCCGGTACTGCTGGTATTGCCGAACAACCCGCCGATGCGGCTATGGCCCTGCTCGCGCAAATGGCTGACCAACAGGCCGGCGGCGGCGGCGTTGTCCAGCACCACCGCGTCGGCCGCGCCGCCGGGCGCGGCCCGGTCGATCAACACCACGGGAAAACCCAGCGCCTCGGCGTCCAGCGTCTCAGCCGTGGCGCGGGTGGCCGCGAAGATCACCCCGGTGACGCGCTCCTCCTGCATCAACCTGAGGTACATCGCCTCCTTGTCCGGGTTCTCGTCGGTGTTGCACAGAATCACCCGCATGCCGGCCTGGTAGGCCACATCCTCCACCGCGCGGCTGACCGCGGTGAAGAAGGGGTTGCGGATATCGGACACGATCAGGCCGATGGTGTCGCTGTGCCGCGAGCGCAGGCGCCGCGCCGACAGATTGGGGCGATAACCGGTGGCGGCTATAGCCGCCTCCACCTTGGCCTTCAACGCCGCGCTGACCGGGCCCTTGGCCAGAGCCCGCGACACGGTGGCCACCGACACGCCGGCCGCCTGCGCCACATCTTTGATGCTGACCGTCATATGAAATCGTTTTCTCTCGCCATAATCGGAATTACGTTTACGCAAGCATACCCCCAAAGCGTAATTTTACAACACTGTCGCTTGAGACAGCACAAAGATGTAGCGCCAGTGCTACGAGCATGTTGACAGTAAAAATGTAATCGTTTTCAATTCACTCAACACACGAACGGCCCCCCTCCGCAAAGACAGCTGGCGGGCGCGAGCCGATCCGCTATACAGAGCCTGTTCGACTCCGCGCCGGCCCCCGGCCGCGCGGCGGAACTCGAAGAGGTTACAAACACCCCGCAGCTACCTGAACCGACAGAAGAGACCGACATGCACGATACCGGATCGCCCTCCTCCCTGATCCAGCCAGAACTGATCCGGCTGGGCTGTCAGCCCGCCGACAAAGAGGCGGCCATCCGCCTGGCCGGGCAGTTGCTGGCCGACGCCGGCTGCATAGACCCTGCCTACATCGACAGCCTGCTGCGACGCGAAGCGGTGGCCAACACCTTTCTGGGCAACGGCCTGGCCATCCCTCACGGCATGGTGGAAGACCGCCAGTTGATCCGCCGCACCGGCATCGCCATCGTGCAGATTCCGGACGGTCTGGAATGGAACCCCGGCCAGCGCACCCGGCTGCTGTTCGCCATCGCCGCCCAATCCGACGAACACATCACCCTGCTGCGCCGTTTGACCCGGCTGCTGCAAGACGAAGTCCGGCTCGAACAACTATTCAACGCAAGGGACGCCGCCCAGGTGCAGGCCTTGCTGGAAGAGACGCCGCCGGCCGCTGCCGGCGAAGCGGCCGCGGCTGATCTGGCCGAGCGCGCGCAATGGATAGTCGACTACCCCAACGGCCTGCACGCGCGCCCTGCCGCGCAATGGGTGGAGGCCGCGCGCCGCCACGCCGCCCAGCTGCAAGTGCGCCACGGCCAGGACGCCGCCGACGCCAAGAACCTGATCAGCCTGTTGCAACTGGGCCTGCGCCACGGCGACACCGTCACCGTATCCGCCCAAGGCCCCGACGCCGCCGCCGCCCTGGCCGCCCTGTTGTCCGCGATGCGCGACGCCTCGGCCCAGGAACAGACCGACGCTGCGCTCGCCGCGCAAAAAGCGCAACTGCTGGCGGCGCAACAGGGCTGGATCCCGCCCGGCCATCCCTTGTCCATCGCCGGCGTCGCCGCCAGCCCCGGCCTCGCCATCGGCGTGGTGCGCGTGCTGCACGCCGGCCAGCTCAAAGTGCCGGACCGCCCAGTGGCGCTGGGAGAAGGCGGTGACCGCCTGCACGAGGCGCTAAGCGCCACCCGCGCCGAACTATCCGAGCTGGCCGCGGCTACCGCCAGCAGGCTGGGCAAGGCCGAAGCCGGCATTTTCCACGCCCAGGCCGAACTGTTGTCCGACACCGATCTGATCACCCTGACCTGCCAGCTGATGGTGGGCGGCCATGGCGTGGAATGGGCCTGGCACCAAGCGGTGGAACGCATGGCGGAACGGCTGGCCGCGCTGGGCAACCCGCTGCTGGCGGCGCGCGCAGCCGACCTCCGCGACGTGGGCCGCCGCGTGCTGCGCCAGCTTGACCCGGCGCTGAACAGCGCCACCCTGGCCGACATCGACGGCGACGACTGCATTCTGCTGGCCGCCGATCTCACCCCCTCCGACACCGCCACCCTGGACACCGGCCGCATCCGCGCGCTGGCCACCGCCCAAGGCGGCCCCACTTCGCACACCGCCATCCTGGCCCGCACCCTGGGGTTGCCGGCGCTGGTGGCCGGCGGCCCGGCCTTGCTGGACATCGCCGACGGCACGCCGGCCATCCTGGACGGCGTAGGCGGCCGGCTCTATCTGAACCCCGGCGAGCAGGACCTGGCCTCGGCCCGCGATTGGCTGCAGGCCCAGCAGCGCACTCAGCAGCAACAGGCGGAACAGCGGCAGCGCCCGGCCATCACCCCGGACGGCCACCGCGTGGAAATCGCCGCCAACATCAACCGCCCTGACCAGGTGGCCGCCGCGCTGGACGCCGGCGCCGAGGGCGTGGGCCTGATGCGCACCGAATTCCTGTTTCTGGAACGAGAACAGTCTCCAAGCGAAGACGAGCAGTTTCACACCTACAGCGCCATGCTGGACGCGCTGGACGGACGGCCGCTGATCGTGCGCGCACTGGACATCGGCGGCGACAAACAGGTGGATTACCTGAAGCTGCCGGCCGAAGAAAACCCCTTCCTCGGCATGCGCGGCTCACGCCTGCTGCTGCGCCGCCGCGATCTGCTGGAACCTCAGCTGCGCGCGCTCTACCGCGCCGCCCGCAGCGGCCAGCCGCTGTCCATCATGTTCCCGATGATCACCTCGCTGAAGGAAATCACCCGGCTCAAGGGCTGGTGCGAAGGCATACGCCGCGAGCTGGACGCCCCGGCGGTGCCTCTCGGCATCATGGTGGAAGTGCCCGCCGCGGCCCTGCTGGCCGATCAACTGGCTGAATACGTGGATTTCTTCTCCATCGGCACCAACGACCTCACCCAGTACACGCTGGCGATGGACCGCCAGCACCCGGAACTGGCCGCCGAGGCCGACAGCCTGCATCCCGCCGTGCTGCGCCTGATCCAGCACACCGTGGCCGGCGCCGCCCGTCATCAACGCTGGGTGGGCGTGTGCGGCGGCATCGCCGGCGACCCGTTCGGCGCCGCGCTGCTGACCGGCCTGGGCGTGGCCGAGCTGTCGATGAGCCCGCGCGACGTGGCCGCGGTCAAGGCCAAGCTGTGCGCCAACGGCCACGATCGGCTGCGCGAGCTGGCGCAGCAGGCGCTGGCCTGCGACAGCGCCGATGAAGTGCGCATGCTGGCGCGGGAGCTGACATGAGCGCCCGCGTCCACACCGTCACCCTCAATCCGGCGCTGGACCAAACCATCGCCCTGCCCCGGCTGACCCCCGGCGCGGTCAACCTGGCGCAAAGCGCCAGCGGCAACGCCGGCGGCAAGGGCGTCAACGTGGCCAGCTGCCTGGCTGACTGGGGCGCGCCGGTAAGCGTTTTCGGCCTGCTGGGCCGCAACAACAGCGAAGCCTTCGAACAATTGTTCCTGGACAAGCGCATCGCCGACCACATGCTGCGCCTGCCCGGCGACACCCGGGTCAACATCAAGCTGGCCGACCTCTCCAGCGGCGACACCACCGACATCAACCTGCCCGGCATCGCCGCCGGCGAAGCGCAGCTGGAGCAAGTGGGCGCCGAGCTGGCCGCCCGGCTGAACCCCGGCGACATCGTGGCGCTGTGCGGCAGCTTGCCGCCCGGCCTGCCCGCCAACAGCTATCTGCGGCTGTGCCGGTTGCTGCGGCCTCTGGGCGCGCGGCTGCTGCTGGACAGCAGCGGAGAAGCGCTGAGCCAGGCTCTGGATGGGGACGCTCCGCCTCACTGCGTCAAACCCAATCGTCACGAACTGGAGCTCTGGGCCAGCCGCGCCCTGCCCGACACCGCCGCGGTGCTGGCCTGCGCGCGCGGGCTGCTGCAACGCGGCGTGGAACAAGTGGTGGTGTCGCTGGGCGCGGACGGCGCGCTGTTCGCCAGCCGCGACCGCTCGCTGCTGGCCTCCTTGCCGGCGCAACAGCCGCTGAGCACCGTGGGAGCCGGCGACGCCTTGGTGGCCGGCCTGGCCGCGGCGCGGCTGGATGGACTGGAGCTTGAGGCGGAAGCCCGGCTGGCGGTTGCCTTCGCCGCCGCCAAACTGGCGCGCGTCGGCCCCCACCTGCCGCCGCCGGAACAGGTGCGCGCATTGGCGGCTCAAGTCCGGCTGCAAAGCCTGGATTAAGAGGCAGCTTACGATCCGCCTCGCGTAGGCGGATGAGCCGAGGCGACGCGGCATCAGGGGCTTTGCCCACGGCTCCAAACCAATAACACAAGGGAAACAACGCCATGAACCTAATTGCCATCATCGACGCCGGCGAGCGCAGCACCCAGGGCCGGCTGGCCGCGGAAGCGCTACGCCAGGCCGCCCAGCGGCACGGACATGCCCTTAAGCTGGAACTGAACGGCGCGCCGCCGCTGAGCGCGATCGAACTCGCCGCCGCCCAGGCCGCGCTCTTGATCGGCGCCTCCGCCGATCCGCGCCTGGACAGCCTGCCCGCGCTCCGCCTGAGCCTGGACCAGGCCTTGGCCGATCCGGCCGAGGCCGTCCGCCGGGCCGCGGCGCTGAGCGCGCCCCAAACCGACGCCTTGCGCATCGTCGCCGTCACCTCCTGCCCCACCGGCATCGCCCACACCTTCATGGCGGCGGAAGGCCTGAGCCAGGCGGCTCAGGCGCTGGGCCACGCCATCCGCGTGGAAACCCAGGGTTCGGTGGGCGCGCAAAGCGCGCTCAGCGCCGGCGAGATCGCCGAAGCCGACCTGGTGCTGATCGCCGCCGATACCCAGGTGGAACTCAGCCGCTTCAAGGGCAAACGCCTCTTCCAAAGCGGAACCAAGGCCGCCATCAACGACGGCCAGGCGCTGCTGCGCCGCGCCATCGCCGAAGCCGCGCCGCACCAGCCGGACACCGCCGACACTCCACCGGAAAAACCGGCCAGCGAGCGCAACGGCCCGTACAAGCATCTGATGACCGGCGTGTCCTTCATGCTGCCCTTCGTCACCGCCGGCGGCATCATGATCGCGCTGGCCTTCGCCCTGGGCGGCATCTACGCCTTCGACGACGCCCACAAGGGCACGCTGGCCTGGGCGCTGTTCCAGATCGGAGCCAAATCCGCCTTTGCACTGATGGTACCCATCCTCGCCGGCTACATCGCTTACTCCATCGCCAACCGTCCCGGCATCGCGCCCGGCATGGTGGGCGGCATGCTGGCCGCCAGCCTGGGCTCGGGCTTTCTTGGCGGCATCATCGCCGGCTTCATCGCCGGTTACGGCACAGACTGGCTGAATCGAAAAATCCGGCTGGGCCGTAATCTGGACGGTCTTAAACCGGTGCTGATCCTGCCGGTATTGGGGTCGCTGCTGGTGGGCCTGCTGATGATCTACGTGATCGGCGGGCCGGTGGCTGCCTTGCTGGGCATGCTGACCGAGGCGCTGAAAAGCCTGCAAGGCAGCAGCGCGTTGCTGCTGGGCGCCATCATCGGTTCGATGATGGCCTTCGACATGGGCGGCCCGGTCAACAAAGCCGCCTACGCCTTTTCCACCGGCTTGATCGCCAGCCAGGTGTATACGCCGATGGCCGCGGCCATGGCCGCCGGCATGACGCCGCCGCTGGGCATCGCGCTGGCCACCAAGCTGTTCGCCGACCGCTTCAGCGCAGACGAACGCGAGGCCGGCAAGGCCGCCGGCGTGCTGGGCCTGGCCTTCATCAGCGAAGGCGCCATTCCCTTCGCCGCGCGCGATCCGCTGCGAGTCATCCCGGCTCTGATGCTGGGCTCCGCCGTGGCCGGCGCCATCTCCATGCTGGCCGGAGTTGAGCTGAAAGTGCCGCACGGCGGCGTCTTCGTGCTGCCCATCCCCAACGCCGTCAGCCATCTGGGCTTCTACCTGCTGGCGCTGTTGGCCGGCACCGCCGTCACCGCGGTTGCGCTGCGCGCCTTGAAGAAACCCGCCCAGGCCACCGCGGCCTGAGCCTCTCCCGCTATCTAGCAAACAAGAGCCCCTCCCGGTCATCGCCGGGAGGGGCTTTGCAACTGGGGTTTCAATGGCGTTGCGCCAATGCAAGGCGAATCACGAACCAGCACAGAGACGCCCCCAACTGCGGACGCGCCAACCCGGCCAAAGCGCTCTACACCGAGGCCGAGGCGCGCTCGAACGCCTGATCAATGCGTAGTTCGTCCCCCGGAACCGCCATCAGCAAGGCCGCCACGGGACGCTTGCCAAAACCGCCCGGCTTGCCGCCCCGCCCCGCCCCGGCTATACCGACGGAAGGCGCGACTGCGGGAGAAACCATGAGGCGTGTGTTGAGCATGCTGCTGTTTTGCGGGACGGCCTGGGCGGCCCAGCCAGAGGCTTGGCGCATTGTCGGCGACATTCAATTCGCGCCCTACAGCTACCAGAACGAAGCCAACGCCAAGCCTCAAGGGCTGGACGTGGAGATTGTCCAGGCGGTCATGGCCGAGGCCAGAATTCCCTACCAACTGCACCTCTACCCCTGGGAGCGCGTCAAGCAAATGCTGGGCAACGGGGACGTGGACATGGCTTTCCAGTTCGCAGGCACCGCCGAGCGGCGCGCCCAGTACGAACTCGCCGGCCCAATACGCACCGGCCGCACCATCTTCATGGTGTTGAAACAAAACAGCCTGCAAAACTGGAACACTCTGGCCGACCTGGCGCCGCTGACCATAGGGCAGGTCCACGGCTATGCCTACGAGTCCGCCTTCGACAAAGCGCCGCTCAAACGCGACGCCAGCGCCACCAACCCCGAACAACTGCTGCTGATGCTGCTGGCCGGCCGCATTGACCTGATCGTCGGCGACCGCGGCCAACTGCTTTACTACGCACGCCAGCTGCGCGCACTGCCGCATGTGCGCATCCTGCCCAAACCTCTGGTGGAAATGCCGCGCTTCGTCGCCTTCTCCAAAGGCGACAGCCGCGCCGCTCAATTCAACGCCGCGCTGGCCCGGCTGCAGCAAAACGGAAAGCTGCAAACGATTTACAACCACTGGCAGCAATAAGCCGCCGCCTTCGGACGTAAAAAGCCCGGCAGTCTCCCGCGGGAGACAAGCCGGGCCCGACCTTGTCTACAAGCAGCCGGCTGTGCCACCGCCCACATTCAGCCTGGCCGCCGCGTTGCCGCGCAAGGACATCACGTTATCCTTCAAGGACTGCAAGCGACGACCGTTGAACTCGTGCGCCAGCTCGCGCGCCGCGCTGCCCTCCGCCTCCTCCGCCGCCTTGGGCAGATAGGATATTTTGATGTCGGACACGTAATTGGTTTGATTGGCCAATTGCTGGCGGATCACATTGTCGCAAGATGCGCACGGCGCCTGCGAGATATAACCCACCATGCGTCCGCCGCGCGGCACCGCGCCATCCAGAATGTCCTTCTCAAAGGTTTTCAGCGCCTTGAGTTCCGCATCCGTGGCCTGCTGGCCTATGGTGGCGGACAGCTTGCCATTGGGCACGTTCACATTAGTGGCCGCTTTCTCCACGCTGCTCTGCCGCAGGAAGCCGGGATAAGCCCGATGGCCGGCAGAATTGGCCTCGTAAAGCAAATCCGCGGCGTCCTGGCCGGACATTGCGTTATAGACACGAGTGCCGCCGTTGTAGCTGTACTCGAAACGGGCTACCGTGGCCCCGCGCCATTTGGCCGCCAGGTTCTTCAACTTGGACGAGGACGGCGGGTTGGCCTTGGCCGCGCCGCTGACGCCGTTGACGTGGTACTCCATCGCGTTGACCAGTTCGCCCGGCACCAGGCTGTTCTTGTCAGTCACCTTGCTGATGTCCACTGTCGCGCCGGCCAGCGCCGCCTGGGACAGCGCCAACGCCAGAACCGTCCAGGCCGCCGCGCGCGCTTGCTTGAATATACGCATAGTCATGTCTTCATTCCTGTTCGCATTGTTCGAACATCATGCTCAAATCCGGCAGAAGCGGCTGAGATAGCCGGACTCCGTGGCCGCGACTTCTTCTTCGGTCAAGGCCGCCTCGGCCCCCAGCTCGGACGCTTCCAAGGTGGAGAAAAACTCCGCCGCCGCCATGCCTTCCATCAGCAGGGCAATCGGCAACAGCAGTTTGGCCAGGCGTTGGAAGCCGCTGCTCTCCTGCTCGGACGGCGGATGCGGCTTCATTTGCTGCTGATAAAGCTGGCGATACCAGCCGCTCAGCTTCTGGTCGGTCATATTGGCGTAGCACAGCTTGCCGCTGCTCTCCGGGTAGAGATTCTTGCCGTCCTTGGCGCAGGGGAAATCAAACAGATAGCCCTTGCGGTCCTGGTAGGCCGCCGCCAGCCGCGCCACGCGGAACTGGGCGGCGGGCTGAAACTGACCGCTTTTGAAACCGGCGGAGTTGAAGCGGGTGCGCCGCACCTCGTTGTGCAGCAAGTTCATCAAGTAATGCTTGTCGTATTCGGACAGGCTGTTCACGCCAGTGGTGGCGCTGCTCAGGTAGCGGTCCAGCACCTCCTTGCGAATGCCGTTCTGCAACTGCTTGGCAGCCGGCACTTTCTGCGTCGCGTCGCGCAGCAACTGAGCCGCCACCGCGAACTTGGCGGCGATGGTGCTGTAGCCATAGCCGAACACATCCAGGCTCTTGTAGAAAATGTCTCCGTCCACCCCGGCCTTGAAGGCATTGGCCAGCACCAGCCTGTCCTCGTCCTGGCGGTAGCCGGCGCGACGACGATTGAGGTCCACGTCCGTGCCCGGCAAGGCTTTGTTCAGGCCCATCTCGCTGGCGAACAGTTTCACCGAATCGTCCAGCGTCAGATTGACGCGGTGGTAGCGGTTGAAATCGCTGAGCGCGTTATTCCACTCTATGGAATTGATGATGGGCGGCTGGGGATTGAGTTCGGAATAAACCGAGCCCGGCGTTTTCAGAAACGCCCCGGCGATCTTGTCGCCGCCGAGATCGGCTTGGCCATGGTTCTTGGTCTTGTGGTACAGCACCGACTTCAACAGCGTGTCGGGCACAAAGGTTTCGGCCATCGCCGGCGGCGTCAGCAGCAAGCCGGCGGCTGCCAGGCCGCATAGCCAGCGCGAACGCCGAACTGAGGTTTGGGTCATCACGGACTCCAATGAGGGTTAGAAACAGGAGGGATACATGTCGTTCTTTCAGAGCCGGTTTACGATCTGCCGCGCGTCGGCGATACGGCCGTGAAAACCGCATCGAAAATACGCGTGCCGCGTATCCGAGCCACGCTGTTGCAGAGGCGGAAACATCAGGCGCGAGCCGGGCTGCCACCCGTCCGCAAAAAATAAGAGAACAATGAAATTCTAATAGATTAGAGCCTAAGCTCAAGGTTCCCCAGTGAATTGCAAAAATCGCTCATCAAGCATAAAGCCAGCCCTCACCTCATGCCGAAGGCAATAAAAAAGCCGCCTCGCGGCGGCCATCGCTTCTCCCTCAACCTCAAACCTCGGGCGCCGCGGCGCGCCACTCCGCTTCCGACAAAAGATACAGACAGTGTCGCCGCAGCGGATGCCCGGCCTCCAAGGCGGGATGATCGAAGTCCCGGCCGCTATCGCGCATGCCCAGCCTCCGCATCACGCCTTGCGACGGCAGATTGGGCAAGGCGGTGAAGGACACGATTTCGTCCAGCCCCAAGATCTCGAAACCCAAAGCCAGCGCCCGGCGCGCCGCCTCGGTGGCGTAGCCCCGGCCCCAGGATGCTCGCCGCAGGCGCCAGCCCGCCTCCACGCAGGGCATGCACGGCAGTTCCGCGCTCGGCACCGCCAACCCGACGAAACCGACAAAGTCGCCGGACGCTTTCTCCTCCAGCGCCCAAAATCCCCAGCCGCGCGCCGCTATCAGCCCGCGTTGGCGCTCCATGCCGTCCGCGCTCTCTTCCTCGCTCAACAGCGCCGGGAAATAACGCATCACCTCAGGATCCCGCCCCATGGCGGCGAAGGGCGCCAGATCCTCGTCCCGCCATTGGCGCAGCAATAAACGCTCCGTCTCCATTTCCATCTCTTTAATCCTTCCCATACAAACTCATTCGCTCCCCGCTCGCCATTATCACGGAACCGTAACCGCCGGCTGAGTAAAATCTGCAAGGCACGCCGTCCGCGTCCCATTAGCATGCGGCGATCAACCTTCACTCGCGTCTACCCATCATGCTCATTCAAACTTCCCGCGCCGCCATCCCCCAAACGACGGCGGCGGACGAACCCGCCCGCTCCAGCGTCGCGCCAAACGCGATGTCGGCGCGGCTCAAGCAAACGGAAAACCGCGCGGACGCCCCCGCCTCCTCGCGCACCGCGCCGCGCGTCAATCCGCTGGACGGCCTCTGCGTGCAGCAGCCGCTGGAAGACCTCAACCCTGAAGCCGCCCGTCAAAGGCTCAAGGACAGCGCGCTGCTTGCCAACTTCCCCTATAGCCGGGACCTGGACAGCCTGCGCGCCACCCAGTGGAGCCCGGACGCAGAACTGGCGCGCCTGCTGGCCAAGGGCGGCAAGCTGGAGTTTCAACCACAGCAGGCGCGCTTGATGGACCCGGAAAGCGGCATGGTGGCCTATGTGTTCCGCAACAAGGCGGCGGGAGAAATCCGCCTGGTTTTCGGCGGCACCACCAGCGGCCGCGGCGTGGGCGGCTTGGCTCAACGCAACCTGAAAAACCTGGCCAGCGTGGCGCGGCAATGGCGCGCCAACATCGGCAACGCCGCTTTCGGCGGCCGCCCCGCCTGCTACGCCCAAGCCGCCCAACTCACCGCCAAGTTGCAAACGCTGGCCGCCGGCCTGCCGCTGATGCGCGGCGGCGAACCCGACTACATCGTCAGCACCGGCGGTCATTCTCTGGGCGGCGGCATGGCCGCCTACGCGGCGATGAAATTGTCCACTCCGCAACGTCCCGTCCACGCAGAATGCTTCAGCAGCGCCCAGTTCGGCCGCGGCCTGCAAAACGAACTGCTGACGCGCCACGGCAACGATCTGGAGCAAGCGCGCGCGGCCTCTGCCCATATCCGTCATTACTGCGTTCAGGGCGATCCAGTGCCGGCGTTGGACGGCCTGCTGCCCGTGCGTCACGTCGGCCAGCTTTACCTGCTGCCGGCAAACCGCCAGGCCGACGACAGCCGCCTGGGCCGCCACGACAAATTCCTGGACCATGTGCAAGACTTCGTCGCCAGCGCCTGGCAAGGACAATCGAGGTTTTACGCCTAGAGCGCCGGATCACGGCTCGGACCTGACCGGGGGATGCGACTTTGCGCCGTTGGCGGCCGATGCCGCCGCCTTGACCCCCTCATCCCCGCTAGGCACAATCGCAAACGCGCCGCCCTAACCGGCAGCGCCCAGATTGGAGTCTGGCCCCGCCACCTCGGACCCAGCGCCGCAAACGCTTGGTCCGTGCCCTTGCACCATCCGTCATGCCTACAACGGGCAGGCCATGGTGGGAGGGTGCTCGCACCCGCCGGTCCGTGGCGCCGGAACTCCAATCCTGCCATGCGCCTGCCATGAGCCTGCCGCCTCGCCGGCAGCCTTGAATCAACAGGAGAGCGCGCATGTCCGTCAAATACCCAAGCCGTCGCCATTACCGCCCCAACCTCAAACCGGTTCCCTATCAGGAGCTGCCCTTCGCCGCGCGTTTGCCGGGCTGTCCGCGCGTGCATTGCTGGCAAGTGCCGCCAGCCGACGACTATCGCCAGGCCTATCTGCTGGGGCGCGAATACGCCGGCCACTTCATCCAATACGTGCAGGACAATCCCGATGTCCCAAGACACATGCTGCTGGCGCGCATCGCAGGCGATGTCGACTTCTCGGTGGAAGGCCCCGAGCAGGGTTACTGGGCCGGTTTCTTCGCCCTGATCGAACAAGTGCTGATCCTCCCTATCGATATCTTCGGCTACATCGACCGCATCCAGCTTAGGGAGGAAACACTGCACCGGTCGATGAGAAAACAGCCGACAGATATTGAATAACTGCATTTTTTCTCCGGCAAGCCCTGAGCCGGTTTTGGCACAAGCAAGGCCGGCACAGGCCGAATCCGGCCACGCCCCGCCAACACAATCCATTAAAATCAACAGCTTGAGCAAAAAACATCCTGGCACGCGCTTTGCCTAATAAGAACCACTACAAAGCAGCGCACCGCATCGCCGCGCCAAAAAATGCAAACGTCGTATAAATAAAAGGTCGCCGCGCCCCGCCCGGCCCCTATCCACAAAGGAGAAACACCATGCAACGCATCCGAACCTGGCTCTGTCTCGCCGCCCTGGGCGGCGGCCTCTCGCTGCCCGCCCTCGCCGCCGACGTGGTGAGACTGGGCAACCTCAAGTTCGCCCATTACGGCGCCATCAGCTACATGAAGGAAATCGCGCCCAAATACGACCTGAAGATTGAAGAACGCATGTTCGCCAAAGGCATCGACATCATGCCCGCCATCGTGGCCGGCGAAGTGGACGTCGCCGCCAGCGCGGCGGACGCGGCGGTGGCCGGCCGCGCCGGCGGCGCGCCGATTTTCGCGGTGGCCGGCTTCGCCAAGGGCGGCGCGCGCATCGTGGCGGCCAAAGACAGCGGCATCAAGAGCGTCAAGGACCTGAAGGGCAAGAAGGTGGGCGTGGCGCGCGGCGGCGCGCAGGAGTTGCTGCTGGCGGCGGAGCTGGCCAAGTACAAGCTTAGCTGGTCCGACAAGTCGGGCAAGGATGTGCAGGTGATTTACATGCCTTTCGCCGACCTGAACCAGGCTTTGATGGGCAAGCAGATCGACGCGATGAGCCAGTCCGAGCCGCAATCGTCCCAGGCCATCAACAAGGGTTTCGGCGTGGAAGTGCTAAAGCCCTACGACACCCCGCTGGGCGAGCCCATTCGCACCCTGGTGATGACGGAGAAGATGTACAAGGAACGCCGCGGCGTGGCGGAGCGCCTGATCAAATGTTTCGTGGAGGCCACCAACACCTTCATCAAAAATCCCAAGCTGGCGGAAAAATACGTGCGTGAGAACATGTTCAAGAACCAGATCAGCGCCGACGACTTCCAAGACGCCATTTCCAACTCCCCGTACAGCTACGATCTGAGCGTGGCCCACATCCAGACCACCACCGACATGATGCAGCAGTACGGCATCGGCAAGATGGTCAAGCCGCCCAAAGCGGCGGACTGGGTGAAACTGGACTTGCTGAGCAAGGCCAAGCAGGACCTCAAGGTTAATTGACGGCGGCGGGAGCAATCATGCAGCAGACTGTGTTTTCCCGGCTGGGCCAAGCCTGGTCCAGCCTGGCGGTGCCCATCGCCATCGTGTTGATCTGGCAGGCCAGTTCCAGCCTGGGTTGGATCAACCCGCAAATCCTGCCCTCGCCGCTGGCGGTGTTGCAGAAGTGGCTGGCTTACTGGCAGCCGCTGGAAGCCTACGACCCCTCGTCCGGCGCCTACTTGTCCTGGCTGCTGTCCGGCGAACTGATCCACGACGTGGCGGCCAGCCTGTGGCGTGTGGTGCTGGGCTTCGCGCTGGGCGGCGGCCTGGGCTTGCTGCTGGGGCTGTTCATGGGCGTCAGCGACCCGGTGTACCGGGCGTTCAACCCCTTGATCCAGTTCCTGCGGCCGATTCCGCCCATCGCCTGGACCCCGCTGTCCATTCTGTGGTTTGGCCTGGGCAACCCGCCGGCGGTGTTCCTCATCACTATCGGGGCTTTCTTCCCCATCCTGATGAACACCATCTCCGGCGTGCGCAATGTGGACGGCATCTATATCCGCGCCGCGCGCAACCTGGGCGCCAGCCGCGCCACCCTGTTCCGCCGGGTGATCCTGCCTGCGGCCACGCCCTTCATCTTCACCGGCGCGCGCGTGGGCATGGGCACCGCCTTCATCGTGGTGATCGTGGCGGAGATGATCGCCGTGAACAGCGGCGTCGGCTACCGCATCATGGAAGCGCGCGAGTATTTCTGGACCGACAAGGTCATCGCCGGCATGGTCACGATTGGCATTCTCGGGCTGTTGATCGACATGCTGATGCAGGGCTTGAACAACCGCTTGCTCAAGTGGCATCGCGGCATCGACCAATAAGAACCTGTTTACGATCTGCTGCGCGTCGGCGATACGGCGTTGAAAACGAGTTCAAAATGCTCATGTACCACTCGTACATTCCGCTTTTTCGCTCGTTTTCGCCTTGCCTCGCCCTAGCTCGCGGGATCGTAAACACGTTCTAAGAACCGCTAACAACACCCCTGACCCTGCGTTGCGCCTCCTTGTCGTACCACTGGTACGACCTGCGTCGGCGCGCCTTGGCCCAGGTTCGCTGCTCGGTTTTGTTAGCGGCGCCAAACACACCGCCGCGCTGCGCGGCATGGAAGGATGAAGGCATGAGCGCCCAGATCGAAGTGCAACAGGTGCAAAAAGTATTCAAGACGCCGGGCGGCGACGTGATCGCCCTGCGGGACATCCAGCTGGACATCCAGCCCGGCGAGTTCGTCTGCCTGCTGGGCCCCTCCGGCTGCGGCAAATCCACCTTGCTCAATGCCATCGCCGGCTTCGCGCCGCCCAGCGGCGGCGAGATCCTGGTGGCCGGCCAACGCGTCGCCGCGCCGGGACCGGACCGCGGCATGGTATTCCAGGAATACGCGCTGTTCCCGTGGATGACGGTGGAACAGAACATCGGCTTTGGCCTGGAAATCCAGAAGCGCGGTCCGGCCGAGATTCGCGCCGCCGTGGAGCCGCTGCTGGACAAGCTGCACCTGCGCGATTTCCGTCACCGCTTCCCCAAGGACCTGTCCGGCGGCATGCGCCAGCGGGTGGCCATCGCGCGGGTGTTGGCGCTGGATTCGCCGGTGATGCTGATGGACGAACCCTTCGGCGCGCTGGACGCGCTGACGCGGCGTTCCTTGCAGGACGAGTTGCTGCGCATCTGGCAGGAAAGCGGCAAGACCATCATCTTCGTCACCCACAGCATCGAGGAATCCATCTATCTGGCGGACCGGGTGGTGGTGATGACCTACCGCCCCGGCACCATCAAGCGCGACGTGCGGGTGGAGCTGCCGCGCCCGCGCGACCCCAGCGCGCCGGGTTTCAACGACCTGAAGCGGGAACTGACCCGGCTGGTGATGGAGGAACATTCACGCCATGAAGCCGCGGAACTGCAAGCTGCGGTAGACTGAGGCATCGCCGATTCCCGATCCGCCGCCATGCTCGCACGCGCGTTGCGTTTCCTGCTGAAAAGCCTGCCTTCCCTCGTCTTGCTGGCCTTGGCGCTGGGCGGCGGCTGGGTCTTGGCCAGCCGCATGCTGTTGACCGAAGCGGAGCGCGAGGGCCGGCATCGGGCGGAGATGCACGCCGCCAATCTAGGCGCCACGCTGGAGCAGTACCGCTACCTGCCCTATGTGCTGGCGCTGAACCAGGACATCCTCAACCTGCTGGCGGACCCGCGCAACCCGCGGCGGGTGGAGGCGCTGAACCGCTATCTGGAGCAAGTGAACCGGCAGTCGCGCACCTCGGCGCTGTTCATCGTCAACGTGGACGGCATCGCGCTGGCGTCCAGCAACTGGATGTCGCCGTACAGCTTCGTCGGCAACAGCTACGCCTTCCGCCCCTATTTCCAACAAGCGCTGGCCGGCCAGTCCGGCAGTTTTTACGGCATAGGCAGCACCAGCCGCGAGCCAGGTTATTTCCTGTCCTGGCCGGTGTTGTCCGGCCGCCGTGTCGTGGGCGTGGCGGTGGTCAAAGTCAGCTTGGCGCCGCTGGAAGAAGCCTGGCGCAAAGGCGCCGAGCCGGTGCTGGTCAGCGACCGGCACGGCGTGGCCTTTCTCAGCGCCAATCCGGACTGGAAATTCGCCACCTTGCAACTGCTGCCGCCGACAGTCCGTCGCCAGATTGACGCCACTCGTCAATACCTGGGCGCCAAACTGCATCCCTTCGCGCTGCTGCAACCCCACACAGGCTGGCGTCAGCAGGCCTGGCTGGCGCCGGACAGCGAACGCAAACTGCTGGCGGGCCGCTACCTTCAAATCCGCCAGACCTTGCCGCAAACCGGCTGGACACTGACCTTGCTGGTGGACATGCACGGCCGCAACCTCACCCTGCTGGCCATCATGAGCACGCTGCTGGCCAGCGGACTGGGCCTGCTGACGCTGTGGCACTACTGGCGGCTGAGGCTGCGCCGGCTGCGCGAGCAACTGGCGGCGCAACAGGCCCTGCAACAAGCGCACGACCAGTTGGAGCGCAAGGTGGCGGAGCGAACCCGCGACCTGGCGCTGAGCAACACGCAGCTGTCGGCGGAGATCCGCGAGCGCATCCAGACCGAAAACAGCCTGCGCATTACCCGCGGCCAGCTGGCCGAAGCCAGCAAGCTGGCCGCGCTGGGCCAGATGGCGGCAGGGGTGGCGCATGAGATCAACCAGCCTCTGGCGGCGCTGCGCGCCTTCGCCGACAACGCGGTGACCCTGCTGCAACGCGGCCGCTCGGACGCCGCCAGCGATAATCTGGGTCAGATTTCCCAACTCGTGGAGCGCATCGCCCACATCACCCGGGATCTGAAAACCTTTGCCCGCCGCCACCGCGGCCCGCTGGGCCAGACCAATCCGCTCTCCGCGCTGCAAGACACGCTAACGCTGCTGCAGCCGGCGCTGCGCGAAGCCCGGGTCGCGCTGGAGCTGGACCTTCCTCCGCGCTGCCCTGACATCGCCTGCGACGCCATCGGCCTGGAACAGGTGTTCACCAATCTGCTGGGCAACGCCATAGACGCGATGCGGCCCCAGCCGCAAGGCCGGCTGGAGATCAGCCTGCTGCATAAAGCGGGCATGCTGGAATTCCGTCTGCGCGACCACGGCCCCGGCATCGCCGACGCCGATTTGCCTCACCTGTTCGAGCCCTTCTACAGCACCAAGCCGCGCGGCCAGGGCCTGGGACTGGGGCTGGCCATCGTGCAGGAGATCGTCGAGCAGTCCGGCGGACGCATCGAAGCCGGCAACCATCCGGAAGGCGGCGCCTGCTTCATCATCAACTGGCCTTGCGAGTCCACGCCATGACGCCCACCCTCAGCGCCCCCGTGGGCGTGATTTATGTTGAAGACGACCCGGCCGTGCGCATGGCCACGCTGCAATCGCTGGAGTTGGCCGGCCTGCCGGTGCAATCCTTCGCCGATGCCGAAAGCGCGCTGGCCGCGCTAAGGCGGGACGAGCGCGCGGTGCTGCTCAGCGATGTCCGCCTGCCGGGACTCAGCGGCCTGGAACTGATGGAGCAGGCGCTGAGCCTGGACCGGGAACTGCCGGTCATCCTGGTCACCGGCCACGGCGACATCGCAATGGCGGTGTCGGCCACCCGCGCCGGCGCCTACGACTTCATCGAGAAGCCCTATGCGCCGGGCCGCTTGACCGAGACGGTGCAGCGCGCGCTGGACAAACGCCGGCTAACGCTGGAAAACCGCGAACTGCGCGCCAGCCTGGCGCGCAGCAGCGGGCCGGTATTGATAGGCCGCAGCCCGGCAATGCAGGCGCTGCGCGAAACGCTGGCCAATATCGCCGACACCGACGCCGATGTGCTGATTCACGGCGAAACCGGCACCGGCAAAGAAATGGTGGCGCAGGCGCTGCACGCCTGGAGCCGCCGCCGCGAGCGTCATTTCGTGCCGCTGAACTGCGCCGGCCTGCCGGAATCCATTTTCGAGAGCGAGATTTTCGGCCACGAGGCCGGGGCCTTCACCGGCGCGCTCAAGCGCCGCATCGGCAAGATAGAGTACGCCAGCGGCGGCACCCTCTTCCTCGACGAAATCGAAGGCATGCCGCTGGCCCTGCAAGCGAAACTCTTGCGGGTGCTGCAACAGCGTGTGGTGGAAAGGCTGGGCTCCAACAGCCTGATCCCGGTGGACTGCCGGGTGGTGGCCGCCACCAAGGACGATCTGGCCCTGGCCAGCCGGGAACGGCGCTTCCGCGAAGACCTTTACTACCGGCTCAACGTGGTGTCGCTGCGGCTGCCGCCGCTGCGTGAGCGGCGCGAGGACATTCCGGATTTGTTCCAGTGGTTTGTGGAGCAGGCGGCGGCGCGCTTCGACCGCCCGGCGCCAGACACGCCGCCGGCCTTATTGGGGCGCCTACAAGCACAGACTTGGCCGGGCAATGTGCGCGAGCTGCGCAACGCGGCGGAACGCTATGTGCTGGGCGTGGCGCCGGACGGCGGCGAACCGGCGGCCTACGCGCCCAGCGCGCTGGACGCGAGGGTGGACGCCTACGAGAAACAATTGATCGAACAGGCGCTGCTGCGCACCCAGGGCCAAGTGATGCAGGCGGCCGAACTGCTGGGCATTCCACGCAAGACGCTGTACAACAAGTTCGCCAAGCACGGCATAGACCCGGATGGCTACCGCGCCTGAGAACGTGTTCACGATCTGCACTCCGCAGCCGCCTCACACCGCCCGCAGCAGCATGAAATGGCGCAGGCTGTAATAACCCTGTGCCGTCGGCCACGGCAGCGCGCCCAACAGGCTCAGGCCCGCTTCCCAGCGCTGATTGTCCAACAGCGCCTCGGAGACGAACTCGCCGTTCAGATTGCAGAAGAACAGCCGGGACCAATGCGCGTCGCCCCCCAGCGTTTCCGCTCGCAGCGCGGTGGTTGCCTGGCGGAACAGCGCCTCGAACAAAGACTGCTCCAGCCGCTCGGCGGCGCCGCGCAAACCGAAGTTGCCAATGTAGGCCATATATTCTCGGCCGGCGATTTCCCAGCGTCGTTCAGTGACCTGGGCCTCGTCGGCGATGCCCCATAGGCCGGCCAACAGCACGTGCAGCACGTTGGCGCTGAAGTTTTCCAGAGCGTCGTTCAGCCCTTCCTGTCCAGCGCCCAGACCCGCGAAGCTTTCCATCATGCGGATATCGTTGTCCAACAGCACATGGACATCCAGCCGACCATTGTTCTCCCCCGGCGTCCAATGAGCGCCGATAGCCGGCAACTGGCCGTGCGGCAACAACCAGCCCTTAGCTTCCTGACAAGGCAAGCCGTGAGCAGCCAATATTTGCGCCAGCAGCGGCGTAGGGTTCAGGGCGGTTTGGGCTTCCGGAGTGTGGGCAGACAAGATGATCATCCTTTTGATTCTTTGCGAGGCCGGCAGTGTACCACCGCCCGCCTCGATGCCCGCTAGCGAAAACGCGGACAGGTCCCACCTTTTGTGCGCATGAGCGTTTTGAGTGGGCTTTCAACGCCGTATCGCCGCAGCGCAGCAAACTTTGAACCGGCTCTCAAGCATCGCCGCAGGCGGCGAACTGCAAAGCCGCCAGCCGCGCGTACAAGGGAGAGCCGGCCAACAGGCTCTGATGGTTGCCCTCCGCCACGATGCGGCCCTGGTCCAGCACCACGATGCGGTCCGCCTGCTTGACCGTGGCCAGCCGGTGAGCGATCACCAGGGTGGTGCGGTTTTGCGCGGCCCGCTCCAGCGCCTGTTGCACCAGTTGCTCCGACTCAGCGTCCAAGGCGCTGGTGGCTTCATCCAGCAGCAACAAAGGCGGATTCTTCAGAATGGCGCGGGCGATGGCGATGCGCTGGCGCTGTCCGCCGGACAAACGCACACCGCGTTCGCCCAGATAGGTGTCGTAGCCCTGCGGCAGCTTTTCGATGAAGCCGTCCGCGGCGGCAGCGCGGGCCGCGGCCCGCACTTCCTCATCGCTGGCCTCCGGTTTGCCGTAGCGGATGTTCTCCAAGGCGCTGGCGCCGAAAATCACCGAATCCTGCAACACCACGCCCACATGACCGCGCAAATCGGCAAACGACAGTTCGCGCACATCCACGCCACCCAGCAATACCTGTCCCTGCTGAGGATCGTAAAACCGCAGCAAGAGCTGAAACAAGGTGGACTTGCCCGCGCCGGACGGGCCCACCAGCGCCACATGCTCGCCGGGGCGTACGCTAAGCCGGACGCCGCTGAGCGAAGGCTGACCAGGGCGGGACGGGTAGGCGAAATCGACATCGCGCAGCTCCAGGCCGGCGGGCCCGGGCGGCAGAGCCCGCGGCGCGGCCGGCTCCGTCACCGGCGAACGCAGGGACAACAGTTCCATCAGCCGCTCGGTGGCGCCGGCCGCCCGCTGCATATCCCCCCACACTTCCGCCAGCGCGCCGATGGCGCCGGCGGTGACCACCGCGTACAAGATGAATTGCCCCAGCTGGCCGGCGCTCATCGTGCCCTCCAGCACTGCGTGCGCGCCCAGCCATAGAACGAAAACAATGGCGCCGAAGATCAGGAGAATCACCGCCACGGTCAGCCAGGAGCGGGCGCGGATTCGCGCCAGCGCGGCGTCGAAGCTGGTTTCCACCGATTCCCCGAAGCGCTGACTTTCCCGCACCTGCTGATTGAAAGCCTGCACCGTCGGAATCGCATTCAGGGTTTCACCGGCGATGGCGCTGGAATCCGCGATGCGGTCCTGACTGGAACGGGACAAGGTCCGCACCCTGCGCCCGAAGACCACGATGGGCAAGACCACCAGCAAGAGCGTCACCAGTATGTAAGCGGTCAGGCTGGGGCTGGTGGCCATCAACATGGCCAGGCCGCCCAACATCAGCAAGGCGTTGCGCAAACCCATGGACAGGCTGGTGCCGATCACCGTCTGCACCAGAGTGGTGTCGGTGGTCAGCCGGGACAACACCTCGCCGGTCTGGGTGACTTCAAAGTATTCCGGGCTAACCCGGATCACATGTTGGTACACCGCTCGACGGATGTCGGCGGTGACCCGCTCGCCCAGCCAAGACACGCAATAAAAACGCAGCGCGGTGGCCAGCGCCAACACCGTCGCCACGCCAAACAGACCAAGGAAATAGCGGTTGATATCCGCAGCCGCGCGCTGGCTGAAGCCGTGGTCGATCAGAAAGCGAAAAGCCACCGGCAGCAACAAGGTGGCGGCGGCGGCGACGATCAGGGCCAGCAAGGCCATCCAGGCGCGCAGCCGGTACGGACGCAGATAGGGCAGCAGGCCGGCCAGCGGGCTCAGCCGCAGCCATGGGGAAGATGCAACGGACATGAGGAGAGACGCTCCATGAAGCACAGCGCCCTACTCTAGCCTGCCGTTGAGCAAACCGCACCCCCGGACATGAAAAAACCGCCGCGGGCGAAGCCGGCGGCGGCGGGAAAGTCGGGCTTTCCTGGATCAGAACTTGTACTGCATCTGCACGCCCAGCAGGTGGCCGCGGATGGAGCTGTAAGAACCTTGCAGCGTGTCGCCGTTGCCCAACGGGCTCTTGGCGGTGTGATTGATCTCGCGATCGCCGACGCCCATCAGATAGGTGTAGCCGGCGTCCACGGTCAGCTGCTTGCTGGCCTTGTAGCTGGCGCCCAGGCTCAGCCAGACGCGATCGGTGTCCGGAATCAGCGGGTTGCGGTAGCTGGAGTTGCGCACCGGGCTGGTTTCATAACCGACGCCGCTGCGCAGGGTCAGCTGATCGTTGTAATTGTAGTCGGCGCCCACCGAGAACAGCCAGCTGGCCTTCCAGTTGTTGTCGATGACGGTCTCGGCTTTCGGGTTGCCCTTGATCACCAGTTGGTCGAAGCGGCTCCAGTTGGTCCAGCGCGCGGTGGCGCTCAAGGCCCACTTGCTGTTCAGACGGCTGAAGCCGGACAGCAGCAGCGATTCCGGCGTGGTCACGTCGGCGGCGCCGGCATGCACGCCATCCACATTCGTAAAGCCAGGAATGCCAAGACGGTTGAAACCGCTCGCGGTGTAATCGCCGCGCGCCTTGTGGTGCAGCTTGGAGCGATAGGACAGGCCGACGCGGTTGTCCTGGTTGAACGCGTACATCAGGCCCAGATTGTAGCCGTAGGCCCAGCTGTCGGCGTCGATCTCGCCGGTGGCGTCCGGGAAGAAGGCACCCTGCTTCAGATCGGCCTTGGCGTATTGAGCCGACACGCCGGCGCCGAAGCTCCACTTGTCGTCCAACTTGTAAGCGAAGGACGGGTTGAAGTCCACGGTCATGATGGAACTGGAAATGCCGTGGTTGCGGCCCACCCAGTTATCGTCATAGCTGGCGCCGAGGCCGAAGGGCACGGTGATGCCCAGGCCCAGGCGCGCGCGGTCGTTCAACTGATGCACCAGATAGGCGTTGGGGATCACCTCGGCCTTGGCGCGGCCGTTGTCGCTGCCCTGGCGCGCGGCCGGGAAACCGCCCTTGCCTTCGAACGGCGCGTCGATTTCGGCGTAAGTGAAACCACCCTGCACCTGGGTGCCTTCAATCAGGGTCATGCCGGCCGGGTTGTAGAATACGGCGGACAAATCGTCGCCCACCATGCCGGCGCCGGCGTGGGCGCGGCCCAGGCCTGCAACGCTCTGCTCGGACAATTGGAAGCCGGCTGCGTGAGCCAGCGGCGCGGCCGCCAGAAGGCCGGCCACCAGCGCGGGAATAAGGCGAACGGAGGAAGGTGCGAATGCTTTCATTTTTTTATATCTACCCCGGCGGCGGCTGCCGCCTTTGTTATGGAAACCGGGCTTACGCGCGGAAATTATGCTATTTAAATAGATAGCGATCACACAATTTTTAGGGGGTGGAGTCTAAATACTATTTTTTAAAAAAACAAGAAGCCCACACCACGCAAAAAGCATAAGCAGACCGCGCCATGCGCTGAATCAAAAGGCTGTGCTAATATTGGCGGCTCCTCATAACCCTGTTGAATAAAGCAACCATGAAACGAATGCTGAGCATGCTGGCGTTGAGCGCGCTGCCCGCCGTGGCCCTGGCCTCGCCGACAGTGGAAATGATCACAAACAAGGGCAATATCGAGATTGCGCTGGACTCGGTCAAAGCGCCCAAGACCGTGGAAAACTTCGTCGCCTACGCCAAGGCCGGCCACTACAACGGCACCGTGTTCCACCGCGTGATCGACGGCTTCATGATCCAGGGCGGTGGCTTCGACACCAAGCTGAATCAAAAGCCCACCCGCGCCGCCATCGCCAACGAGGCGAGCAACGGTCTGAAGAACGGCATCGGCACCATCGCCATGGCCCGCACCGCGGACCCGAATTCCGCCACCGCCCAGTTCTTCATCAACGTGGCCAACAACGACTTCCTCGACTATAAATCCCCGACGCCCCAAGGCGCCGGCTATGCCGTGTTCGGCAAGGTGACCCGCGGCATGGACGTGGTCAACCGCATCGCCAAGACCCGCACCGGCAGCATGAACGGCATGGGCGACGTGCCGTTCGAGCCCATCGTGATCCAGAAAGTCACCATCAAGCCTTAAGCTTTTCTGCCACCTATTTCATACCGGCAGGCCGCTACCCGCCCTGCCCGTCATCAAGGAAACACCATGATCAAACTGACCACCAACTTCGGCGCCATCGTACTGGAACTGTTCGCCGACAAAGCCCCGAAAACCGCCGCCAACTTTGAAGAGTACGTAAAGAGCGGCCATTACGACGGCACCATCTTCCATCGCGTGATCAACGGCTTCATGATCCAGGGCGGCGGCTTCACCGCCGACATGTCGCAAAAGCCGACCAACGCGCCAATCGAGAACGAGGCCAACAACGGCCTGTCCAACAAGACCTACACCGTGGCCATGGCCCGCACCATGGACCCGCACTCGGCATCCGCCCAGTTCTTCATTAACGTGTCCGACAACGACTTCCTGGATTTCAAATCGGAAAGCGCCCAAGGCTGGGGCTACGCCGTGTTTGGACAGGTTGTGGAAGGCCAGGACGTGGTGGACAGCATCAAGGCGGTGCGCACCGGTCGCAGCGGCCCGCATCAGGACGTGCCGGCCGAAGCCGTGGTGATCGAGAAAGCCGAAATCATTTGATTAGCAGACGCCGCGCAACGCGCGGCGCTCCCCGCCCGGCCGGCCGGGCTTCAACTCATCCGCACGCGACATGGCCATTCACTTCATTTCCGACCTGCACCTGGCGGACGACACTCCGGCGCTGAACCGCTTGTTTCTGGACACGCTGCAAGCCTGGCAAGGCCGGATCGACGCGCTCTACATCCTGGGCGATCTGTTCGAATACTGGGTGGGCGACGACGACGATTCGCCGTTTCTGGAAACGCCGCTGGCCGCGATGCGCGCCTTCGCCGCCATCACGCCGCTGTATGTGATGCATGGCAACCGCGACTTCCTGCTGGGCGAGGGCTTCTGTCAACGCAGCGGCGCGCGGCTGCTGAACGATCCCACCTTGATTGAAACCCATGGCCGTCGCTGCCTGCTCAGCCACGGCGACGCGCTGTGCACCGGCGACATCGCCTACCAGCAATTTCGGGCCGTCAGCCGCAACCCTCAGTGGCAGCAGGCGATGCTGGCTCGGCCGCTGGCCGAGCGCCACGCGATCGCTCGCCAAGCGCGTCAGCAAAGCGAAATGGCCAAACGGCAAAACGGGCTGACTGAGATTTCGGACGTCGCCGCCGACGCCGTCGAAGCGCTGCTGGCCGAGCACGACTGGCCAACGCTGATCCACGGCCACACCCACCGCCCTGCAACCCACCGGCATGGAGAGTCCGAGCGCTGGGTGATCCAGGATTGGCATGGCGATCAGGGCGGCTATCTGCGGCTGGACGATGAGGGCATCGTCAGCCTGCCGCTGAGCGCCGCCTAAAAACCTGTTCAAAGTCTGGTCCGCGTCGAGGGACAAGACATTGCAAATGCAAAACGCCCGCCTAATCGGCAGGCGTTTTTCGCATCAGCGCGGCGCCGTCGGCAGCGGCCGCCACTGCGGCCACCAGCCCGGCTCGGTGGCTAATTCAGAATCCACCGCCACGCCGGGCAGCGCCAGCACGCGCCCGTCGGCGTCGCACAGCAGCGGCCAGCGCTCGCGCAAGGGCGGCGCAATGCCGGCCTCCTGCAAAAAACTCTTCACAGGCTTGCGCCCAACTCCTGACGCCAAGCGCTCGCCGCCCTCGCGCGGCCTCAGGATCAAGCCTCGCGCCAATGTGTCCGCCGACAGGCCGCGCGGCCGCCAATCCCAACTCAGCGCCCCGCCCCACTCCGCCGACACGCGCTCCGTCGCCGGGTCCACCGGTCCAAGCGCCACGGCTCCCGGAGCCGGCAGCGCCGACAAGGCGAACAGTCCATCGCGGTAACGGTACAGCAAGCCCCGCGCCAGACTAAGCCGCGGACAACTGCCGGCGCCGGCCTCCAGCGCCTGGCGCTGAAACTCCGCCAGCGCATCCGGCTCCGGGGCCGGCCAACCCAAACCGCGCAACCAGGCCAAGAGCGTCTGGCGCTGCCTAGCCGCGGACAAAGCGCGCCAGCGAATCAAATCCAGACCACCGTCATTGCGACAAACGACCAGATCCTGCGCCGCCACCTCGTCCAACACCGCGGCGGCGTCCGACAGCAAGCCGGCCGAGCGCGTCAGATGACGACGATAATCCGGAACCGCCGCCTCCAGTTGCGGCAGCAAACGCTGGCGTAGAAAATTACGCCGCCAGCGCTCGTCCCGATTGCTCTCGTCCTCAACCCAGCTCAAGCCCTGAGCCCGGACAAAGTCCTCCAGCTGCCGCCTGCGCAAGCCCAGCAAGGGCCGCCACAACCAGGGGCCCTCCGCCTCCAGCTTGCGCAAGGCCGGCATCGCCGCCAAGGCGCGCGCGCCGCCGCCGCGCAGCAATTGCAGCAGCACGGTTTCCGCCTGGTCGTCCAGATGATGCGCCAAGACCACCACGCCGGCGGCGGAGCGCCGGTACGCTTGATAGCGGGCCTCGCGGGCCACCGCCTCCAGGCTATCGCCGCCGCTCAAGACCACACTCACCCGCTCCACCCGCAAAGGCGCGTCCAATGTCGCGCACAAGACGCGACAATGTTCGGCCCAGGCGTCTGCGTTTGGACTCAAACCATGGTGCACGTGCACCGCGCGGATCTCCAACTCGGGACGGCGCGCGCGCGCGCGGCAGAGCAAGGCCAGCAGCGCCACTGAATCCAGGCCTCCGCTCAAACCCACCTCAAAAGCACATTGGCCGGACAATTCGTCCGGCCAATGGCTTAACAGTGATTCAAGCGGGTCAGGCTGCGGCTTCCTTGAAGCGGCCATAACTCATCAATCTGTCGAAACGGGTTTTCAGCAACTCGTCGATCGGCTTGCTGGTCAAGTCTTTCAACTCTTCCTGCAGCACTCGCTTCAGCGTCGCCATCATTTGAGCGTGATCGCGATGCGCGCCGCCCACCGGCTCGTTGACCACACGATCGATCAAACCCAAGGTCTTCAAACGCGGCGCGGTAATGCCCAGAGCCTCCGCGGCGTCGGACGCGCGTTCGGCGGTCTTCCACAAGATAGAAGCGCAGCCTTCAGGCGAAATCACCGAATAAGTAGCGTATTGCAGCATGTTGACGCAATCGCCCACCGCGATGGCCAAAGCGCCGCCCGAACCGCCCTCGCCTATCACCGTGACGATGACGGGCACGCGCAAGCGGGTCATTTCATAGAGGTTGCGGCCAATGGCTTCGGATTGGCCGCGCTCTTCCGCGCCAATGCCGGGCCACGCGCCGGTAGTGTCCACCAAGGTGATTACCGGGATGCCGAACTTCTCGGCCAGCTTCATCAGGCGCAGGGCCTTTCGATAGCCTTCCGGGTGAGGCATGCCGAAATTGCGGCGGATCTTTTCCTTGGTGTCCCGGCCTTTCTGCTGGCCGATCACCATTACCGACTGGCCGTTGAAACGAGCCAGACCGCCCACGATCGCGGCATCATCGGCAAACGCGCGGTCGCCGTGCAGCTCTTCGAAGTCGGTGAAAATACTCTCTATATAGTCGAGCGCGTAAGGGCGCTGCGGATGGCGCGCCACCATGGCAATTTGAGACGGCGTCAGCTTGGCGTAGAGCGTCTTGGTCAAGTCCTGACTCTTCTTCTGCAAGCGCGCGATCTCCTCGGAGATATCCAGCACCGAATCGTCCTGAACATAGCGAAGTTCTTCTATTTTGTTCTCGAGCTCGGCAATAGGCTGCTCAAAATCGAGAAAGGTCGGCTTCATTCTTAACGTCATCCGATAAATAGCTAATGGCGGCATGATACCTTAGCGACAAAGTCGGCGTCACCTTTCTGTCTGACAAAAACATTAAATTTTGGAGCTTTTATTCGAAATTACCGTTGCTTGCAAAAATTTGCTGACAGACCACTTGCGCAAGCTTAAACCCTGTGTTTTAATTCGCCTCCTCGCTGAAACGCAAACGCAGCAGCGAAAAGGATTCAGGGCGTTTAGCTCAGTTGGTAGAGCGTCTGCCTTACAAGCAGAATGTCGGCGGTTCGACTCCGTCAACGCCCACCAAGGTTTTACGGTTGGAGTGGTAGTTCAGTTGGTTAGAATACCGGCCTGTCACGCCGGGGGTCGCGGGTTCGAGTCCCGTCCACTCCGCCAACAGCATTGAAGCAGTACCCGGATTCGGGCGTTTAGCTCAGTTGGTAGAGCGTCTGCCTTACAAGCAGAATGTCGGCGGTTCGACTCCGTCAACGCCCACCAAGGTTTTACGGTTGGAGTGGTAGTTCAGTTGGTTAGAATACCGGCCTGTCACGCCGGGGGTCGCGGGTTCGAGTCCCGTCCACTCCGCCAACAGCATTGAAGCAGTACCCGGATTCGGGCGTTTAGCTCAGTTGGTAGAGCGTCTGCCTTACAAGCAGAATGTCGGCGGTTCGACTCCGTCAACGCCCACCAAGGTTTTACGGTTGGAGTGGTAGTTCAGTTGGTTAGAATACCGGCCTGTCACGCCGGGGGTCGCGGGTTCGAGTCCCGTCCACTCCGCCAACAGCATTGCATAGCAGTACCCGGAAACGGTGCAACAGTTTCGGGCGGTTAGTCTCAGTTGGTAGAGCACTGCCTTCACACGGCAGGGGTCGCTGGTTCGAGTCCAGTACCGCCCACCAAATTGCTGGAGTGGTAGTTCAGTTGGTTAGAATACCGGCCTGTCACGCCGGGGGTCGCGGGTTCGAGTCCCGTCCACTCCGCCAAGCATTGCGAAGAAGCAGCCTTTAGGCTGCTTTTTTGCATTTTGCGTCGCATATTTCAAGCAAGCATTCGCTTATCTCCCAATTTAGGACAAACAACTACCATTCTATTGCTTATCAGCTTGCAATGCGTCTAGGCTACGGTGATACTTTTGGTTGACTTTCTGCATTCCATATAAAGAGATTCAACTATGCGCAATTTAATCCTGGCGACTGGCTGCTTCGCCAGCACGCTGGCTTTGGCAGGCGATCCCGCCGACAAGGCTATCTGGGAATATACGGTCAAAAACGGCGACAATCTGTGGTCGCTGGCGGCCGAGCATTTGTCGTCTCCCGCTTATGTGCCGAAGCTGCAAGCCAGAAATCGCATCGCCAATCCTTATCGGCTGATCCCCGGCAGCACCTTGCGGGTCCCCTACCCGTGGATCAAGCAAGCGCAATCCGACGCCACGCTGGAAGAAATGTCCGGAGAGTCGGCTGCTGTCGACGCCAAGGGTAAACTGTTGGAACTGGCGGTGGGCAAAAAATACCCCAAAGGCACCCGCTTCACGACCGGAAACGACGCAATGATCAAACTGCGCTTCGTCGACGGCTCTTCGCTGGTGATCAACGCCAACACGGATTTAAGCCTGCAAACCCAGGTCTACTATCCCAGCACCGGGGCAATCCAGTCTCAGATCAAGTTGAACAACGGCAGCACTGGCAATTCGGTGATTCCCAACATACTGATGCCTAGCCGCTACGAGATCCGCACCCCATCGGCGGTGACCACCGTGCGCGGCACCGAATTCCGGGTTAACGCCTCCGGCGGCGAAGATACCTTGGCGGAAGTACTCAAAGGCAGCGTGGAAGTCAAAGGCCGTCGCAGCAAGGTGGACGTGCCCGCCGGCTTCGGCACTCTGTCCAGCCGCAAAAACGGCCCCAGCCAGCCAGAGGAGCTGCCGCCTCCGCCCGACCTATCCACCGTGGCGGAAAACAGCCAATTCAACCCGCCGCCGCTGGAGTGGCAGCGCGACGAGCGCGCAATGTCCTATCGCGTCACGCTGAGCGGCAAGAAACGCTTGGCCGAGCGCCAGTTGCAAACCCCTCGCTACTATCCGCGCCTACCGGGCAACGGCGATTACGTACTGAAAGTCCGAGCCAAGAACCGCTCCGGCCTGGAAGGCTACGACAGCACGCGCAGCTTCAAGCTGCAAGCCTACCCGCTTCCGCCGCTGCTGTTCACGCGCGCGGACGGCGCGCAGCTGCGGGGCAAATCCCTACCCCTGCGGGTGGACGCCAGCCCGGAACGGCCGCTGCGGCTGCAGATTTCGCGCCAACCTGATTTCGCCCAGCCGCTGCTGGAACAGACCTTGACCGAGGCCGAGTTTAAAGCCGAATTGCCTGAGTCCGGCATCTGGTACTGGCGGCTGGCGCGACTGGACTCACACGGCCAACCGGGACCTTTCTCCGCCGCGCAAAAAGTGGAATCCAAGGGGTGGCTTAGCCGCCTGGACAACACCACGCCGGTACTGGCGGCCCGCCCCTATCCCGTCGCGCGCGCGCGCTACACGCTGACGCTGACCCAGGCCCAAGCCGCAAACGCAAACACGCCCCCGTTCTCTCTGAGCAGCGATCGCCCACAATGGGAGCTGAAAGCGCTGGAAGCCTTGCCTGCCGGGCAATACAAAGCGACTGTCAAGGTGGAAGGTGAACACGGTTACTTGGCGACTGAGGAGCAAGAAATGCTCACTCTCCCCGGAAAACTTCCCTAGAATGGCAACATGCTAACTCACTATCGCGACAAGGTTCTGCGCTTGTTGCCTTTTTTGCTGGCCCTGCTGGCGGCTCTGCTGACCCTCTCCGGTCTTCTGCTGCGGCTGGACTTCTGGCTGTACGACGGGCTGATCCGGCTCAAGTCCAACCATAACCAGACCAGCGACATCGTCGTCGTCGCGGTGGACGAGCGCAGCCTGTCTGAACTGGGGCGCTGGCCTTGGCCGCGCGAGTATCACGCCCAACTGGTGGACAAGCTGGCGCAGGCTAAAGCCGTGGGCTTGGACATCGTCTTGGCTGAGCCCTCGCACAATATGCCGGAGTCGGATCAAGCGCTGGCCGATGCCATTCGCCGCAACGGTAAAGTCATCAGTCCGGTGTTTCCCGAAATGCAGGGCAACCGTCTGACCGAAACCCGCCCCTTGCCAGGCATCGCCGCCGCCAGCGCCGGCCTGGGCCACACCGACTACGAGCTGGACAGCGACGGCGTTATACGCCGCGTCTACCTGAAAGCGGGACTGGGCTCGCCTCATCACCCCAATTTCGCGCAGGCCGTACTGGACCTGGCTCATGGCCGACGCCAATCCGACCAGCAAAAGCTGGGGCTGCCTCACGGCAATCCTGACAGCTGGCTGCGCGAAGACCCTGTAATGGTGCCTTATCTGACAGGCTCCCCGCCATTCCAGCAGGTATCCTATATCGACGCGCTCAATCAACTGCCACCGTCCTTCTTTGCCGGCAAGATCGTCCTGGTGGGCGCCACCGCCACCGGCCTGGGCGACATCCACGCCACGCCTCTGTCGGCCAACAACCGCGGCATGCCGGGTGTGGAAATCAACGCCTTCCTGCTCTACGGCTTACAGCAGGACAACACCCCCGTGCCACTACCTCTGGGATGGAAGGCCCTTATCAACGCGCTGGCCATCTTGCTGCTAGACCTGCTGCTCTGCCGCTACAAACACCGCCAAGGCATTCTGCCGGCCTATCTGCTGGCCTCCTGTGGCGTGCTGGTGCTCAGCGTCTTGCTGCTGACGCTGGCTTCGGTTTTCTGGAGCGGCGTCACCACCGCCATCCTGCTGTGGCTGGCCGGCAGCGTCCGCTTCGTGTCGCGGCAATCCAAGCTTTTGTTGCAAGCCAACACCGACGGCCTCACCGGACTTTACAACCGCCGGCACTTCGACGAGATCCTGGCGCCGACGCTGGACAAACACCGCGCCGCCGGAAAAACCCTGGCGCTCTTGATCCTGGACGTGGACAACTTCAAAGGTTACAACGACCACTACGGCCATTACGCCGGCGATCTGATCCTGCAACGGCTGGCGCAAGAGCTGAACGCCTACTTCAGCACCCGTCGCCACATCGTGGCGCGGCTGGGCGGAGAAGAATTCGGCGTGCTGCTGGAAGAATGCGGCCAGGACCAAGCGGTGGCCGCAGCGGAAGGCTTCCGCGCACGACTGGAAGAGCTGGAGCTGCCTCATTTGAAGAGCCCCCTACGCAAAGTCACTTGCAGCATTGGCGTCGCCGCCCGGGTACCGGAAACGGATGACAACGGCCGCACTTTCTATGAAGACGCCGATAGCGCGCTCTACATCGCCAAACGCTCAGGCCGCAACGCGGTCAGCCCCGCCCCCGATACCTTGACGCCGCAGCACCTGCGCTAACCTCGCTCCGACGGCCTCGCTTCGCCATGCCCGCGGCC
This sequence comes from Chromobacterium sp. IRSSSOUMB001, assembly GCF_023507765.1. Classification (NCBI taxonomy): domain Bacteria; kingdom Pseudomonadati; phylum Pseudomonadota; class Betaproteobacteria; order Neisseriales; family Chromobacteriaceae; genus Chromobacterium; species Chromobacterium sp. IRSSSOUMB001. The sequence continues at coordinate 72,468 of NZ_JALCYU010000005.1, forward strand.
TATGCGCCCTCCTAGAATACGTAACGGCCGGACAGGTACAACATCCTCCCCCATAGATCGGTGGCGGGGCCGGAGTAAGCGGCCGCCCCGCCGCTGAAGCCGGCGCCGGTGGCGTAACTGGGCATCCGGTTACCCAGATTGCGTATGCCGCCACTGACGCTGAAGCCCTTGCTCGGCTTCAGGCCGAAATTGATATCCAGCGCGGTGTAGGACCCCACCCTCTCCTTCACGTCCCCGGCATTGCGGTACAGCTGGGAGTACAGGTTCTTGAAAGACGCGTAGCTGCGCGCCGTCAGCCCCAAAGAATAGCTGCCCCGGCTGTAACTCACTTCAAAGACGTTTTTCCAGCGCGGCTGCGCGCCGTAGTCGGCGTACTCCAGCATCGGATCGGTCTCGGTCTGCGATTCCCGGTAGCTGAAGATGCGGCTTTGCGCGTTGCGGAACTTGAGCTTGCCGTAAGCGCCCAGCGACCAGTCGTACTGCACATCAATGTCGACGCCGGAAGTCCGGGTCTTGCCAATATTCATGTACGGCGCGGAAATGTAGTCGATGTCCCCCCTTACGCCGGGAAGATCGGCGGGCTTGCGCGCCACGAAGCCGGGAAAACGATCCGGATTGTCCAGCACGTATTGCGGGTCCAGCGACTGCACGGTGTTGGACACCTCGATCCGGTACCAATCCACGGTGGCCGACAGCGCCGGAGTCGGCTGCAGCACCAGGCCCAGCGCGTAGTTCCGCGACTCCTCCGGATTCAGCCCCGGGTTGCCGCCGCTGCGCAGCTGATTGCTGGCCAGGCCGCAGCGTTCGCGGGCGATGCCGCGGTCGGCGCACTGCGCGTAGTCGTACACCGAAGTGTAGGCCTGGCGCGACGCGTACAGCTGAGGCAGCGTCGGCGCCTTGAAACCGGTGGTGACGGAGCCCCGCAGCATCGCCGGCTCCCAGGGGCGGAAGGAAAAAGCCAGCTTGGGGTTGAAGGTGTCGCCGAAATCGTTGTAGCGATCGGCGCGCAGCGCCAGCTGGACCTCCAGATTCTTCAACACCGGCAAATTGACTTCGCTGAAAGCGGACAGCACCGAGCGGCTGGCCCGCAGACTCTGCTGGACGGCGAAATTCATGATCTTGCCGGTTTGCAGCAGCGGGTCCGGCTGCGCGTCTATCGACTCATGCGACCACTGCAGACCGGCGGCGAAGCCGGCGGGGCCGGCCGGCAACCTGAACCACTCCTCATTGCTGGCCTTGAATTCAAACGCCGACAAACGCGACGAGGACGTGTTGGCGATGGTGGCCAGATACGGCCGCAGCGCGGCGGCGTCGTTATGCTGCGAGAACGGGTTATAGAGCGGCCCGCCGTCGGTGCCGTTCCGCAACATGGCGAGGAAAGCGTCGTTCAACACCACATTGTTCTGCCTCGCCTCCACCTTGTTCAAGCCCAGGTTCAACGAGCTCTCCAAGTCCCAGTCGCGCCACAAGGCGCGTCCGCCCAGCACCGCGCGATACGTGTCGCTGGTGATCTCGTTGAGCCGCCGGCCGCTCTCCGACAGATTGCGGGTGATCTGCAGATTGTCGGTGGGCTTGAAATCCGGGTAGACCGAGGCCAGGCCGCCGTCCCGCGGATACACCGCCCAGCCCGGGCCGACTATGGTCTGGACGAAGGAATAGCCGCCATCCAGCGGCGTCTCGGTGCGGTTCAGCCCCAGTTCGGCGAAGAACTCCGCGTCGCCGCTCAAACGCCGGGTGTAATGGGCCGTCAAGCCGTAACGGCTGGTGCGCGGCGACAGCTGCGTGCCCAGCTCGTCGACATCGGACACGCACAACGCAGCTCCGCTGGGCCGGGTGGTCAGCCTCCACGGCGGGCAGCCGGGCAAGGGCTTGGCCAGCGCATTGCTTCTGTCGGCGTTGGGCGTGCGGTCGTTCCAATAGCCCCATTGCGCGCCGCTGCGCAGATCCGGCCCGCCCTGAAAACGATAATCATTGCTGCGGGTGGCGTCGTGGTTGCGGCTGAACACCGGCTCGCGGTGGTAGACGTCGAAAGACAGCAGCAGGTTCTGCCCGTCCTGTTCCAGATCGCCGAAGCCGCCGCTCAGATTCAGCCCATGCTCGATGCCGTCTCCATCCAGATTGCCGCCGCCGCGCAAGGTCGCCTCGGCGCCCCGGAAGTTGCGCCGGGTCTTGAAGTTGATCACGCCAGCCACCGCGTCAGAACCGTAAATGGCCGATGCGCCGTCCCGCAGAATCTCCACCGATTCGATCACCGACAGCGGCAAGGTGTTCAGATCGACGAAAGCGTCGGTGCCGCTGATGAACATCGCGTAATTGGGCAAGCGACGGCCGTTCAGCAATACCAGCACATACTTGGAGCTCATGCCGCGCAGGCCGGCGGTGGCCGCACCGGCGGCAAAGCTGTTGGAGTTGGTGCCGGCCAGCAAGCTGCCCACCGACGGCAGCCGGTCCAGCAACTGGATCACGGTGGACGCGCCGGTCTTGTCGATATCCTCTTTCTTGATCACCTCGACCGCCAGAGCCTTTTCCTTGCCGATGCGCTTGATATTGGAGCCGGTCACCGTCACCCGCTCCAGCGGGACGGCCTCCTCCGCCCAAGCGCCCATGCCCAAGCCCATACCCGCCGCGGCAACCGCCAGATAGCTGCGTTTCATCTCCTTCCCCCCTTAGTAGTGCGCTCGCCGGTCGCGGCGCGCGCCCCTAAGCTGCCGCAGCGGGCGCTACCAAAGAGATTGGCGGCGGTCGCCGGCCCCCTTCCCAAGGCCGGAAAACCACACATCCATTTAAAATCAACATCTTAAATAAATTTCAGCTGTGGCGATAAAAGCACAGGCGCGCCTGCCGACCGCACGATTTCCGATGTCGGCATTATTATTTACATCTTAAGCATGCAATAAGATCATGGCCCAAAGAAAAAGGCCGCCCAAGGCGGCCTTCGCTGCGCGGCAATCCGGCGTCAGGCCGATTTGCGCGCCAGCAGCCAGCCGGCAAAGCCGATCACGCCGACAAAGAACACCGCCACCCAGAACGGCATCGCCATTCCCAGGAAGGTCCAGTCCACGGAGGCGCACTCGCCGCTGCCCTTCAGCACCTTGGAAATCACCTCCGTCAACGGCGAGGACTCCATCAAGAACTCCAGGCCCGGACCGCAGGCCGGCACCTGATCCGCCGGCAGGTGTTGCAGCCACAGTTGGCGCAGCGACACCGACAGGCCGCCCAAAGCGGCCAGAATCGTCAAACCGCCCCAGGCCCTGACGCCGCAACGGCCGGGGTTGACCAAAGCCGCCACCAAGGCGACCACGCCGGCGGCGATCACGCCGATGCGCTGGAAGATGCACAGCGGGCAAGGCTCCAGGCCCAACTGGTATTGCGCGAACAATGCAAAACCCATCGCGCCGGCGCAGGCGGCGGCGATCAGCAGAAAACCTTGTCGGTTGCTCAAGCCCATATCTTCCTCAATGTTTGGCGGTAAAACGTCATGGCGCATGATTGTGCCATACAACATGGAGGATTCAGAACCGCGCCGCGGCTTAAAGTTCCAGGAAACGGCGGATAGCCTCTTTCTGATGCAAAGCATCCTTATAGCCCAAGGCGATCAACTCGCGGGTATAGCCCGGCTCAAACAGCAGATACGTGGCCAAGGCCGTGCCCCGGTGACGGGTGGCGCCGGTGCCCTTCATCAGGAAGCGCAGCAAAGGCGGAAACAGCCGAGTGTGCTTGTAGGCGATGCCCTCCAGCGATTTGCTGGGGTTGAGCATGAAGATGTCCACCCTGCGCAACTGAGTCTGGCGCGCCAGTTCCTCGTGGCTTTGCAATAGCGACACGGTATGGTTGACCCGGGTCAGCCGCTCCATGTCCACCGACATGCTGTCGATGAACACGCTGTTGAGCAGATGACCGAATATCTGCGCCGGCGACGGATAAAAACCGCTGTGGCGGCGTTCTATGGTGTCCGGCCGCTTGCTGGCCAGACCAACCACGAACAGCTTTTCCGCCCCAAGGTGCAACGCCGGCGACAAGGGCGACAACTGGCGCACCGCGCCGTCGCAGTAAAACTTCTCCCCTATGCACACCGAGGGAAAAATCAAGGGGATGGCCGAGGTGGCCATCATGTGCTCGATACCGATGCGCTCGCGCATGCCCAGCCGCTGATAGCGCTCCCACTCCTCCAGGCTGTCCGCGCCCTGGAAAAAGGTGACCGACATCCCTGTGGTGTAACACGAGGCCGTCAGCGCCAGCGCCTTGAGCGCGCCGTGGCGAACGGAATGGTCTATGCCCTCGAACACCATGACCTTGGTCAGCAGCTCGCGCAGCGGGGCGTTGTCTAGAAAGCTTTTGGGGTTGCGCCACAGCCGGCCGCCGGACATCACGGACAGGCCAAAGTGCAAAAAGGTCTTCAGGAAATAGCCGGAACTGGCGTCGTAGACATCCTGAATGTGCAGTTGCTTCCACATCTGCGCCAGCGTGGATACCGCCAGGTGAAAGTTGCCGGCGCCGGAGGCCAGTGCCACCGCGTTGATTGCCCCGGCCGACGTGCCGCAGATGATGGGAAAGGGATTGACGCGCGCATCCGGCAGCAGCCGGGAGATCCCCAGCAACACCCCCACTTGGTAAGCCGCGCGCGCGCCGCCCCCCGACAACACCAGTCCGATATCGGATTGCCTCCCCATCCCGCACCTCGCGTGGCTATGTTGGCGGCGGACCGGTCGCCGGACGCCGCACGGCTTCTTGTTCTATTTAGGGTAGTCAAACGCCGCGGCCAGCGCCAACTTCGCGCGGAGGAAATCCCTTGGACGCGTTCGGAAGCGGCTCAAAGTCTAACGAGCCAGGACGAGGCCAGGCGAAAACCGCCGAGAAAGCGGGATGAACTAGAGGCTCATGGGCGTTTCGAAGGAGCGCCCGCCGCGCCACGTCCCACGAAGCGCAGCGGACTTTTACAAGCCATTAATAGCCGGCCGCCGTCTGCATCGCCCACAGATGCGCCCCCACCAGCGCGCGCCACGGCGCGAAGCCTTGCAGCCACTGCTCTGTTTCGCGCGGCGACACCGCCTCGGCCCTCCCCAGCAGACGCTGCAGGCCTCGCCGCACCGCCACGTCCCCGTGCAGCGAGCCGTCCAGCCAGCCATAGCCGCGCAGCAGCGCGTAGCTGACCGTCCACGGGCCGATGCCGGGCATGGCCAGCAGCCGCGCGGCGATCTCCTCCGGCGCGCCGTCGTCCAGCCAGCCTTGCAAGGGCAGGCCGCCGTCGACCGTCTGCCGGCTCAGTTCCAGCAAGGTCCGGGTTTTGGCGCGAGAGAAGCCGGCCTGCCCCAATTGATCCGGCTCCAGCTCCGCCACCTGCTGCGGCGACGGATGGCATAGCAGGCCGCCGCTGTGACGGTTGCCGACCAACTGCATCAGCCTGCGCCGCAGCGAAATCGCGGCATGCACGCTGATCTGCTGGCCCGTGACCGCCCAAACCAGCGCCTCAAACGGGGTGGTCGTCTGCGGCACGCGCAAACCGGGACGCGCGGCGATCAGCCCCGCCAGCTGGGGATGGCCGCGATGCGCGCACTCGAAATCCGCCACCGGCTGCGCCAAGCCCAGCATGCGGCGCGCCATGGAGGTCAAGGCCGCCGCGTCGCCGGCCTGCGGCGAAACGTCCGCGTCCAGCTCCACCCGCACCGCGTCCGCAGCGAAATCCATGCTAAGGCAGGCCGGCGCGCCGCGCCACAGCAAGCCCTTGCTCAGGCTCAGCGCCGTCACCCGCTCGGATAGCTCCTGCGCGTCGCGGCGGTGGAAGGCCATGAAGTCGTCCCGGCGAAAATCCGCGGGCAAAGACAGGGATAAAGACAGCGAAACGAAATCGGCCGGTTCAGCCATGGATCAGCGCGCCTTGCGAAAAGTCAGATTGATGCGGCGCCGCCCCAGCAACGGGTGCATCCCGTCCGCCACCGGCAGCACCCCGTGGAAACGCATCCGGTCCGCCCCGCCCCACACCAACACGTCGCCATGGCGCAACTCAATGCGGCCGGCACGCTCGGCGCGGCTAAGACCGCCGAACAGAAAAATCGCCGGCAAACCCAGCGACACGGACACGATGGGCGCGCCAAAATCGCGCTCGTCCTTGTCCTGATGCAAGGACATCTTGGCGCCCGGCGCATAGCAATTGATCAGGCAGGCGTCCGGCGCGAAGCCGGGGAAACCGGCCTCGGCCGCGGCCTCCTCGGCCAGAGCCCGCAACAAGGCTGGCATCGCCGGCCAAGGCTGCCCGCTGCCGGGGTCACGCTCGGCGTAGCGGTAGCCGCGCGCATCGGACACCCAGCCGTAAGCGCCGCAGCTGGTTGTGGCGACCGACATCGCCCGTCCGCCCGGCGTCTGCATGCCGCGCGGAGGCGCTTGCCGCAGCACCGCCTCCACTTCCGCCAGCAAGGCCGCGTCGATCTCGCAGACGCGGCGATGCAATAAGGCCGCGCCAGGCGATAGGCGCTCCAGCCAGCCGCCCTCTTCCGGCGCGAACAAATCCGCCATCGCCTGCCTTAGAGCCTGTCCAAAGTCTCGCGAGCCAGAGCGAGACAAGGCGCAAACCGCTGAGAAAGCGGAATGATCAAGGGGTACATGAGCGTTTCGAAGCGGTTTTTAACGCAGTATTGCCGATGCGCAGCAGACATTGAGCGGGTTCTCAGGCCTCGCCGGCCACCATCATGCTGCGCAACAGCACCGAGCCCATCTGCCGGCCGCCGCGCTCCAGCACGTCGTTGCCCACCGCGTCTATCTGCATGAACATCTCGCGCAGATTGCCCGCAATGGTGATTTCCTCCACCGGGTGCATGATCACGCCGCGCTCCACCCAGAAGCCGGCCGCGCCGCGCGAGTAATCGCCGGTGACCGTGTTGACGCCCTGCCCCAGCAGCTCGGTTACCAGCAGGCCGGTGCCCATGGCCTGCAACAGCTCCTCCAGGCTTTCGCCGGTGGAGTGCACCACCAGATTATGCGCGCCGCCGGCGTTGCCGGTGGTCTGCATGCCCAGTTTGCGCGCCGAGTAGCTGCCCAGCATATAACCCTGCAGCACGCCCTTGTCCACCAGCCGGCGCGCCACCGTGGCCACGCCCTCGTTGTCGAAGGCGCCGCTGGCCATGCCGCGCAGCAAGAAGGGGTCTTCGTCTATGGTGACGTTGGCCGACATCACCGGCTTGCCCAGCGAATCCAGCAGGAAGGACGATTTGCGATACAGGCTGCCGCCGCTGATGGCGGCCACCAAGTGGCTGAGCAACGAGGCGGCTATCGGCGCCTCGAACACCACCGGATACTGCCCGGTCTTCACCTTGCGCGCGCCCAGTCGCCGCGCCGCTCGCTGACCGGCCTTGGCGCCGATGGCTTCCGGCGCGTCCAGATCCTCGCGCCGGCGCGCCGACGAATACCAGTAATCGCGCTGCATCGCGCCGCCGTCCTCGGCCACCACCGCAGCGGAAATGCTGTGGCGGCTGCTGGCGTAGCCGGCGATGAATCCGTGGCTGTTGGCGTAAGCGAAGTGGCTGGACTGCGACGAGGCGGTGCCACCCTCGGAGTTTCGGATGCGCGGATCGGCGGCCAGCGCCGCGGCCTCGCAGGACTTGGCCAGTTCGATGGCCTCCTCCACCGGCAGCGACCACGGATGGTATAGGCTGAGGTCCGGAAACTCGGTGGCCATCAACTGGGAATCCGCCAAGCCGGCGCACGGATCCTCGGCGGTGTAGCGCGCGATGTCCAACGCGGCGCGCACGGTGTCGGCCAAGGCCTCTTCGGAAAAATCGGAAGTGCTGGCGTGGCCTTTCTTCTGGCCCAGGTAGACGGTTACGCCCACGCCCTTGTCCTGGTTGTATTCGATGGTTTCCACCTCGGACAGGCGCACGCTCACGGTCTGGCCCAGTCCTTCGGAAACATCGGCTTCGGCGGCGCTGGCGCCTTCGGCCTTTGCCAGTTCGATGACGCGGGAGGCGATGTCCTCCAGCGCGGCCTGGCTGAAACTGAATGTCTTGTCTTCCATCTAGTGTCTTTCGCAATGGTCGAAACGGCCGGAGGCCTTTTCCGGTATCATACCAGCCTTGAGAAAACCGATTGAGAATTGCCAACGATGACCCATTACCAGAACGACAGCCCGGACGACGGCTACGTCAGCAAATCCCAGCGCAAGCGCGACATGGATGCGCTGCAAGACCTGGGCCGCGAACTGGTGGAGCTGTCCAAGGACACGCTGAAGAAAATGCAGCTGCCGGAAGACCTCCTCACCGCTATTCTGGACTATAAACGCTTTACCGCGCACGGCGCGCTGCGCCGCCAACTGCAATACATCGGCAAGCTGATGCGCGACGTGGACCCGGAGCCGATCCAGCAATACCTGCAAATTCTCAAAGGCGAATCGTCCGAGCACATCGCCTGGCAGCACCTGCTGGAACGCTGGCGCGAACGGTTGATGGAAGACGACAAGATGCTGGCCAGCTTCGTCACCGACTTCCCCGCCGCGGACCCGCAGCAGCTGCGCACGCTGATCCGCAACGCGCGCAAGGAAAAACAGGACAACAAACCGCCCAAGTCCTTCCGCCTGCTCTATCAGGCCGTCAAGGACGTGATTCCGGAACCGGGCAAGCCGCGCCTGCATCAGCAGGACCAAGAGGACGACGAGTGATGCTGAAAGTAGGCCTGGTCTCGATCTCCGACCGCGCCAGCAGCGGCGTGTACGAAGACAAGGGCATTCCGGCGCTGCAGGACTGGCTGGCCGCCGCGCTGGCCAGCCCCTTCGTCGTCGTCGCCCGTCTGATCCCGGACGAGCAGCCGCAAATCGAAGCCGCGCTCAAAACGCTGGTGGACGAGGAAGGCTGCCAACTGGTGCTGACCACCGGCGGCACCGGCCCGGCCGCCCGCGACGTCACCCCCGAGGCCACGCTGGCGGTGGCGGACCGCGAGATGCCCGGCTTCGGCGAGCAGATGCGCCAGATCAGCCTGCGCTTCGTGCCCACCGCCATCCTGTCCCGCCAGGTGGGCGTGATCCGCAAGCAGGCGCTGATTCTCAACCTGCCCGGCCAGCCCAAGGCGATCAAGGAAACGCTGGAAGGCCTGCGCGGCGCCGACGGCCAAGTGGAAACCTCTGGCATCTTCGCCGCCGTCCCCTACTGCATCGACCTGCTGGACGGTCCCTATATCGAAACCCATGAGGCGGTGGTCAAGGCCTTCCGCCCCAAATCGGCTCAGAAAAAGCCGGCCTGAGCCATGGCTTACCAGTCTCCCGCCTGGCTGCGCGGCGGCCATGCCCAAACCATCTGGCCGGCGCTGGCGATCAAGACCCCGCGCCCCGACTACCGCCGCGAGCTGTGGGACACGCCGGATGGCGCCCGCATCGCGCTGGACTTTGTCGCCGGGCGGCCCGGCGCGCCGCTGGTCGTGTTGTTTCACGGGCTGGAAGGCAGCAGCGACAGCCACTACGCGCGCGCGCTCTTGCTGGCGGTTCAGCGGCGCGGCTGGCATGGCGTGGTGCCGCACTTTCGCGGCTGCGGCGGCGTGGACAATCCTCTGCCGCGCGCCTATCACGCCGGCGACAGTGCCGAAGTGCGCTGGATTTTGAGCCGGCTGGCTCAACGCTTCCCGATCTTGGCCGCCGCCGCGGTATCGCTTGGCGGCAGCATGCTGCTCAACTACCTGGCGGACGAAGGCGCGCTGGCGCTGCCGCGCGCGGCGGCGGCGGTGTCCGCGCCGCTGGATCTGGTGGCGGCCAGCACCCAGCTGGACAGGGGCTTGGGCAAACTACTGTACACCCGCATGTTCATGGGCACGCTTAAGCCCAAAGCGCTGAAATCGCTACAGCGCCACCCCGGCCTGTTCGACGGGGGCAAACTCCGCCGCGCACGCACCTTCATTGAATTCGACGACCTGGTCACCGCGCCGATTCACGGCTTCGGCACCGCCCTCAACTACTGGCGCAGCGCCAGCGCCAAGCCTCGGCTGGGCCAGATCGCCCGCCCCACTCTGGTGTTGAACGCGCGCAACGATCCCTTCCTGCCGGAACAGGCGCTGCCGCGTCAGGCCGACGTGGCAGCCAGCGTCACGCTGGAATTCCCGCCCCACGGCGGCCATGTGGGTTTCGCCTCCGGCGCCTTTCCCGGCACACTGGATTGGCTGCCGTCTCGCTTGCTGGAATTCTTCGAGCCGCATCTGGATTGACTGCGCGGCGCTTTCTGCGCATCTTGACGGCATCCACCCATTAAGCGAGGGCGCCGCATGAGCCCAGATTCCGTCAAAACTTCCCTTCTGCGCAAAACCTATTTGCGCATTCTCGCTCCGCTGTTCATCGCCTCCGTACTGGCCTTTCTGGATCGGGTCAATGTCAGCTACGCGGCCTTAACCATGAACGCCGACCTCGGCTTCGACGCCAAAGTATACGGCCTGGCCGCCGGCATTTTCTTCGCCGGCTACGTGCTGTTCGAGGTACCCGGAGCGATTCTGGCCGAGCGCTGGAGCCCTAGCCGCTGGATCGCGCGCATCCTGTTCTCCTGGGGAGCGGTCAGCATATTGCTGAGCCTGGTGCAGAACGAATGGCAGTTCTACCTGCTGCGCTTTATGCTGGGCGTGTGCGAAGCCAGCTTCTACCCGGTGATCTACGCCTCGGTGATCCCGCGCTGGTTCGTCGCGGAAACCCGCGCCCGCGCGATTTCCATCACCTTGAGCTCCCTGCTGGTATCCGCCATCGTCGGCGCGCCGCTTGCCGGCTGGTTGGTGGGTCTTCAGCCCTTCGGCCTGAAAGGTTGGCAAAGCCTGTTCCTGCTGGAGGGCGGCGTCACCATGCTCTACGGCGGTGCTGTCTTGCTGTGGCTGCAGGACGATCCAGCCAAGGCCGCTTGGCTGAATGTGGAGGAAAAGCGCTATTTGATCGACACGCTGCAAGCGGAAAAAGCCGCCACCCGTAAACAACAGCCGGCCACGCTGCGTCAGGCCCTGGCGCAGCCGGCGGTGCTGCGGCTATGTCTGATCTACTTTCTATGGATCACCGGTTTCTGGGGCTTCAGCTTCTGGATGCCCACGGTGATCAAGAACGCCTCCGGCTGGTCGCCGCTGGCCATCGGCCTGGCCTCAGCCGTGCCCATGCTGGCGGCGCTGGCCGCCATGCTGTGGCTGGGTCATTCCTCGTCGCGCCGGGCGGAGAAACGCTGGCACGTGGCGCTGCCGCTCTTGCTCGCCGCCGCCGGTTTCCTGATTGGCGCGCTGAGCGACCATCTCGCCGTGGCGCTGCTCTCCGTCACCATCGTCGCCATCGGCGTCTACAGCCCGATGGGCGTGTGGTGGTCCATTCCCACTACTTTTCTCACCGGCACGCTGGCCGCGGGCGCCATCGGCCTGATCAATTCCGTGGGCAATATCGGCGGTTTCATCGGCCCCTATGCGCTGGGTTTGATTGAGGCCGCCACCGGCAGCCACACCCTGGCTTACCTCTGGCTAAGCGGCTCATTGCTGCTCAGCGCCCTGCTGGTGCTGGGCTTGAAGCCGCAAGCGCAAACAGCGGACAATGCAAACCAAGCCGCCGCTTCCGGCGGACGATAGGACACACTATGCTGACACGGCTCTTCACTCTCGCCTTCTGCTCTCTGCTGCTCACCGGCTGCGCCGGCATGGCCGAGCGTCTGAACGGCTCGCTGGAGCCGCCCGCCGAACGCGGCTACGCCATTCTGTCGTTGACCGGCAAATCCTCCAACCCGGACAGTGCGACGCTCGGCCTGGATATCGCCAACGCCGCTGGTCGCGTCGTGGCCGTCGACCGCGCCAGCCTGCTGACCGACACCGTTTTCGGCGAACCGGGCAAATCCATGGCGGAGGGCAAATTGATGCTGTTCACGCTGGAGCCGGGCCAGTACCGGGTGGAACAGGTCTGGGCCAACTGGCTGGAAGACGGAGCTTGGGGCGTGAGCCGCAAAATGCGCGGCTTCCGCCTGGCCGCTCCGTTTGAAGTGAAGCGCGGCGAGGCGGTCTATTTGGGCAATGTGGACGTGGAAATGAGTTTTTTGCCGGAAGCGCGGCTGCGCGACGAAACCGAACGCGATCTCGCGCACATCCGTCGCATCTGGAAGATCAAGGACGTATCCGGCATCCAGTTACGACCGCTGGGCGAGGCTCGGCCCTGAACCCGCTCACTTCTGCCACAGCTTGGACAGATAAGCCGGCTTCACCACCGCCGCCGACAACGGCGCCGCCTCCAGCACCCGGTAAGCGTTCTGCCGAGTGTCGCGCAGCAACGCGTCGGCGTAGGGCGCGCCGTCCAACTTGCGCAAGGCCGCCACTCGCGGCGCGTTGGCCTTGTCGCTGCGGTGGGTGACCACGCCGATCTCGTTGCTGGCCAATTTGACGAAGCTGCCGGGCGGGTACACGCCCAGCTCCTTTATCAGCAAAGCGGCGTGCTGCGGATCGAAATCGCCCAGCTCGCCACGATACAGGCTGCCGATCACCAGCGCCGGCAAGGCCGGCTGCGGCTGATGTATGCAGGAACACAACACGTCCACCATGTGCAGCAAGGCTGCGTCCGGGTGGATATCCTCGCCGCGCAGCCCCTGCGGGTAGCCGTCGCCGCCGCGCTGCTCCTGATGGGTCTGCACCAATAGATGCCAATGTTCGTCCACCACGCCGGCCTCGCGCAAAATGGCGGAACCGACAATGGGATGGGCGTAGAGATCGTCGCGCTGCGCGGCGTCCGGCGGCGTTTGCTGCCGCGATAGTTGATTCAACAAGCCGGTGATCGCCAAATTCATGCTCAAAGCCGCGCCCACCACTGCTTGCAAACGCGCCTCCTCCATGCCCAAGCGCCGCCCCAACACCGCCATGATCGCCGCTACATGCACGCTATGGGCGCTGCCGATGTCGCGGTAGGGCGTCAGCAGCACGCTGGCCAGCACCCCGTCCGGCTGCTTGCAAGCCAACCGGATCAACGCGTCCGCCATGTCCACCAGCCTCCCGGCCAGGCCCGGCACCGCCAGGCCATGCAAAAGCAGGCCCTCGGCGCGACGAGTCTGGAAACCCAGCTCCATGATGGGATTGGGCTGCACTTGCGCCGCGGCTTCCTTCTCGCGCTGCGCCGCGCGCTCCAGCTGCTCGCGCTCCAAGCGCGCCGCCACCTCCTCGCTGTCGCCGTGCGCCAACGTCACCAGCCGTTCGCGCTGCTCCGGCGTCAGCACGTAATGGCCTTTTTTCAGTAGCAGCAGGCCGTTCTTGGCGTACACGTCAACCGGCAGTTGCTGACCGATGCGCAAGAAGCTGGTAGGCAGCTTCACTTTGGAGGAGTCCGGCATAATCTATATACGTTTCGTTAAGTCATGCTTCAATGGCTGTGAATAATGCCGCATTCCCTCGTCCTAAGGAAGCCCCCGCAAGCCGGCGCGCGCGCCGGCTTGCCAGGCAATGTCAACGGCATTAAGCTGGTTGACCCAATCCGAATCACCTTGTTGGAGAATGCCCTTATGACAAGCAACCGACATATCGACGCTTCGCGTCGGGACTTTCTGAACAGCGCGGTGGGCGTGGGCTTCGCGCTGGCGGTGCAACCCATAGCCGCCAGCGCCATTCTCACGGACGGCGACGGCCTCAACGCCGGGGCGGTGGAAATCCCGACCGGCCCCGCCGTCATGCCGGGCTATATGGCAAAGCCCTCCGCTGCCGGCGGCCCTCTGCCGGTGGTGCTGGTGGTGCAGGAAATCTTCGGCGTGCATGAACACATCCGCGACCTGTGCCGACGGCTGGCCAAATCCGGCTACCTGGCCGTGGCCCCCGAGCTCTATTTCCGCCAGGGCGACCCTAGCAAGGTCGCCAGCATCGGCGAACTGGTCAGCGGCCTGGTCAGCAAGGTGCCGGACAACCAGGTAATGGCGGATCTGGACGCCACCCTGACCTGGGCAAGCGGCCACGGCGGCGACGTCAAGCACGCGGCCATCACCGGCTTTTGCTGGGGCGGACGCCAGGTATGGCTGTACGCCGCGCATAATCCCGCGCTCAAAGCCGGCGCAGCCTGGTACGGGCGGCTGCAAGGAGAGGCCGGAACGAATACACCACGCCAGCCGCTGGACATCGCCGCGCAGTTGCATGCGCCGGTGCTCGGGCTTTACGGCGGGCTGGACAAGGGTATTCCTCTGGAGTCGGTGGACAAGATGAAGGCCGCGCTGCGCGCCGCCGGCAAGCCCTCTGAAATCGTGGTTTACCCTGAAGCCGACCACGGCTTCAACGCCGACTACCGTCCAACTTACAACGCGGCCGCCGCCAACGACGGCTGGCGCCGCATGCTGCAATGGTTCAAACAACACGGCGTCTGACACCGGCTAATCTCCCGGCGGCCGTCTGGCGCAAGCCGCCAGCCGCACGCGGATCACCTGATTGAAACGCGCCAGCCAAAAGGGATCGAACTGACGCTCCGAAGCGTTGATCTCTGCGATGGCGCGCATCATCGAATGCCGCAAACCGCGATGCGAGTGCTTCAAAGTCACCGCCTCGAAGGCATCAACCAGAGCCAGAATAAGCGCGCCGCTGCAAATCTCATCGCCGTGCAGGCCATGCGGATAGCCCCTGCCATCCGGCATCTCGTGATGCTGGGCCACCATGCGCGCCGCGTCGGCCCAGGCCGGCATCCGTTCCAACAGGCCCGCCGCCCAGCCCGGGTGCTCCGCCATCTGATGGCGCTCGGACTCGCTCATCCGCCCCACTTTCAACCAGAACGACTCCGGCAGCAGCATCATGCCGATATCGTGCATATACACCGCCGCCTCCAGCTGCCTGTCGTCCACCAGCCCCGGCGCCTGGCGACTAGTCTCCAGCGCCAGTTCCAGATTGCGCTCGGTGCGGCCCTGGAACTGCGGCAAGCGCTGTTCAAACTGCAGGGCCAATATCCGGAAAAACGCCAAATCGCCCTGGCTGAGCTGCGCGGCGGCATCCGTCGGCGTATCCGATTCAATCACATGCAAGGGAATCCCGGTGATCTGCTCCACCAGTTGCTGACAACGCTGCAACAGCTCGCCAACCGGGCATTCCGCCACCTGATTCAGCGCCCGCATCAGCAGGGGCAACTGCAGATCGTCCAACAATTCGTGGTTTTCCAGGGCCTCAAGCGCCAGACCCAAACGGTCCATCACCAGCAGCATGACGTCGCCGATCGAATCCTCATAGCTCACCTCGCCGCTGCGCAGCCTCTCCAACAGGCTTTCCAGCGAATGGACGAAAGGCACCACAAAACGCACCTGGCACATGCTGGCGTCGCCCTTGATGCTGTGCAGCAAACGAAACAGCTGATCGATCTGCGCGGCGTCGGTGTCGCCGAAACCCAGTTGGCAAACCAGATGCTCAACCTGCGGCGCGTAATCGCTCATCACTTCCATGAAATCGTGGAACGCCTCAGGCTCCACGATCTCCAGCGTCAGCTCCTGCTTGCCCATGCCCTCTCCCATTTTCAATGCCCCTTCATTCCAGTATATGCAGCATGCGGCAAAGCGTGCGACAGCGCCCTTTCCAAACCATCACGCGCCGCGCATAATTTGCGCCCTCGGCGCATCGCCCGCCTATCCGCCTTAATATTCCCATGCAAAACCAACTGCAAACGCTGCAACAGCACATCGCCTTCATTATTGAAGTGGACAAACTCAAAACGGTGCTGCGCAAAACCAAGGCCGTTTATGTGGACCGCTACGAGAATTCGGCGGAGCACAGCTGGCAGATCGCCCTCTTCGCTCTCAATCTGCGCGACTTCGCCGCCGAGCCGGTGGACATCGACAAAGTCGTGCGCATGTTGTTGATTCACGACTTGGGCGAGATCGACACCGGAGACACCCTCGTCTACGACGCGGACGGTGCCGCCGAACGCGAAGCGGAAGAGCTGGCAGCGATGCGCCGCATCCTGGGTCTATTGCCCCAGCCAATCGCCGCGGACCTGCTGGCCTTGTGGCAAGAGTTCGAGGCTCGCAAAACCCCTGAAGCGCGCTTCGCCCGCGCGATAGACCGTTTGATGCCCATCTTGCTCAATCTGCAATCCGGCGGCCAGAGTTGGCGTGAAAACGGGGTCAGCAAGCAACAAGTGCTAAGCATGGCGGTGGGCAAAGTGGAGGACGGCTGTCCGCTGGCGGCGGACTGGTTGCGCGCGGAATTGGACCGCGCGGAGCAAGCCGGTTGCTTCGGAGCCTGACTCCAAACCATTAAAAACCGGCAGAAATGCCAGGGTATCCTGAAAAAACAGGATAAAAACCCTTTCGGCCATGCAGAAAACGCTTGCCATGTCCCGGAACTATAGGCACTATTCCTGCCGCAGGATGCTCAAGTTGTGGATGTGTTGTTGTCGTAGTGGCATTAAGTCCGTACCTCAGTCGCCATTTCCCTTGAACTTCGTGCCTTTTATTTCAACTGCTCGTTTTGAGGAATTAACAAAATGGCAACCGGTACCGTTAAGTGGTTCAACGACTCCAAAGGTTTTGGCTTTATCACCCCGGATGAAGGCGGCGACGACGTGTTCGCTCACTTCTCCCAGATCAATGCCAAAGGCTTCCGCACCCTGGCTGAAAACCAGCGCGTTAGCTTTGACGTCGTAGACGGCCCGAAAGGCAAACAAGCCTCCAACATCCAGCCCATCTAATCCACGCGATTAGTCAGCTTGATGAAAACCCGGCCTCGTGCCGGGTTTTTTGCATTCACGCTTCAACGCAAGGAATCCCATGCCCGCCTCCGACGATCACGAACACATCATCGCCGCCACCCGCGACTGGCTGGAAAAAGCGGTGATCGGACTCAATCTGTGCCCGTTCGCCAAGAGCGTCTACGTGAAAAACCAGGTGCGCTACGTGGTCAGCGACGCCGCCCAGCCGGATCAGTTGGCGCAAGAGCTCGCCTCCGAACTGCGTCTGCTGGCTGATAGCAGCCCGGACGAAATCGATACCACCTTGCTGATCCACCCGCGCGCGCTGCAGCGTTTCCTGGATTTCAACGACTTTCTCGATATCGCCGACGCCATCGTAGAAAACATGGGGCTGGACGGCGAACTGCAAGTGGCCAGTTTCCACCCCAAGTTCCAGTTTGAAGGCACCGGCGTCAACGACATAGAGAACTTCACCAACCGCGCGCCCTATCCGACCTTGCACCTGCTGCGCGAAGCCAGCATCGGCCGGGCAGTGGAAGCCTTCCCGCAAGCGGAAGCCATCTATGAGAAAAATATCGAAACGCTGAAACAGCTGGGCCTGGACGGCTGGAAGGCGCTGTTCGCCGGCAAAACACCGTAAGCCGCGCATTGCCAAGCACGGCGCGGGCATGGTACACCAACGGGCATTCCACTTCTGGAGCTCCATTTCCATGTCGCTCAGGCCCTTGCTGCCGCTCGCCGCTTTACTTCTGAGCGCCTGCGCTTACACTCCAGTGCAAAAACCCGTCGCCGGCGACGACTTCCGGAGCAATGAACTGGGACAGAGCAGCGCCAACCGCACGGCCAATCTGGCCATGCGCGACAATCTGGCCAGCTTGCAGACCCTGCTGGAAAAGCTGTACAAGCGCAATCCCAAGGAATGGCGCAAGACCGGCGCGGCGGACTACCCGGCCGCAATGCGACAAGTCATGGGCGCAATCCGCAATAACGCCCCGCTGCCGGCCTTGGCCGGGCAGCGCTCCATCGCGGCGATGAGCGCGGCTTTCGACCCGGGTTTTGGCGGCGACCGCGCAGGCGCGCTGATCTACGGCATGGGCTCGATGCTGGTGGACGCCTACGGCGGCCGCACCGAGCTGTTTCTGGTGCACGGACTGGACGCGCAGCAACTGGCCAACGCCTCGCACAACCTGGAAGTGGCGGCCTGGATGCTGAACAACCGCCAGATCAGCGGCGCGCCGGCCTTGCTGTCCAACGAGATCGGCAACGTGCGCAATCTGTCCTTCGAGCGGGAATTCGGCAAGATGATGGCCAGGCTGGACCTGTTGGCGGAATTGTCGGACGAGAAACTGCGCCGCAGCGCCATCGACTTCGGCCAATCCCTGATCGCCGGCCCTTTCCTGCAGTTCCTGCCGGTGAGTGCCGCCGCCCAGGCCGCGGCCCCCTGAGAACTTGTTAAATGTCTGCCGCGCTTCAGCGAGAGGCGTGGAGAGGGCTGACTTAGCCTTGATTCGGACGCTTACCCACCTTGTCGCGGTAAAAGGCGCGAATGCGAGGCATATCGGCGTCGATATCGCCGCTGGGCGTGAAGATGGGACCGAAACCGGCCTCCTTGCGGCTGTAATCCAGATACGCCAAAGCCACCGGCACCTCCGCGCCGCAGGCGATGTG
This sequence comes from Chromobacterium sp. IRSSSOUMB001, assembly GCF_023507765.1. NCBI lineage: Bacteria > Pseudomonadati > Pseudomonadota > Betaproteobacteria > Neisseriales > Chromobacteriaceae > Chromobacterium > Chromobacterium sp. IRSSSOUMB001. The sequence goes on from NZ_JALCYU010000005.1 coordinate 90,733, forward strand.
ATAAAAGCCCGTCTTCCATTCGGACACCGCCTTGCGCGTGCCCTCCGGCGGAATCGCCACCACTAGCCGGTCCGAACGCCGGTACACCTCCACCATTTGTTGCACCAGCGAATTATTCTGATGCCGTTTGACCGGAATACCGCCCAACCAACGCATCACCGGTCCGATCGGCCCGGCGAACAGTGTGTGCTTGCCCATCCAGTAAATCTTGGCCCGCGCGGCGAAACACACCGCCAGCGTCAACGGAAAATCCCAGTTGCTGGTATGCGGCGCCCCGATCAGCACGTATTTATCCAGCTTGGGAAACTCCCCTCGCAGCTTCCAGCCGCTCAGTTTGAGCATGACGATGGACAAGCAGCGGAACAAAGGCCGGATCACGGGCGTGTCGAAAATGGTGAAATGCATGACGGTCCTGAGCAAGGGCCTTGCCGCAGAACGGAGAACAACAACCAAGGAGGCGCTGCCCAGCGTCGGAGCAAGCGCCAACCACGTGGAAAAACGCCGGAATGTACCTGATAAAACCATCCCGGTAAATCCGGATTGCGAAATACAATCAGCTCACGCAAGTCCATGAATTCAAAAAGCAAGCGCCGCGTCTTCTCACTCCGCCAAGGGCACGATGCGATATACGCAGCGCCGCCCACCCTCGTCCAGCGCGTGCTCCAGCCGCCGCACCTCCGCCCTCGGCCCCAACACCCGCTCAAACAGCGCCAGCTCGGATCGGCACAAGCCCTGGCATTGACGCGCCGCCGCGCAGATCGGGCAATGATTTTCCAGCAACAGCCAACCGTCTCCATCTTGACGGGCCTCCGCCATATAACCTTCCTGGCTGCGTATTCGCGCCAGCGCGGCCACCCGGTCCGCCAGCGCGTCGGCGCCGGACATAGCCTGCCGGTACTCCTCCTCCGACTGCGCTTCTCGCCGTTGAATCAAACTCTCCAGACCAGCCTCGCCAAACAGCTCCCGCACCTGGGTCAGCAATTGCAGCGTCAGGTCCGCGTGCCGATCCGGAAAGCGGCCATGGCCGCGCTCGGTCAAGCGCCAAACCTGGGCCGGCCGGCCCACGCCCTGAGCCTGGGCCTCCATCCGCGCCAGCCCCTTCTGCTCCAGCGCCAGCAAGTGCTTGCGCGCGCCCATGCTGGTCAGGCCCAACTCCGCCGCCAGCGCCTGCGCCGTTTGCGGTCCCCGCGTTTTCAGCAGATACAGCAAGCGGTCCGCGCCGTTGATCGCCGCCGCCATCAGGCTTCCGCCGCCTCACGGATCACGCCTTGCAGCCAACCGGCGGCCAGGCCGCACGTCAAAGCGCCCAGGACCAGCACCAGCCGGGTGTCCAGAATGGTCAACACGCTGCCCAGCAAAGCCACCAACACATTGGCCACGCAGAAGATCGTGGTCAGCAGGCCCATCACACTGCCCTGCCCCAGGTTGGCGAAGCGCTCCGAACACCAACTGGGCAGGATGGCGTTGTAAATCGCCAGCGGCACGCCCAACAATACAATCAAGCCTATGCCCGGCCAAGGCAGATCCGCCAGCAGGCTCAAACCCAGCAGGCCCAGGGCCACCCAGGCCGCATTGATGCGTGCCAGTTCCAGCGGCGCCCGCTTATGCCCAAGCTTGCCCAGCAAAACGCTGGCCGATGTCATCAAGACGCACATCAACGCCGTCACCACCGCGATGCCACGGCTGTCCAGCCGCGCGTACTCCACCAGCCACAAAGGGTAAAACTCGTAAAAAGCGTTGACCCCGATAGCGAACGCCAGTTGCATCCAAAACAATCGCGCCAGCAAAGGGTCCGCCGACAGCAGCCGGAAGGAGTGCTGGCCGCGCATCACCTGCAACAAGGACTGATCCTGGTGCATGCGCTCGCCGGTCTCCGGCAGGAAGGCCAGCAGCACCGCCAAGCACAGCAAGATGGCGCCGGCGGCCAGCAGGAAAGGCACCGCCTCTCCCAATGGCAAGGTCAACCCGCCAATCAGCGGCCCCACCAGCCAGCCGGTATACAGCACCGCATTGAGAATGGCGAAGGAGCGCGTGCGATCCAGCTGCGGATGCAGATCCGCGACGATGGCGCGCGCCACCGCCACATTGCCCTCGGTCAGGCCGGTGACAAAACGCGCCAGCACGAACAGTAGATACCAGCGGCTCCATAAAGCGTAGGCCGTCAACAGATAGCCGGCGAAGGTCAGCAACAAGGTGCCTGTCAACACCCGCCGCCGCCCCAGCCGGTCCGACAATGCTCCAATCAAGGTGCTGCCCAGCAAAATGCCCAGCGGGTTGGCGGCCAAGGCCAGGCCCAGCAGCAGCTTGGGCGGCAGCCCCAGGAAGTGATTGAACGCATCCGGCGCGGAGTTCACGAAGATGGGCGCCAGGATGGGATAAGGCATGGCCACGCCGGCCGTGCTCATCAGCGCCACCAGACAGACAGTTAGCAGAATTAATTTTGGATGGAAAACATTCATGACGCATACCAATGAAACGATGGCCCATGCTAATCCCGCCGCCGCAATAAGTAAACAAATTGGTTTATTTAATATCGCGCCGCGTACTGAAAGTCATCAAGACAGCATATAGAATGCTGTACGTATGGTTACGAAAAGACGCGTAAAAATAGGAACCAGATGGCATTCAAAGCGTCTCAGACTACACAAGACCTACTTCATGTTTTTGGAGACTTCGATGACCTCGATTACCAGCAAACCCGCCGTTAAAGTCATTGCCGCCAGCCTGCTCGCCGTGAGCCTGCTGTCCGGTTGCGCCAACATGTCCAAGCGCCAGCAAAACACCGCCATCGGCGCGGCCGCCGGCGCCGTGCTCGGCTCCGTGCTCACCGGCGGCGACGCCATCGGCACTGTGGGCGGCGCCGCGGTGGGCGGCGTGGTCGGCAATCAGACCGGCAAACGCTAAGCTCGTAACCCCATTCCAAGAGCCAGCCCCGCGCTGGCTCTTTTGTTTTGCCCGCCGCGCCCATATCATCAATACAACAGCACCACGGGCCACGCCATGACCTCCTCCGCACGCATGAATTGGGAACGACTCCTCTCCACCAAACGCTTCAAAGTCATTCAGGGCCACGTCAAGGAAACCCGCACCCCGGCCACCGAAGAAGGCAGCCCGGGCTTGCGCACCGACTTCCACATTGACCACGACCGCGTGGTGTTCTCCAGCGCCTTCCGCCGGCTGGGCCGCAAAACCCAGGTGCACCCGCTGGCGCGCCACGACCATACCCACAACCGGCTAACCCACAGCGTGGAGGTGGCCAGCGTCGGCCGCAGCCTGGGCAATCGTGTCGGCATGATGATGCAGCATGCCCATCTGCTGCCGGACAACTACACTCCGCACGACATCGGCGCCGTGGTGCAAGTGGCCTGCCTGGCCCACGACATCGGCAATCCGCCCTTCGGCCACACCGGCGAATACGCGCTGCGCGACTGGTTTCGCGCCGAACGCAACGCGCACTGGCTGCACGGCCTGGCGCCCGAGGAAATCCGCGATGTGCAGACCTACGAAGGCAACGCCCATGGCCTACGCATGCTGGCCACGCTGGAAATGTACACCGGCGAAGGCGGCATGCGCCTCACCGCCGCCGCCTTGGGCGCCTTGATCAAATACCCGTGGACCTCGGACGCCGAAGCCGCCCAGGCCCGCGACAAATTCAATATCTACCGCACCGAGCTGCCCTATTTCCAGCGCGTGGCCGCGGAGTTGGGCCTGCTGCCCAAGGGCATCCAGCAATGGAGCCGCCACCCGCTGTCCTACCTGATGGAAGCCGCCGACGACATCTGCTACGCGATTCTGGATCTGGAGGACGCGGTGGAGATCGGCATCCTTGACTTCAAGGAGTTCGAAACCCTGTTCTCCAGCTTTACCGAATACGAACGCATCTGGGACATGCAGGACGTGCGGCAGAAATGCGGCACCTTGCGCGGCATCGCCATCGGCCGCTGCGTCAGTGAAGTAGCGGAGAAATTCATGCTGCACCACGACAGCCTGCTACGCGGCGAATTCCCGGCCAAGGACCTGATCAATCTGTGCGGCGCCCAGGTACAGGACGCGTTGATCCACGCCAAGGAGCTGGCCAGCACCCGCGTCTACCGCCACCGAACCAAGCTGGTGACCGAACTGGCCTCCTACCCGTGCATGGCGGGCATTCTGGACGCGCTGATCCCCGCCGCCCACGCCTACGTCAACAAGGGCGCCGAGTGCCTGAGCCCGCGCGAGCACCTGGCCATGGGTCTGCTGGAACAGCATATCCGCAGTGACGACAGCCTGTATCAGGCCTATATGAAAGTATTGGATTTCGTCGGCGGCATGACCGACAACTACGCCGCCAACCTGGCGCGCGACATCTCCGGCGTGGGTATTTTGTAAGGTCGCCCCGCCGCATTTTCGGCAGTTAAAAAAACAGAAAGACAGGAATGCAGCACACCACCCGTTTTTGCGTCGTCCGCCATGGCGAAACCGACTGGAACCGCGAATATCGATTGCAAGGCCATACCGACATCCCCCTCAACCCCACCGGCCAGGAGCAGGCGGCAAGCCTCAGCCGCGCGCTATGGCCGGGGCGCTACGCCTTCGACGCGCTCTACGTCAGCGACCTGACCCGCACCCGCCAAACCGCCGCGCCGCTGCAAACGCGGTTGAGCCTGACCCCCACCTACAGCGCCGAGCTGCGCGAGCGCCACATGGGCGTGTTCCAGGGCCTGACCTACGCCGAGGCGGAACAAACCATACGGGACGACTATCTGCAGCTGAAATCCCGCGATCCGGACTACGACCTCAAAGGAGGGGAAAGCCTCAATGTCTTCATGCGACGCATCCGCGATGGCTTCACCAGCATCGCCCGCAGCCACCTGGGCCAAACCCTGCTGGTGGTCACTCATGGCGGCGTGCTGGAAATGATGTACCGGCTGGCCACCGGCAAACCGATGTCCGAAGCCCGCGATTTCCCCATTCCCAACGCGGCGCTGAACTGGCTGAGCTATTGCGACGGGCGTTGGCAGGTCGAACAATGGGCCGACGAATCCCACTTGCCCGCCGCGCTGGACGAAATCCAATAGCAAAACCGGCCGCGGCCAGCGACAAGCTAAGCCAAGGCCGACAGGGTGCGCGCGATGGTTTCCGCAGACGGCAGCTCCGTCGATCGCCACGCCAGCCGGTGCTTGGCATCCACCAGCAAGACTTCCGTATGGTGCGCGCCCAAATCCGTCCGGCGCTGATTGAACGTAGCCAGCACCAAGTCCAGGGAGGCCAGCTCGGGGCTGGCTGCCCGCCAGCCTGGCTTGGGACGAAACGGCGCCAGCCATCGCCGCAGCTGCTCGGGCGTATCGTTCAATGGGTCAAGACTTAGCGACAATAGCTGCGTCCTCGCCCGCTTCGACTCCGGGATCAAATCCTGCACCTGCCTGAATGTCGCGCCCTGAATCGGGCAAACATTGGAACAGCGGGTAAAAATCAGCTGGATAGCCGTCACGCGACGCTGCAATAAGGCGTAAAACGAACGCCGCTGACCATCGCTGTCCTTCAGCAGGAAATCCGGCAGCGGCAACGGCGGGGAAATCTCCCCATGCGCCAAGGCCAGGTCCCTCGGCGACACGGTGTCGGCAAACGCGGCCGGCCCCGCCAGCCATAAGGGCGCCAGCCCCGCCAAACCCATCGCAAACCGCCTCCGCCCTTGATCCAACGGCTCGACATCTTTCCGCTGCATGCTAATGCTCCTGCAAAAAAAGCCATAAAGCCCGGCACTCCGCCGCGCTCAAGCGGTAGCGCGGCATATCCGTGCTGATCAAGATCGCGGTCGGGTCTTTTCCGGTTCGCAGCATCTCGCAAAAACTCTGCTCGGTATAAGCCCGCTCCGGTCCTCCGCGCCTGGCGCTGGGCTCCGTCAAAAATTTCGCGCCCAAATCAGGACCGAAGCGGCCTTCCGCCCGCGCATGATCCTGTAGCCGGTGGCAGTTGACGCAACGCACGTACTCGGCGCCCAAGGGACGGTTATGGACATATAGCTGGCCGATCAAAGCGACCTGACCGTAGAACAGCCGGCCGCCGGCCGGCGCCTCCTCGCCGCCGGCCGCGCACGGGATCCCCAACAGGGCCAGCGCGCAGGCGAGCCCTCCCAAGCGCTGTTTAATTGATGGTGATGATCCGGGCCACACTGGGCACCCCCTGCGGGTTCATGGCAAACAGCATGTAGTAACCCGGCAACACCGCGCCGCTATCCGCCGGAATCTGCAGGGAATAACGCGTTTCCCCCGCCAGCGGCGTGATCTGCGACACCGACAAGGCGATGCGACGTTGGTCGTTGTTGACCGTATGGGTCACCGCGGACAGCCGCATCAAGGCGAAGCGGCTCGCCGCCTGCTGCGTTTTGACTTCGATCACGCTCCCCGGCCTGGCCTGAGCTGGCGCGGCGCTGATCACCGGCCGGGCAGCCAGGCTGCCGTCTGCATTCAGCAGATACGGAGGCGTCAATATTTCCGCGTTCAGGTGATTTTGCGGGCAAGCGGCGCCGCACAGGCCGCCGCCTCCGACAAACACGCGCCCATCCTGCAGCAAGATCGCCGTGCTATGGTAGGTGCGCGGCACCTGCATCGGTTTCAAGGGCGAAAATGTCTGCTTCGCCGCGCTCCATAACTCAGGCGTCAACACCGCGTAGGAATCCGTGAACGGCTGCGGTATCGTCTGCCCGCCCACCACCACCACATCGCCATCCGGCAAAACCACCGAATTGGCGAATGCGCGGCGATAGCTCATCCCCGGCAGCGGCTTGACCTTCACTGGAGCCTTGGGGCCGCCGCGGATATCGATCAGATAAGCCGAGTTGCTCGCGTAAGTCGTACCTGTGTTCTGCTGATAAGCCGGCGCGCCGCCCAGCTTCAGGATCTGGCCGGCGTCCACCATCACCGCACTCCCGTTGATGCTGTAGGGGTCGTTGCCGCGCGTTCCCGCCGAGACGATGCTCCCGGAACCGCTGGTGCCAATCCAGTTCATCTGCGCGCTGGGTCCGGCATGAAATACCATCCCCCCGCTGCTGGCGAACAGCCACAAATGATTATCGCCGCGGTACACGCTGCCATTGGTGTCCTGCGGATCGGGCCCGATCACATTATTTTCAGGCACGCCGGCAAGAACTTTCCAATGGCCGCCCTCCCACACCTCCCCGGTGCGATTGGGCCGGCTCTTGCTGTTGTAGCCGCCGCTCCAGGAACCGCCCAAAGTCAGCACCCGTTCATCCGACAGCACGGTATTGGCCTCATAGCCCCGCGGGATATTCATATTGCCGCTGGCGCTCCAACGCTTGGCCGCCCAATCGTATATCTGTGTTTTAGGACTACTGGAGCCGCCGTTGATCAACAGATTGCCGTTGGGCAGCATCGACGTGCCCGGGCAGAACAAATTCGAGCCGGTGGTGACCACCGTCAGCGGGAGCGGCGCGTTTTTCGCCGCGTCGAACAACGCGGTATAGGTCTTGCTGTTGCCATTGCCGCTGTCTCCGCTGAAAGCGTCGGGAAAATCCGCGGACCACATCATCAGCTTGTTGTCCGGCAGATTGGCGACCCCCACGGGAGTGACCGGCAAGGGAATCACTCCGCTCCAGGCGGAGGGAAGAGCCGTGCTTTTGGAACCGGGGTAATCGAACATGAACTGGTCGTTCACCTGCGCCTTGCCCTGGCAGGGCCATTGCACCACTTTGGTTCCCTGAGTCGCGACGCCGGAAAAGATGTTCACGCACTGGCCGCTGGATGCGGACACAATATGGTAAGTGCCGACATCCACCGGCTGGATTTTCCACTGGTCATTGGTCACCGCGACGCCTTGGCATGGCCACTGAATCAGCTGAACACCCTGATTGCGACTGGAAGCCGGCACATTCAGGCACATCTGCGACTTCTGCGAGACGATGTGATAGAAACCGTTGGCCAAGGGCACGAACGTCCATTGCTCATTGCTCCCCGCCGAGCAGGGCCACTGAATGATGCCGGCCCCGGACTGGGTCGAACCGCCCCCGACATTCAAGCACTGGCCGCTATTGACCGCCACGATGCCGGTGGTGGCGGCAGCGCCCGCCTCAGAGCAAACCAGCCCTAGCAGCCCGAGCGCGCCGCTCGCCAACGTCAGCAAATTGATTCGAAGCCTCAACATATATCCCCTTTGGAGTCAGTCACGCTATCAAAACTCTCCCGATTCACCCGACGGCCCTCCCGCCTTTCCCCCGGCATGAACGGCAACAACAGGCACTGCCGCCACTCTGATGCCCGCTTCGAACAAACACAACAAAAATTTACAACTGATAATTTATTTTGTATTAAATGCAGCACACAGTACTGTGGGAAAGCCCTGGGGTCGACATGATATTGAAAATAGAAAGGCTATTTGGAAGTGTTTCTTTATTTTTAATGAATATATTAATTAAAGCCGGGCAACGTACTCCACATCCTTACAAACTCCAGCTCCGAATCCGTCATCCACGGGCTGCCGGCACGACTAATGAATCTGAGGCCAGGTTGGGTGACAAGAAGGCCAACACAGCATTAGGAGTTTTGTTAACAGGTCAAATATTGAGATAAGAGTCCGCACCCTTCCCCCGTCAACCCTGTCCCCGGTAAAACCTTAACGCCGGATATACCGGCAACTAGGACTCGCCCTAAAATAGGGCTAACCCTCTACACAGGAGCGCACCATGACCATGCAAAAAACCGATCAAGAATGGCAACGGCAGCTGACGCCGGAACAATACCGCGTCACCCGCCAGGCCGGCACCGAGCGTCCGTTCAGCGGCGAACACTATACCCGCACAGAGAACGGCGACTACCACTGCGTCTGCTGCGGCACCTTGCTATTCCATAGCGACGCCAAGTACGACCCCGGCTGCGGCTGGCCCAGTTTTTGGGCCGAAGCCGCCGGCGCGCGCATCGCCCGCATCGTCGACCACTCCCACGGCATGACCCGCATCGAAGTGCGCTGCTCGGAATGCGACGCTCACCTGGGCCACGTCTTCCCGGACGGCCCCGAACCCAGCGGCGAGCGCTACTGCATCAACTCGGTGGCGCTGGCGTTCACGCCCAAAGCTTAAAGCTGCCCTGGCTTTGCCGAGGATTGAAAGCCCGGCGCCCTGAGTGGACGACAAGCTCTCCGCCGGCTCCGACCGCCCTAAATCTAAAAAGCAGCGCCGCCACAACCCATGACGACACTGCCTTTTATAAACTCCAAATGCCGGCGCGCCTTGCGCCACCGCCGCTTAGAACCTGTTTCCGATCTACTGCGTGTCGTGAAGCGTTACACGGTGAGCACGCCTTCAAAATGCCAATGTACTACGTGTGCACTCCGCTTTCTCAGCCGTTTTCGCCTTGTCTCGCTCTTGCTCGCGAGATCGTAAACACGTTCTTAGCGCTTGCAGGCGGCCTCTTCGCGTCGGCGCTTGGCTTCTTCCAACAGGTAGACCTGATAGTCGTCCAGATCGCCGTCAAAATCGCTGACGCCGCCACGCGACACCATCCAGAACTCATCGCAGACCGCGCGCAGCAGCGCGCGATCGTGGCTAACCAGCATCACCGATCCCTCGAACTCGTTCAACGCCACGCTCAAGGCCTCGCGCGTGGCCAGGTCCAGATGGTTGGTCGGTTCGTCCAGCAGCAAGAGATTGGGACGCAGCCAGACTATCATGCACAGCACCAGCCGCGCCTTCTCTCCGCCGCTCATGCTGCCCACCGCCTGCTTGACCATGTCGCCGCTGAAATTGAAGGTGCCCAGGAAGTTGCGCAGGCCCTGCTCGCGGCAGTCGTTGGCCGGCGGGCGCAGCTGCGCCGGCGTTTCGCGCGCCAATCTCAGCATGTGCTGTAGCGGATCGTCCTCCGGCCGCAGCACGTCCAGCTCCTGCTGCGAAAAGTAACCGATGTTCAAGCCCTTGCCGCGAATGATCTCGCCGCCGGTAGCCGTCAGCGCTTCGGCCACCGTCTTCACCAGCGTGGATTTGCCCTGGCCGTTGGCGCCCAAGATGCCGATGCGCTGGCCGGCCAGCACCGAACGGTTCACGCCTTTGACAATCACCGTGGGCGGCGCGCCTTCCGCTGCCCCCTCCGCCGCCGGATAGCCGAAGGAGGCCTGCGACATGGTCAGCATCGGATTGGGCAGGCTGCTGGGCTCCTTGAATTCGAACTGGAAGTCGGCTTCGGTCAGCACCGGCGCGATCTTCTCCATCCGCTCCAACGCCTTGACGCGGCTTTGCGCCTGTTTGGCCTTGCTGGCCTTGGCCTTGAAGCGGTCGATGAATTTCTGCAGATGCGCCATCTTCTCCTGCTGCTTGGCCAGCACGGCCTGCTGCAGAATCAGTTGCTCGGCGCGCATATCCTCGAACTTGCTGTAATTACCGCCGTAACGCACCAGCTTGCCGTGATCGATGTGCAGGGTGACATTGGTCACCGCGTCCAGAAATTCACGATCATGGCTGATCACCACCATGGTGCCGGCGTATTGCTTGAGCCAGGCCTCCAGCCAGACCAGCGCGTCCAAATCGAGGTGGTTGGTGGGTTCGTCCAGCAGCAACAGGTCGGACGGGCACATCAGCGCGCGCGCCAGTTGCAAGCGCATGCGCCAGCCGCCGGAAAAACTGTTCACCGGCCGCTGCAGTTCGGCCACGCTAAAGCCCAGGCCCAGAATCAGCGCCTGCGCCCGCGCGGGAGCGTCGTGCTCGCCGGCGTCGTTAAGCGCGGTGTAGGCATGCGCCATGCGCATGTAGTCTTCGCCCGCCTCGGCTTCGGCCACTTCGCGCCGTGCCGCCAGCAGCGCGGTATCGCCCTCCACCACGAACTCGGTGGCGGTCTGCGAGGTTCCCGGCATGTCCTGCGCCACCTGCGCCATCCGCCACTGGCTGGGGATGGAGAAATCGCCGCTGTCTTCGTGCAGGCTGCCGTTCAATACCGCGAACAGAGAAGACTTGCCCGCGCCGTTGCGCCCTACCAGGCCCACCTTTTCACCGGGGTTGATATTGACGGTCGCGCCGTCCAGCAAAACTTTGGTGCCGCGACGCAAAGCCACGTTTTTCAGAATGATCATTGGGAATAGCAGTGTTGCAGAATTTTTAGGAAGCAAGAAAACAGCAGCCCGGCGACCACTTGCGTCCCGGCGGAATGCCATGAATGAAACGCGCCCACGGACAAATCGCCGAGGGCACGAGGGGGCAGATTATACGCGGAAGCGCTAGGCGCTGCCGTCAAGGCGCGCCCCCTGCCCGCGACTCACCGTCGCTTAGGAGCCCAGCCTCAGAGCTCCCAGTATTCCTTTTCCCGGCCCTGCGAGCCTGGGTTCAACTGCTCGCGCAGGCTGCGCAGCTTCTCCGGCTCGCCGCGCACGCGGAACCAGCTGCCCTCTTCGTCCGCGCGCTCTTCCAGCACTTGGCAGTGGCTGTAGATGTCGCCGCGCAACTGCTGCGCCGACCACGGCAACAGCAGCTCGCCCTCCTCCAGATCGCGCTGGAAGAAGGCGACGATGAGGGAGCGCAACTCGGCCACTTCCTCGGGGCGGCGCGCGCTCATCACCACGCAGTCCGGGTAGCGCTGCCTCAGTTCGTCCGTCCAGGCGGCCTGCGCCGCCTCGTCGCCGACATGGTCGATCTTGTTGAACACCCGGATGCGCGGCACCTCGTCGGCGCCGATTTCCGCCAACACCTCATCCGTGACCTCCAGCTGACGCTGGAAACCCGGATCGCTGGCGTCGATCACATGCAACAGCAAAGCGGCGTCCAGCGCTTCTTCCAAGGTGGATTTGAACGAGGCTACTAGTCCGTGAGGCAGGTTCTTGATGAAACCCACGGTATCGCTGACCAGCACCCGCGGCACGCTTTCCGGGTAGATGGCGCGCACCGTGGTGTCCAGCGTGGCGAACAATTTATTGGCCACCAGCACTTCGCTGCCGGTCAAGGCGCGCATCAGCGTGGACTTGCCGGCGTTGGTATAACCCACCAAGGATACCCCGCCCAGGCCCTGGCCCTGACGCTCCAGCCGGCGCGCGCGCTGGGTCTTGCGTTCCAGTTCCATCGCGACGATTTCGCGTTGCAGTTCGGCGATGCGGTCGCGCACCTTGCGCCGGTCCAGCTCGGTATGCGATTCGCCGGCTCCCCGCCCGCCCATGCCGCTGCGTTGCCGGCCTTGCGGACCCGCCAGCTTGGCCGCCTCGCGCAAGCGCGGCGCCATATAGCCGAGACGGGCGATTTCCACTTGGGCGCGCGCTGCGCGCGAGCGGGCGTTGCGGTGGAATATCTCCAGGATGACCATGGTGCGGTCCATGACCTCGCAGCCGACGGCCAACTCCAGATTTCGCGCTTGCGACGGAGAGATTTCGTGGTCCACCAGCAAGGCGTCGATCTCCACCGTGCTAGCATCCAGCACCGGCGGCGCGTCTTCCAGCTCGTCGTTGCGAAGGCCGCGGTTGACGAACTGGCTGATTTCCTCCAGCTTGCCCACTCCCATATAGGCGGTGCGGTCGAAGCTGTTACGCTTTTGCACAAAGGTCCGCACCACTTGGAAGCCCAGGGTCTTGGCCAGTTCGCTCAGTTCGGTGAGCGAGGCCTCGAACTCGACATCGCTGACATCGGGCAACTGGACCGAGGCCACCAGGGCGTAGCGGGGTTTCTCTTTGACTTCTGTTTGCATGGGCGTATGACTTTAACTTGATAGCGAGCCCAGATAGTACTCGCAAACGGAACTTCCCGCTGCGCCACGCGCGTTGCGGCGACGCCACGCCCCGCTTGACCCGGCCGCGGTCAGCGCCGATACTCCTGCCGCTTCAAGCACCATCGCCGTCAACGCCACCCATGCCATTCACCTCTCTGGGCCTGTCGCCCGCCCTGGCCCAGGCCGCAAGCGATCAAGGCTATCCGGCCCCCACCGCCGTTCAGCTCGCCGCCGTCCCCGCCATTCTGCAAGGACACGACGTGCTGGCCACCGCGCAAACCGGTTCCGGCAAAACCGCGGCCTACTGCCTGCCGCTGTTGCAGCAATGGCTGGCGGGCCGCCAAGCCTCGCCGCGCCAGACGCAAACGCTGATCCTGCTCCCCACCCGGGAGCTGGCGGCGCAAGTGGGCGACGTCCTGCGCCAACTGGCCCAGGGCCTGCCGCGCCGGCCCAAGATCGCCGTGGTCTTCGGCGGCGTTTCCATCAATCCGCAAATGATGGCCCTGCGCGGCGGCGCCGACATCGTGGCGGCCACGCCCGGCCGGCTGCTGGACCTGCTGGCGCACAACGCGCTGCGGCTTTCCTCCGTCGACACCCTGGTGCTGGACGAGGCCGATCGCCTCCTCGATCTCGGCTTCGCCGACGAGCTGGCCGGCGTGCTGGCGCAGCTGCCCCCCTACCGGCAGAACCTGCTGTTTTCCGCCACCTTCCCGCCCGCCGTGCGCACGCTGGCGGAACGACTGCTAAACCAGCCGCAGCGCATCGACATCGCGCCCGACGACACCGCCGCGCCGGACATCCGCCAGCGCGCCATCGAAGTGGACGCCGGCCGGCGCACCATGCTGCTGCGCCATCTGCTGCAAACCCATGGCTGGGAACGGGCGCTGGTCTTCGTGGCCAGCCGGCACAGCGCCGACCGGGTGGCCGGCAAACTGCAGACCGCCGGCATCCGCGCCGCCGCGCTGCATGGGGACTGCAGCCAGGGACAACGCGGCCAAGTGCTGGCCGATCTCAAATCCGGTCGCCTGCAAGTGCTGGTGGCCACCGACGTGGCCGCGCGCGGCATCGACATCGCCCGCCTGCCGGTGGTGATCAACTACGACCTGCCGCGCTCGCCGGTGGACTACACCCACCGCATCGGCCGCACCGGCCGCGCCGGCGCCAGCGGCGAAGCCATCAGCTTCATCAGCGCCGACTCCGCCGCGCATTTCCAATTGATAGAAAAACGCCAGCGCTTGCGGCTGCCGCGCGAGCGAATCGCCGGCTTCGAGCCCGTCGCCGCCAGCCCCGCCACGGTCTCGAATACGACGACCGACAACGGCGGCGTCAAGGGCAAGCGCAAGAGCAAGAAGGACAAGCTGCGGGAAGCCGCCGCCCAAGCGCAGACAGAACCACGCTAAGCGCGCGCGGCGCCGAGCCCAACGGAGAACTCAAACAACAGGGCCGTTCCAGCTGGAACGGCCCTGTTTTCGCCTGCGGCCTAACTTTACAAAGCTTGCGGATCAATCTCCGCCACGCTCTCGAATACATAGTCCGGCTGATAAGGGAACTGTTCCATGGACTCGCGAGACGACACCCCGGACAACACCAGCGCGGTGCCCATGCCGGCTTCGATGCCGCCAACGATATCGGTGTCCATGCGGTCGCCTATCATCACCGCCTCTTCGGGATGCACGCCCAGCTTGCGGGTGGCCAGCATCATCATCAGCGAATTGGGCTTGCCCACGATGTAAGGCTTCTTGCCGGTGGCGGCCTCGATGGCGGCCAGAAGCGTGCCGGCGGCCGGCTCGTAACCGCCGCCCTCTATCGGGTCGATCATGTCCGGGTTGGTGCCGATGAATTTGGCGCCCTGGTCGATGAAGCGCACCGCCTTCTTGATCTGCTCGAAGCTGAAGGTCTGGGACTTCGCCACCACCACGTAATCCGGGCGGGATTCGGAAATGGAAAAACCAACGTTGTACAACTCGTTGATCAGACCGGCGCCTCCCACCACGTAGGCGGTGGGCATCGCTTTGCGCGTCTGGCTGCGCAGGAACATCGCCGTGGCCATCGCGCTGGTGATGAAGTTGTCCTCCGTCACCCCGTTGATGCCCAGGCTCTCCAGCTTCAGCCTCAGGTCCAGCGGTGTCTGTTCCGCGTTATTGGTCAGGAACAGAAAAGGCGTGCCGGCCTGCGTCAGGCGGTTGACGAAATCGCGCGCGCCCGGAATCAGTTGCTTGCCCCGATAGATCACTCCATCCATGTCGGAAATGATGCTTTTGCTCATACGGTATATCCAAAACACAGGTGCCGATTCCGCCGGCACGGAGGCGGGCCGCGGCTTCATTCGCCGCAACCGCGACAGCATAGCACGGCGGCTCTATCGAGCTTGTTGAAAGTCTAGCGAGCAAGGTCGGGCGTTGCGGCAGAAAAGGCCTCGCCTGCGAAGTCACAATCTCGCGGCGCGCGGCGGGCTATGAACAGGTTCGAAGGTCGGCCGCGCCCATCCATCCCAACGAACAGGTGACATGACAGCAAGCTACCGCTAGCGCGCTCTTTAGCTGTACCATCGACGCCAGATGCACGCCTGCCCGCCGCGCCGAGTTTTCCCGGCGGGCTCCTATCGCAGCAGCGGCCGCCCCCTACGGGTGCGACCTTTTGCCATTCAGGGAGCGCAGCACGTATGAACATCGACGCCATCCGCGAGCAGGCCTTCGCCATGCCGCTGACCAACCCCGCTTTCCCCCGCGGCCCCTACCGCTTCACCAACCGCGAATTCTTCATCATCACCTACCGCACCGATCCGGCCAAACTGCGCGAGGTGGTGCCGGAGCCGCTGCAGCCGGCCTCGGACCTGGTGAATTTCGAATTCATCCGCATGCCGGACTCCACCGGCTTCGGCGACTACACCGAAAGCGGCCAGGTGATCCCCGTGCTGCTGGGCGGCGTGGCCGGCAACTACACCCATGCGATGTATCTGAACGACCACCCGCCCATCGCCGGCGGCCGCGAGCTGTGGGGCTTTCCCAAGAAGCTGGCCTGCCCTCGGCTGCAAGTGCGCACCGACACCCTGGTGGGCGAACTGGACTACGGCCCGGTTCGGGTGGCCACCGCCACCATGGGCTATAAGCACCAGGCGCTGGACGCCAGCGCGCTGCAGCGCTCCATGGTCAACACCCCCAACTTCCTGCTGAAGATCATTCCGCACGTGGACGGCAGCGCCCGCATTTGCGAACTGGTGCGCTTCTACCTGAAGGACGTGACCGTGCACGGTGCCTGGAGCGGGCCTGCGGCGCTGGCGCTGTTCCCGCACGCGCTGGCGCCGGTGGCGGAACTGCCGGTGCTGGAGATCGTGGAAGCGCGCCATATCATCGCCGACCTGACCCTGGGCCTGGGTGAAGTGGAATTCGATTACCTCAACTAAGAACCTGTCCAATGTCTGCTGCGCTGCGGCGATACGGCGTTAAAAACAAGCTCAAAATGCTCATGTACCACGTGTACATTCCGCTTTTTCGCTCGTTTTCGCCTTGTCTCGCCCTTGCTCGCGAGACTTTGAACAGGCTCTAAGAACCTATTTACGATCTGCTGCGCATCGGCGATACGGCGTTGAACCCCCCTTAGAAAGGGTCATGTACCGCTTGACCATTTCGCTTTCTCAGCCGTTCTCGCCTTGACTCGCGAGATCGTAAACACGTTTAAGAGCCGCTTCGCGGCTCGTCCCCACGCGACAACTCACCACAACAAGGAGAGCAGCATGCAATTGAACGGCAAAGTGGCCTTGATCACCGGCGCGGCCAGCGGCATAGGCAAAGCCATTGCGGAAACTTACGCCCGGGCTGGCGCGGCGGTGGCTATCGCCGACATCAATCTGGCCGCCGCGCAGGCGACGGCGGAGGAGATCAAGGCCGCCGGCGGCAAGGCGGTGGGCGTGGCGATGGACGTGACCAACGAGGAATCCGTCAACACCGGCACCCAAACGGCGGTGGACGCGCTGGGCGGGCTGGACATCCTGATTTCCAACGCCGGCATCCAGATCGTCAACCCGCTGGTGGACTACAAGTTTTCCGACTGGAAGAAAATGCAGGCCATCCACGTGGACGGCGCTTTTCTCACCACCAAGGCCGCGCTGCCGCATATGTACAAAGACAAGCGCGGCGGCACGGTGATCTATATGGGGTCGGTCCACTCTCACGAGGCGTCCAAGCTCAAATCCGCCTACGTCACCGCCAAGCACGCCTTGCTGGGCTTGTGCCGGGTGCTGGCCAAGGAAGGCGCGGAATACAATGTGCGCGCCCACGTGATCTGCCCCGGCTTCGTTCGCACGCCATTGGTGGAGAAACAGATTCCGGAGCAGGCCAAAGAGCTGGGCATCAGCGAGGAGGAAGTGGTCAAGCGCGTGATGCTGGGCAATACCGTGGACGGCGTGTTCACCACCGTGGACGACGTGGCCCAGACCGCGCTGTTTCTGGCCGCCTTCCCCAGCGCGGCGCTGACCGGCCAATCCGTCATCGTCAGCCACGGCTGGTATATGCAATGACGCCGCCGCACAATCCGGCCTGCCCTCAGGCCGGCGGCCTGTACCAAAGCCGCAGCCTGCCGCCCGGCCATCGCTACCAGGTGCTGGCGCTGGTGCTTCAGGGCGGCGGCGCGCTGGGCTCCTACCAGCCCGGCGTCTATCAAGGCCTGGCCGAAGCCGACCTGCATCCTAACTGGGTGGCCGGCATTTCCATAGGCGCGCTCAACGCCGCCATCATCGCCGGCAATCCGCCGGAACGGCGGGTGGAGCAACTGCGCGCCTTCTGGGACACCATCTGCCGGCCGCCGTTTCTGCCGCCCAGCCCGTTCAGCCAACTAGACACCCACCACTGGCCCGCGAGCCTCAACGGGCTGATGGCAAGCTGGGAAGCCTGGCGCGCGCTGACCGAGGGCCAGAACGGTTTCTTCCTGCCGCGCTCTCCCTGGCCGGCCGGCGCGCCCTCTCCCGCCAACTGCAGTTTCTACGACACCGCGCCGCTGAAAAGCACGCTGGAGCGCTTCGCCGACTTCGACCGCATCAACGACAGCGATCAGATGCGGGTATCGGTGGGCGCGGTCAATCTACGCAGCGGCAACTTCGTCTATTTCGACAACACCCGTCAACGTCTGCGCCCCGAACATTTCATGGCCTCCGGCGCGCTGCCTCCCGGTTTCCCGGCGGTGGAGATAGACGGCGAGTACTACTGGGACGGCGGCCTGGTGTCCAATACGCCGCTGAAGCAGATACTGAGCACCGAACCCCGCAAGAACTCCTTGGTGTTCCAGGTGGACCTGTGGAGCGCCAAGGGAAAGCCGCCCACGGACATGAAGGCGATCGCCATGCGGCAGAAGGACATCCAGTACTCCAGCCGCACCCGGCAGATCACCGACTCGATGAAACGGGAGCAGAACTACCGCGGCCTGCTGCGGCAGCTGATGGAGCTGGTGCCGGAGGCGCAGCGCGAGCACCCCGCCTACCGCCACGCCCGCGAGCTGGCCTGCGGCCGGCTGTTGAAAGTGATCCACCTGATCTATCAGGACAAGGAGTACGAGGACCACCACAAGGACTATCAGTTCGGCGCCCAGACCATGCGCGCGCACTGGACCAGCGGCTATCAGGACATCTGCCGCACGCTGAGCCATCCGGACTGGCTGGAGATGCCGTCGCCGGACCGGCCCTTCGTCACCCACGACGTGCATCGTTGAGGCGGCGGGGCCTGGCCGGTGCGCGGCGCACCCGGCCGGGCGCGCTCCACCTTTTACGCCGACGCCGCCCGCCGTCCCAGCGCCAGCCAGTCCTGCACCGCCGGCCGCTGCCATTGGCGCTCGGCGTAGGCGGCCAAGCGCGGCGGCAGCACATCGTCGTATTGCAGCCGTTTCAGCATCAGCGCGAGATCGGTATCGGCCAGACACCAGGCGCCAAACAAATCGCCGCCATCGGCCGGCAGCAATGACTCGACTGCGGCGATCAGCTTGTTCGCCGCCTGGCGCGCTTCCGGCGCCAAGGTGCCGGCCGCCGGGCGCAGGAACACCACTTCCGTGTTGCGGTCTTCCCGCAAGGCCATCAGGTCGCTGCGCAGCCACGCTTGCAATTGGCGCGCGCGGGCGCGTTGACGCAGGTCCCGCGGATAAAGCCGGGGACGCTCGGGGTAAGCATCTTCAAGATACTCGGCGATGGCAGAGGATTCGCTGAGTTGAAACTCGCCGTCCTCCAGCATGGGCACGCGGGCGGTCAGCGATTGACGTTGATAAGCCGGGGCCAGATTGGCTTGCGCGGCAAGGCTCAAGGTCTCCAGTTCGAAGGTCAGCCCTTTTTCTTTCAAGGCGACGAAGGCGGACAAAGCGTAGGGGCTGAGGAAACGGGAATCGACATGCAGCAGCATAAGGGCCTCCGAGACGGGAACATAGGATCTCAGATGCTAAAGACATGCGGCGCCGGGCGCCAGCGCCAAAACGCGAACACGGCGTTCCGGCGCGCCGTCCGTCCTGGGCGCCTGCCGACGCCCAGCGGACTTTGAACGGGTTCTCAGCCGAACAGGCCGGTGGACAGATAACGATCGCCGCGGTCGCAGACGATGGAGACGATGATCGCGTTTTCCAGCTGGCTCGACAGGCGCAGCGCCACCGCCAGCGCGCCGCCGGACGAAGGCCCGGCCAGAATGCCCTCCTCGCGCGCCAGCAGCCGCGCCATATCCTCCGCCTCCTGCTGGCTGACATGCTGCAAATCGTCCAGCTGCGAGAAATCGCAGATCTTGGGCACATAGGGGTCTTCCCATTTACGGATGCCGGCAATCTGACTGCCTGGTTCCGGATGCACGCCCACGATCTGGATCGCCGGATTTTGCCGCTTCAGATAGCGGCCGGTGCCCATGATGGTGCCGGTGGTGCCCATGCTGGACACGAAATGGGTGATGCCGCCCCGGGTGTCCTGCCAGATTTCCGGCCCGGTGCTTTCATAATGGGCCAGCGGATTGTCCGGGTTGGAGAACTGGTCCAGGATGCGGCCCTGGCCGGCGGCTTCCATCTTGCGCGCCAGGTCGATGGAACCGGGCATCGACGCCTCCTTGGGCGTCAGGACCACTTCCGCGCCGTAGGCGCGCATCGCCTGCACCCGCTCGGCGCTGGAGTTCTCCGGCATGATGAGGATCATCTTGTACCCCATCATCGCCGCCGCCATCGCCAGCGCAATGCCGGTATTCCCGCTGGTGGGTTCGATCAGGGTATCGCCCGGCTTGATCTCGCCGCGTTCTTCGGCGCGACGGATCATGGATAGGGCCGGCCGGTCCTTGACCGAGCCCGCCGGGTTGTTGCCTTCCAGCTTGACCAGCACGGTGTTGCTGGTGACGCCGGGCAGGCGCTTGAGTCTGACCAGCGGGGTGTGGCCGACGAAATCTTCCAGATGCTTGTACACGACGCGTTCTCCAACGGGGAACGGTCATTATACCGATTGGCTATCAGCAAAGACGGAATCCTTATGTCTAAGCAAATAACCGTTACGCTCCCTCGCGGCGGCGAGGGAGCGGGTCTTGCGCCAGAGGGAGGCCGCCCTCCGGCGCGCGGCGGAGCCTGGGCAGTTGATCAAACCATGGGCGGCTCGATTCTGGTGAGTTCCAGGAACACATTGCGCAAGCGCAACAAGGGCTGGGCTTGTTCAGTCAAATTGGAGCTGACGGTCAGGTCGAACCACAAGCTGCCGCCTTTTTGCTCCGGTTCGTGCGCGGCGAACCAGTCCACGCAGCCCCGGACTTGCTGGACGACGACCTCAGCCAGCGGCAGACCGCCGCCGCCCTCTTGCAAGGCCACCTCGGTAGGCGGCATCAGGTAGACCGGCAAGCGCACCTTGCTCAACGCATCGTTCAGCCGGTACTCGTAATACACCGTCAGGCTGAGAATGGCGCTGTCGCTGCCGGCATGGCCGAACAAAGCCTGATAGAACAAGCCAAGCTGGCACTCCAGCGACCGGCTCACCGGCTGGTCCGCGCCCTGGGCGTAGATGACAGCCATGTTCACCGGCTGATCCGAATCCACGGTGGGACGCAGCGGCGCGGACAAGGACACCGTAGGCGTCTGATAGACGAACGGCTCCGCCGTCGGCTTGCCCGGCACCAACTCCTCGTTGCGCCGCAGGAAGACCTGAGCGTTGGCGTCCTGGCGCTCCAGGATATCCAGGTCCGGCAATACCACCATGCGCGCGGCGATGCCCTTGCCTTCGGACGCGGCCAGATAGGCGCCGGTGCTCCGATCAAGATAAGTAAAGGAACGGCTCAGGCCTTCTCCCTCCTCCGGCTCGCACTCGTATCGCTCCGGCTCCACCTGCACGAAAGGTTGGCCGGCGCGCTCGGGCAGCGCCTGCGCCAGCGTCAGCGTCACTCGCAACGCGCTCACCTTGCCTCCATCCGGGTTGACGCGCTCCACCGCGTCCTCCTCAATGACGAAGCGTATCGGTTCCGCCTGCGCCAGCAGCCGGCTGTTCGCTTGCAACAAGCCCCCGCCGCCAGCGCTGTCCGCCAGCCACTGCACCATCTCGCCGGCGGACAGCAGCGCCGCCTCGGCGTTCTGGATCTGAGCCGGGTCCTTGCTGTTGATGTCCAGCGGCAGCAAGAAGCGGTTCAGATCCTCCACCACCTTGGGAAAGACCTGGGTCATTTCCGCCAGGTTGTCGAACAGATCCCGGCTGAGCGCCATCGCCCTCAAACCGGATTGTCCGCCCAGATTGAAATCAACCTGGCCGTTGATCGCGTCTTGCTCGAAATGGCGTTGCAGCGCATAGCGCAGCCGATAATTCCAACGACTCAGCGCGGCCAGCGGATTGTAGTCGCCGGGCCGGCTGCAAGCCGGGTCGCCGGCGGTCGTAAGCCGCGCCGCCACGACTTCATCCGCAGGCAGACGGCACGGGCAAGCGATTTCGGCATTGGCCGCCGCCTCCTGCAGGGTCAGAGCCGGCGTTTCCGGGAAGGCGCGCAGCACGATGGGCGTGCTGAAAGCGCCCAACGCCTGGCGCAGCGGCCAGCTCTCGCCGGCGGTGTCCGCCACGAAACTGAGCCAGGACGACGGCTGGTAGCCGCGGATGCCGGCCAGCGCGCCGATCTGGTGTTCAATGTTCTGTCCTTCGAACACCAGGTCCAGGTCCACTTTCTTGGCCTCCAGACCCGCACTGGAGAGCAGGAAGCTCAGCAGGCGAGTATTGCCGCCGCCGTCGCCGGCCAGCTTCAATCCCAACTTGGGCGCGGTCAGAGACAGGTTGCCGCGGCCCATGATGCCGCTGCCGCCCGGCTGGCTCGCAATATTGCCGTATAGCCGCGGCGTCAGTTCCGCGCCCGAGGGTTGGATCGCGGCATTGACCTCCGCCTGGAACTGCAGACCGGCGCGCACCGCGTAGAACTCGCTCAGCGTGCCCAGCATCCTCTGGAAGAAGGCTTCGCGAATCGCGTCCAGTTCCCTCTGGTCCGCGCTCTCGTCGCGGAACACCGGAATCATCGCGCTCTTCAAGGCTTGGGCCAGCGCTTCTTTCGCGTCCAGCAGTCCCTGCATCGCGTTGTTGCCGGTCAGGCTGCGCAAGATCTGCGCCGGCGCGACATAGGCCGGCGACAGCAATTGGTCAATGCGCGCCAACGAGGATTGCAGCCATTGATCCAGATCCACGTCGGTGAAAGCGCGCGGCTCGGCCGGGTCCTGCAGGCTGATCACCTTGCCCGTGCGGTAGGGAATGATGGCCGCGTCCAGCTTGGACGCCAATTGATTGGATACCGGCCTGGGCGCGAACTGCTTGGGTTGGCCCGGATTGAGCAGACGGTAGGAGATGCCCTGCGCGGCGTCCCGTCCCAACTGCACCGCCCACAAGGTCATGCCGGAGCCGCCGGTGAAGGCGTTGCGATCGCTGCCGGTGGCCACTTGGTAACGCGGCCCCTGCGGAGTGGACAGCGCTTGCTCGAAGCGGGCAGCAAACTGCTTGAGATCGCGCTGGGCGCTCGCCGCGGCCTGGTCGCCTTGCAGCGGGCCGGTGGACGGCGACAACAGCGTGCCCGCCTCGGCCACGCCGGACACCGCCGCCAGCGCGCCGCTGACCAACTGTGGTTTGCGGCTCAAGGTCAGGCTGGCGTCCAAGCGGAAGATCTGGTCGTCGTTGATCTGCCCGGACTGCAGCGGCGCGCTCAACTCCAACAGCGGCTGGAAGCCGGCGGCTCGCTCTTGGTGGCTGCCGCTGCTGTTGGGCAGCAAGCTGTTGAGCCAGGCGTAGATGTCCACCGCCCAATTGACCAGCGCAGCCTGCTGCGAGGGCTCCAACAACGCGGCCTCCGGGCAGACGCTGCTGCTCAGCTCGATGCCGAGGCCGTTGGGGTCTTGCAACTGATACAAGACCTTGGCGTAGATGGCGATGGCCTGTTCGATGCGCTGCCGACCGCCGGCGTCCAGCGCCTTGGCCGCGTCCAAATAGGGCTGCTGGTCAAAGGCCAGCGACACCTTGAGCCCCGCCTTGCCGTCTTGCAAGGTGGCGAACAGGTAGTCGTTGGCCACAGACGGCCATTGACCGATGCCCAACACGCTGTCGGTATAGCCGGTCAGCTGCGGCGGGAAGTTGTATACGCGCGCCTCGGCCGGCGGCGCGTCCAGGTCGCTGAGGATGCGGTTGCCAAACAAATCCAGCCAGGCCAGTTCGATTTGCAACAGACCGCCCACGCCCAGGTAGGGGCTGCCGCTCACCGCAGGCGAGGCCTGGCGCTGCACCGGCGGATGCCGGTACAAACCGGGATACGGCACGGTGCGGACATAACGCCACGGTTCGTCCTCGTTCGCGGCGCGCGGCGCGCGCACTTTGTCGGCAGGGCCGTTGCCGTCGATATTGCCCGGACCGGTGGCCACGCCGAAATTGCTCTCTTTGAAATCGTCGGTCAGGCTGTTGCGGTAGCCGAGCAAATTGAACAGATTGGCCAGATAGATCCAGCCCCAATCGGCGCCGTCGGCCCTGTCCGGCACCGGCGGCGCGGCCTTGCGCTCCAGTTCGATGCCGGCCACGCCGGCCTGAGTAGTGGCCGACACATCGAACGGCCCCAACTCGACCTCAAGCGCGGTTTGGGCCGGGAACAGGCCGGGCGTGCGCGCATTGGCTGCGGCCAAGCCGGCCAAGGGCGCCTGGAAATAGGCCGAGACATCGTCCAGCGTGGAGAACACAGCGCCGTTGGCGTAGCGCCGGCCCACGGTCACATCGACCTCGGGCAGACGCAAAGCGGTATAGCTGACCAACGGGCCGCTCCAGCTGGCGCGATACGGGTTGGCCTGCTTGATCGCGTCTTCGGTGGTGAAGAAATGCTCGGCGATGCGCGCCAGGTCCCCGCCCGGGGCCGCGCCAGTCGGCGCGACTTGATAAACGCCGCCATGCACGCGCAACACGGCGCCGTCGCGCAACGGCCGCCCGGCGTTAAGCCGGGCCAGACTATCGACCCGGCTGTAATAGCCGGCGGCGACGCCGTCCAGCGTGGCCGCGTCAGCCAACGGCGCGGTCTGTTCCCGCCGCAGCACCGCGGTCGCCACCAGCGCCGCGGCGCTGGCGTCGAAGGACTCATTGGTGGCCAGCACGTTCATCCAGTTGCCCACCGCCTGCCCTTCGCCCTCGTCCGCGGCAAACAGCGCCAGCACCGCCAGTTCGGCTTCGCCGCTGTCGTTGAACACATGGTCCGGCAAACCGGACAGCGTGCCGCCGGCTTGCAAACCCTGGCTGTAGCTGAGGAAAAAGCCCCCCTGACGGGTGATACTGGCTTCCCACAACAGCCGCAGAAAATCGTCCGGCGCGCCGATCAGATTGGGGAAGGCGTTCTCGGTGAGCGCCAGCGCGCGCAAGCCGTTCTGCGCCGGAGGACGGGTCTCGGTGGACAGATTGACCTTGGCGATGCCGGCCAGGCTGGCGGCCGGGTTTTCCATCTGCCAACCGGCCACCTCGCTGCCGGTGGCGGCAGGCCGGTACAGCACCAGCAGTTGGCTCAAGCCCGCGCTCGGCCCCTGCAATTGGCTGAGCACGCGCTCCAGCAACACGATTTCCTTGTCCGGCGCGCCGATGATTTCATACAGCCGCTGGCTGCTGGGATTGTTCGTCAGCGGCTGAGTGCGACGCACGCCGAAGGGGATCAGCATGCCAAAGCCGTAATTGAGCAAGGGCTGCTCGCTGACGCTGCCGGTGGCGGCGTCGGTGCGCGCCAGCTGCGGCGCGAAACGCGGCAACACGCCTTGCTCCAGCGGGGTGTTGATCAGCGAGTCCGGCAGGCTCCACAAACGCGGTTCGGCCACCTCCGGCGCGCGGGCCTGGCGCGGCAGCGCCACCGGCGCCGCGCACTGCCAGGGCTGGGAGCTGGACAGCGGGAAGCGCGAGGCCTGGGCCTCGGCGTCCAGCAATGGCCGGATCGCCCGCGTATCCGTGCGCAAAGGCTGCCCGGTGGCGGTGGCGCGCACTTTCACATAGCGCAGGTAATCGTCCTGGCTCACTTCGAAACTGGCGCTGGCGCTGCCCGGCGCGCCCAGGCTGAGCCAGGTTTCGGCGGCGCCTCGGCTCAGCGTGAAGCTGAACTTCGCCCCCTGCGCCGGGTCTTGCAGCGCGGGCAGCGGGAAGGCCTGCCCAGTCAACGCGAACAGACCCAGCTGCGCCGGGTAGTCGTAGCCGCCCTGACCGTTGGGCTTGACGAACAGGCCGGGCGATTTCGCCGTCAGGCCGGCGGTGGGCAGCCGCAAACCGTTGAGGTAGTAACGCGAAGCCATCGCGCCCAGGTTCTGGAACGCCAGCGTGCGCAGCGCTTCGTCGATCAACTCGCCCACCTGGAACTGCGCCAGTTCCGGGATGTTCAGATTGGGATCGCTGTCATGATCGAACAAACCGGCGGCCGCGCCGTTGGCGCCGGCCAGCAGATCCAGGCTCACGCCCAAGCGCGCGGAAATGCCGGCCAGAGTGTCTCCAGCGGCCACCGGCTGCGAGAAGGCCGGCAACGCCAGTATCGCCAGCGACGACAACAGGTCCGCGCGCCGCAGCACGTCGCTGCCTTGCAGTAGCGCGTCCAGCGATACGCCCAGCCCGGCGGCAATGCCGGTCAGCGAATCGCCGTCCTGGGTCAGGTAGACCTTATCGCCCAACACGATGCGTTGATTGGCGGCCAGGATGCGCGCCTCGTCGGCGTTGGCCCGCGCCAGTTGCTCGCCGTTGAAGCCGCCGCCAAACAAGGACTGCGCGGCTACTTGTTCGAAGCTGAGGCCGCCCGGCGTTTGCCAGCGCATGCCCTCCACCGTCAACGGCCGGGCCCCCGCCGCCAGCGGATGCTCTTGGTTGGCGACGAACAATTGTCCGGCGCTGAAAGCGTCGTCGCCGGACAGTTGGCCGGTGGCGTTGACCCAGTCGACGATCTCGGCCACCGTCTGCGCCGGCTGAATCACCAGCTTGAAGTTGCCCAGTCCATCGCGCAGCGCTTGCAAGGCCTGTCGCGCCAGCAGGCAGAAGTAATCGCCGAAGATGTAGCTGGCGATGGAGGCGCCGGTGCCGGACTGCATCCGGAGGGCCGCGGCCGTCGGCGCGCCGCCGCCTTCCACCTGTACCTGCAGTTGCTGGAAATACTGGCGCAGCAACAGCAGGTAGTCGGTCTGGCTGCTGTTGTATTGGCCGAACACGTAATCGTAGCCGGATGCGCCGGCGTAACTCGGCACATTCAGGCGCACGCCGGGAGGCGCCGGGAAGAACACGCCGTGGGCGTTGGCCGCCGCCGAAGCGGCGAAGCAGATCGTCGCCTGCCGCGCCAAGAAGGCCTCCACCTGATCGGCCGGAATCGGCAGCGGTTGATCCGGATTGGAAAAGTACTGCAGCGCCTGGTTTAGGAAGTCGGCGCTGACCACTTGCTGGTTGAGCTGGTCCGGGCTCATCGCGCCGCTCATGCCGGCGGCCAATACCCATTGCAGCACCCTCACGGCCAGGTCTTCAAAGCCGTCCTCGCCGCCATTGGCGGCCAACCTGGCGTTCAGCGCCGGGCGCTGGCGCGCGCGCGCCAGCGCGGCATGCGCCAGCCGGCCTTGCTCGGACCCGCCGTTGCGGGCCGCCGCCAAGGCGCCGCCGGCCTTGACCGGTTCCGGCGTGGCGAGGAAGAAAGCCGCCACATAGCATGGCAATTGCTCGGCCGCGGTCTTGGCCTGATCGCCGGCCACGGTCAGTACCGGCACGGTCCAACCCGTCAGTTGCAAGAGCTGCCCCGCTTGCAGATTGCCCCAGGCCGGCTGATAGCCGGCGGCGTTGGCGGCCAGCCGCGGGCCGGCTCCGCCGCTCTGCCCCAGCGCGCGGCGCAGCCGACGCGCTTCCAGTTCAGCCGCCGCGTGGCGCGCGGACAAACCGCCGGCCAAGGCCAGCGTCCGCATGCCGTTGCCAGGCAAGGTGCGGCCCCAGGGCGGATTGTTGCCGGCCGGGTTTTTCAGCACAAACGTGGCTTGCACCGAGGCCGAGAACGACAGGCCTATGGTGATGGTGAACAGGCCCAGATTGATCTTGACGTCTACGCTGACCTCCACCGAGGCGTTGGCGCTGATGGGGATGTCCTGATAGGCGATGTAGCTGAGCCGCACGTAGATCTTGATGGCGATATTGACGTCGGCGCGGATGATGGCGAAGTCTATGCTGCCGTACAAGCGGCCCTGCACCCCGGCGGTGCCGATCAGCGAGAAATAATAGCCGTCCTGCAATTGGTCGCGGCCCTGGCTGGGCGTGGCCTCGCGGTAAGGCAGCCAGCGCGCCAGCACGCCTTCGATCACACCGAACACCGTCAGGCTGAACCCGGCGCGCAAAATCCCCAGCTCTATGGATTTGCCCAGACCAAGCTGAGCGCCGAAGCCGAACACCAGCACCGGATTGAACCACCCCCGTTCCGACACCGGCACCAGATTGGTGGTGGCGCTGCTGAGCTTGCCGAAATAAAAGCCGGCCGAACCCAGCACCGGGATGCCCGGCGCCACGATCAGCTCTATGGTGAAGGAACGGGCGAAGTCCTGCCGCCACGGAAAACCGATGTCCACCTGGAAATCGCCGTTGGTGTACAGATTGATGCCAAACTCCGGCAGGGTGATCGTGGCCACCCCGATCTGGAATTTGCGCATCAGATTGGGCAAGGCGATATTGGCGGAATAGCAACCCACGGTTTCCGATACCTGGCGATAAAGTATCTGGAAATCCAGGCCGGCGAAAATCTTGGCCATCGGCCCGGCCAGCGCCACGCGCAGCGCGTACAGCGTGGGGTCGTTGAACACCATGGACAGCTGCAGCAGGTATTCGTCGGCCTCCTCGTCGGCCGCGGCCGCCTCGCGGGCGGTGATCAACTGCTGGCTGCCCTTGGCCGCCGGCGCTTCCTTGTCTTTCTGGGTTTTCAACACGCCGAAGTCGAAGGCGATGAACCAGGAGTTGTCGGGAGCGAACACCGGCTGCCCTTTGCCGCCCACCGGCACCTCCGGCGGGTTAGGCACTTCCAGGCTGCGCAGCTTGGCGATCACGCCTTGCACCGAGGTCTCCTCCACCAGGCCCGGCACGGTGACGTGCTGCCCCAGCGCCAGCAGACGCAGGTCCAGATACTTGTTGCCGCCGCCCGGAGGCGCCGGCGTGGTTTCCGGCTTGGAGGGGTCCCAGCTGAGCGC
Source organism: Chromobacterium sp. IRSSSOUMB001 (assembly GCF_023507765.1). Taxonomy (NCBI): domain Bacteria; kingdom Pseudomonadati; phylum Pseudomonadota; class Betaproteobacteria; order Neisseriales; family Chromobacteriaceae; genus Chromobacterium; species Chromobacterium sp. IRSSSOUMB001. The sequence continues at coordinate 119,031 of NZ_JALCYU010000005.1, forward strand.
GTCGCCGGACTGCCAGACGAAACTGCCCTGCACGGTGATTTCCACCTTGGCGTCCTTGACCTGCGGATCGTATTTCAGTGCCACGCCCTTGAGCGTGAAGAAGCCGAAATCCACCGGGCCGATGCCGATATTGAAGCCCACCTGTTTCTTGCTGAAGTTGTACACCAGCTCAAGGCCGCTCAGGCTGAAGGAGTTGAGCACGTTCCAGGGCGCGGCCAGGCCGAACTCGGCGCCGGTGGCCCAAGACACGAAGGTCTCCACCATTTCGCCAATGGACTTGTTGTCCAGTTTGAAGGTGGCGACGGTGTCGCCCTGTTTGTCGGTCGTCACGGTGGCGAGCAGGGTCAGCCAGCGCAAGCTCAATTCCTGTTTGCCGGGAGCGAAGTTATAACTGACCCCCAGCTTGATGTTCCACAGGGTCAGGTCGGCGCCGATCTCGCCATAGGTGCCCGGCACCTGCGGCGGATCGTCGCCCTCGGTGTTCAGCGGAGCCAGCCCCAGCCGCTCGGCGGCCTTCTTGCCCAGATAGCCCAGCTTCAGCCGGCCGGTGACGCTGACGTCGGGCAAGGCGGAAATCGGCACCCAGACGCTTGCGGTGGCGGCGCTGAATTCAAAGGAAGTGGCTTTCTGCTTACCCCAGTCCAGTTGCAGCGTCAGCTTGCTCACGTCCGGGAACGACAAAACGGTGCGCCAATCCCGGCCCAGATACTGTTCAAGCAATTCATTAATGCTGAAAACGGTGTCGTCCTGCTGCTGGATGGAAAATGCCCAATCTCCGCCGCCGGCGTAGCTCGCGCCTATGCCCACCACCAAGGGATGAGCCATGTCCGGCAGCAAGGTGGTGTTGGCGGTGATATTGCCCTGGTTTTCCAGCTTGGCGCGGCTGACCGAGAAGCCGACGTTGTCCAGCTCGAACAGCGGCTTGCCGAAAAACTCGAAAGTCCAGGCCGGCTGGAACACAAGGTTCAGCGACACTTGCAGATTGTCGGCGGCCTGGGCGTAGTTGAACACGAAGCTGTCTATCACCGGCAACGACGGCAAGGTCAGATCAACGCCGGGCAGGAACAGCGACAGCAGGTCCTCCATGCGGATCACGCCGGACTCCAGCGTGCCGCGGAACTGCCAGTCCGGATATTGCACGCCCACCGCCACCACGCCGGCCTCTTCGCCGCTGCCAATGATGAAATTGCCGTTGGCGCTGGCGCGCACCTGGCGCGTGTTGACCGGGTCCACCAACGCCACCTGGGCCTCGATGTCGCTCAAGGCCACTTTGCCGACCAGCGGCACCGGCTTGGCGCTGTTGGCGCGGATGATGAAGCCAAGCGCGGACGCGTCCTCCTCCTTGCTGAGGTAGTACAGGTCCAGCTGACTGAGGCCGAGATCGGCCAGCACGTTCAGCGGCGGCGGCAGCACCGCCACCAGGTTGACCGTCGCCGCCATCTGGAAGGCGCGGTCTATGCTGGGATACGGCGCGTCGAACTTGACGGTGAGCAAGGCCTGTTCGCCGGCCGACGGCGCCAGCAATTGCAGCTCCGCGCCCAGCGGCTGGTAGCGGCCGCCCAGCGCGGCGGTGACCGGGATCTGGCCGTCGGAGCTGGACAGGCGCAGGAAGGAGCCGCTCATCTGTATCCACGGCACGCCGGGCAAGGACCAAGTGCCTTCGGCGGACAGTTCCAGATTCATCCGCAGCTGCTGCTCCGGCGCGTCGAAGATCACCGCGATGCGGTTGCTGATCTGCAGGCTGGCGAAGACGCCGGTCATGCCCTCCAAGCGGATGGAGGCGATGTCGTCTTCCTCGCCCTCGTGCTTGAACTGGGACACCTCCAGCCACAGGCTGGCGCTGAAGCCCTGCAACAGGGCCAGCACCGCCTCGTTGATATTGCCGCCAGCCAGGATGCCCGGCACCAAGTCCAGCCGCTTGGGCGGCTGGATCTCGCCGTCCTCGCCCAGCTTTTCCTTAAGCTCCAGATAAAGCGCGTTCAGCGGATTCTCGGCCGGTTCGTCGCCGCCCTCCTCGCCATCGGCGCGACGCGCCCGCCGCGCGGCCGCGGCTTGCAAGGCGTGCTCGGCCTGGTAAATGTTCATCAGATAGGCGACGGCGACATTGAGCTTGTCTGCGCTGGACGTGGCGTAGAACGCCTTCAGCTCGCGGAAATAACGCGGAATCGGATCGTCCGTCGCGGTCTGGGCGCACAGGCTTTGGATGAAGGCGCCGAGTTGCCGGCAGGGGTTGCCGCTCTGGTTGCCGGTGGGCCAGCTGTCCAGCGAGAAATTGAGCTGGTTGGCGGCGGCCGCCAGCTCGTTGATCGGCGGCGAGGCGCTGAACAGGCCTCGGTTGACGCTGGGGTACAAGGCCGGCTGCACGCCCAGGCCCTTGCGCGGCAAGGCCAGGAACGGACACCCCATATTGATCGCCGCCATCATGCTGTTGGCGCCCTCGAACAAGGACAGGGTATTGGTCTTGAACAGGGCGTAGTAGAACAAGGGCTGCGGCACCGGCCCCAACTGGATGAACAGAACCTGGTTGGGTTTGCCGACAATCGCGTTGACCGCGGCCTCCACCGCCGCCGTCGAAGTGGGATAGTTGAGCCAGCTGAAACGTTGCACCGCGTTCAGCGAAGCCATATAGCGGCGGCGCGCCTCATGCACCTGCCGCGCAGCCTGCCGCCGGCTGGCGTTTTTCGGGTCCGTGCCGGTCAGCACCACCACCTCGTCGCGGGTCATGTCCCCGCGCAGCAAGCCCGCCACCGCCTGCAACGGCGCCTCGCTCTCCGCGCTACCGAAGCGATTGAGGTTCAACACCACCACCGGCGCGGCCAGCCTGTGGTCGCCGTTGTCCTGGTAATCAAGCAGGCCCCCGCACAGAACCGCCGCAGCGGCTTCCGGGCTGCTGTTCACCACGTTTTGAGCGCTGGGCATGATGGCGTAGGACACCACCAGCCGCACTTGCTTGAGCAAGGCGTCGCCGGTCAGATAACGCAGGATCGCCGCGCGCGGATTATCCGCGTAATCCGCCCAGTCCGGCGCCGCATAGCTGGATTCCGGCACATAGGACACCCGGCGTCGGAAACTGGGATTGTTCAGCTCCGGCACTTGCAGCAAATCAATGGCCGGCCGCCTGGCGCCGACGAAATCTATTTTTTCCGCGTAATTGTAGTTATAGGGCTGCAACTGCAGAAAATACTCGACGTTCAGCCCGGTGGCGTAGTTGCCTGCGCTGTCGTCCACCGCTCCGGTGAAGCCGAACAGCGCCTTGTCCGCCGGCGGCGCTTGCGGATAAGCCTTCAGCTCCACCGTGGCCTGGTTCAGCTTGCCGCTGGGCTGATGCTCCAGTTCCGGCAACAACTCGTACAGCTTGGCCAGCGTGTCCTCGCCGCCCTGGTAATAGACTTCGGCCTTGCCGGCGTAGGCGTAAGTCAGCCCCGCCGCGGTCAAGGGATCGGTCAAGCGCCGCAACAGATTGACCGTGGCGGACTGGTTGCCGAAGCTGCCCCCGGTGCCCACCAATAGACGGATCGCGGCCTGCTGTTCCAGCAGGCTCCGGAACGCGTCGATCTGTTCCTTGTTGATCCGGGCGGAAGTATTGCGGCTGGCCGAGTTGGCGTTGTCGAACAGGGAGAAAGGCCACGTCATGATCGCGCCGTCCTTCAAGATTGAGACTGGTGGGTAAGCGCCGTCGGGTCGGCATCGGGGGCGGCGGCCGGAGGCGGCTGGTCCTGGTTGTAAATCGCGTACCATCCCAGACCGGTGGGCGTCTCCGCACCGGGGTTGCCGAAAAGAAAGAACGAGGTGGCCCCGTTGGGCGGAATGCGCAGCAAGCCCAAGAACTTGAGCGCGATCTCGTTGAGCAGCAGCAAATAGCCTTTCTGCTCGGCGTTGTACAACAGCCGGATCGCACCGATGGACAGCTTGATCACGGTTTGCAGGCTGAATAGCTCGCCGCCCGGCCCCGCGCCTGGCAAAGCCATCCCGACATGAGCCTGATAACCGGCGTCGCCGTCGGCCGCGCCGCTATCGTCGGCCCAGGCCAGCAACAAGGTCGTGTTGAGATTGACCTTGGACGCCAGCGCGCCCAAGGTGCCCAGGTTGACGCGCAGCGACAGGCCGTGCCAGGCGCGTTCGGCCACGCCTTGCAGGCCGTAGCTGGTCGCCACCGCCAAAAACCCCTTGGCCGCCGGCGTGCTGTCGGCCGCGCCGGACAAGAGGCCGTTCAATTCCAGTTGGAAATCGCGATACAGCCCCTGCGCTCGCGAGCGGCTAGCCGCCGGATTGAAGGACAGCTCGTTTTCCAGCATTGAGATCACGGTGGGCCCGCCATCCGGACCGCTCAGCGGGAAGGCGATGCGCAGGCCCAGGCCGCTGAAACGCAAACCTTGGCCAGCCACGGGCTCATCGCCGTCGGCACCGAAGGAAAACAGATCGAAAGGCGGCAGTTCCCCCGCCTCGTCCTTGAGCACGGCGAACTGCATGAAACCGGACATGTCCAGCCAGGACACCGCGCTGCCGCCCGCGCTCTCATCGCGCGTGGACAAGGCCGCGGTGGCGATCTCCACACTGGTGAGCACATTGTTGCGCAGCTTGAACAAGGCCGGCTGGGCGGAAGACAAGGAGTACACCGGCGCGCCGCCGTTGGTCTGGAAACCGCCTTGCAGCAACACGGCGTTGTAGATATTGGCTTGCCCCTGATCCTCGACCATGCTATCCACCCGGCTGCCGAACAATTGATTCAGCACCACCTGGGCCACGCTTTCAAAACGCTGCACCGCGGTGTTCTGGAACAAGGCCTTCAAGGTCAGCAGGCGGAATTCATAGGTGGCGTCGGCGTCCTGCGGCGGAATCGCATGCGCCTGCGGCTCGTCTTCGTAGTCCGGATCCAGGTAGTAGATCAACCCGAACAAGGAGCTGGAGTCGCTCTGGGTCACGGTCTTGCCGTCGATCTGGCTCAGTTCGACGCCGATATGATGTGCGGCGAAGGCCTCCGGCTGAGTCACCCCCGCCAACAAACCCAGCAACTCCGCCGGCACTTTCTCAATATCCACCCGCAGCAGCAGCACGCCCTGCCAGTTGGGGTCCCGGATGATGCGGCAGAAGTTCTGGAAATAGGGATTGTCCTGCTGCTTCAGCGCGCTGTCGAAGTATTCGCTCAGCCAATCGGCCAGCGGGGTCAACTGCGACGCGTCCGGCAGTCCATCCGGCCCCAGCGGCGCGGCGAACAGATTCTTCTGCGTCCATTGCGTCGGCCGGGTCACCAATTCAAGCAAGCTGCCGGGCACGCCCTTGACCACCATCACATTGCGATAGTCGCCATAGCGGTTGCCCTTGCCCACCGCCGCCTTGAAGCGCCAGCGATCGATCTCCAACTGGTTGTAGAAGCGGGACGGGCTGGCCGGCGGATCCTCAGGCATCACGCCGCTGGCCTCAACCCCCAACTGGAGGGGATTGGCCACCGGCAGAAACAGGTTGTCGGTCTGGAACGCCGCCTGCAAGGCGCTGGACGGCGCGGTAAAGCCCAGCTGCCATTGCGGCTGCCCGCCCGCCATGATCTGCGCCAGCAGCAGACGACTCCAGCCCCGCTCCGCGACGCGGGCGATGAAGCCTGCCGGCGTGGCCGCGTTGTAGCCGGCGACGTTGCGCGCCAAGTCCAGGCCCAGGCTGGCGCGCGCCGAGCGGGACGCCTGGGCGGAGGCGGCGTTGATGCGATTGCGCCGAGTGGGGCTGACGATCTGGCTCTCCAGCAACTCCATCTGGCCGGCCTGCAAATCTTGGTCCCCGGTCCCGGAGCGAAACGCCGCGAACGGCAATAGGGGGAAGCTCAGTTCACCGCTGTTGGGCAAGGCCAAGCCGGGGTCTTTGGGTTCCAGCAGATCGCCGCCGTCCGCTTTGGCCGCGTCCGGCAGGCCGAACAGATCAGCGCCCTTGGGCGCGGCAGCGTAGTGAGCGCTGGCGCCTTCGCCCTTGGCCGTCACCGTGCACCAAGAGGTGCGGAAGTCCCGATTCAGCAACAAGGCCAGCGGGTCCAAGGGCGGCCCCACCGGCGAGCTGGGCTCCAGGGGAAAAACCGGGGCATAGGCCGGCTGCCCGCCGCTGGCGCGCAAGTACGCAGCGCCGCTGACGAAGCCGATGTTTTCCGAACCGGACAAACCGGCCAGCAATTGCTGCGGCTGACCGTCCTCCGCTCCCACCACCCGCAGTTCGAAGTCCCCTACCGGCGCAAAGCTGTAACCCAGATACAGCGGCGTCCTGCCGGAGCCGGGATTGACCACCAGGCCCGCCGGCCGCCCCGCCGCCGCGTCCAGCACCGGACGCAGAGCCACCGTCATGCCGTAGACGGTGCGGTAGTAAGACACCAGATCCAGGCTGGCCCCGGCGGCGAACCAGAACACGGTGGGCGTCGCCGGCAAGGCATTGTTGGGATTGACCGGGTTGAACTGCGCGGTGAAAGCGAACAGGTCGGTGGGATTAGGCTCGCCGCCGTTCACCAGCGGCAGATAAGCGCTCAAGTCCTTCACCGGCTGGTCCGAGCCAGCGCTGTTCGCCGCCGGATTGGGCACCAGCAATTGGAAGCCGCAGGCGAAGTTGCGCGCCAAAGCCAGACGCGCGGTCTTGAAGCCGAACCTCCAACTACCCAGCGCCGCGCCGGCAAACGCCAGGCTGGCGCTGTAGTCGTCCTGATACAGGGCGGGCGCCATGCCGCCGCTCAAGGTGGCCGCCGCCGAGTTGCGGCCGGTCAATATCAAGGCGTCGCCGGACTCGGCCACAGTCAGTGCCGCGCCGGAGGCGATGGCGACGCCGATGCCGGCTCCGCCAGTCAGGCTTAGATCCAGGCCGTTGCTGGTGCGCCACCCGCCGCCGGAAGCGGAGAAAGACAAGATCCAACCCTGCTCCAAGGCCTGCTGCGCCTGATCCGCCCGCCTCAACCACAGCAAGGCGCGGCCGCCGATGACGGTGGCCAGAATCGCATCCAGCGCCGCGACGAAGGCGGCGGCCTTGTCGCCGCCCAGGTCCGGTTCGACGGCGCAGTAGACAAAGCTGCCGCCCAGCTCCGCATTCTCCAGCGCTTCCGACAGCGCCACCGGGCCGGCCGGCGCCTGCGCGCCGGCGGCCAGCAGCCAGGCCCACCAGCCGGCTCCGGCCTGGTTGGCCTGATCGATGTACAGCCGGCTGCCCGTCAGGCGCTCGAATGCGATCATGTCTTTTCTCCTTGATAAGCGCCTATCGTGAACGTCGTCGTCGCCGCCAGCGAGGTTCGCCCCTGCGGCAGCGCTTGCATGAAATAGCCAACCGCATAGCTGGTGTTGATGGTCAGTTTCAGACCATCCATCGCCAAATAGCCGGCGTCGTCGTCGCGCGGCACCGGCAGGCTGCGGATAGGATCGCCGCTGTAAGGCACGGTCGAGCCCTGCCAGATGCCCACCCAGTTTCCCGCGGCTTTGGGCTGATAAGCCGTCAGTACCTTGTACTTGAGTTGCAATACATTGCTGTCCACGTACACCGTCTGCAGCGACACGCTGTCATAGGCCCAGGCTTGCGGATTGTCCTGCTCGCCTGCGGGCAGGTAGACGCTGGCGCACACCGCCTGCGGCGCGCCCGCCACCGCGTAGGCGATGACATAGCCCTTGGGTTCGTAATCGAAATTCAGCACGCGGGTGGAAGTGGAACTATCGCTCAGCAAAGCGGCCTGCCCGGCCGGCGCTTTGTCCCACGGCACCTGATTGGCGCTGCTCTCCCAGGCGTACAAGCGGTTGTCGAAGGTCTGCGGCTGATTGGCGGTATTGGTGATGTAGTTGGCCAGCACGCCGTCCGGCATAGGCACGCCCACCACGGTGACGAAAACCTGGCGACCGGCATCGTTGCTCAGCAGCAGCAAATTCGACATGGACTCAGCGTGGTGCTTGATCGGGGGAAGCCTCCAACGGCCGGTGCGCCCCGGTGTTCCACTGGCGCGCCGGCCGCTTCAAGCGCAGGCGAATCAGGCCTTGCCGACGGTGAAGGTGGAGGTGGCGGCCAGCGAGGTGCGGCCGGACACTTGGTCCACCATGAAGTAGCCGATCGAATAGGTGGTGTTGATGGTCAGTTTGACATTGCTGAAAATCACGCTGCCGCTGTCGCCGCCCTGGGTGACGCTGACTTTCTTCAGCGGATCGCCGCTATAAGGCACGGTGGAACCCTGCCATAGCCCCAACCAGTTCTTATTGGTCACCGCGTCGTAAGATTGCAGCACTTGGTATTGCGCCTGCACCAGGTTGGTGCCGACATAGAGTGTTTTTACCGAATTGTTGGCGTACTGCCAGTCCTGCGGACTATCCAGCGAGCCTTGCGGCACATAAATGGTGGAGCACACCGCATTGGGGGTGGCAGCCACGGCGTAACCCAGGATGTAGCCCTTGTCTTCAAAAGCGAAATCGACGAATTGGGTGCTGGTGGAGCTGTCGGTGTCGATGGCGGTGTCGCCCGTCGGCGACTTGGCCCAAGGCACGATATTGCTGGTGCTTTCCCATACATAAATATGATTTCCGAATTTCTTCGGCTGGTTGGCGGTATTGGTCACGTAATTGACAATCGCGCCGGTTGCGGCAGGCACGCCGACAAAATGGATGGTCACGGTGGAGCCATCGTTTGCGGTCAGCAGCAGCTTGGTTTCAGCGTCCTTGAGATCCTTGAGATCGCCCATGATTTTCGACTTTCTACGATGCAAGGCAGCCGATGCGGCGCTTGCGATTGATCGGAACCTTAGCTCGCGACCGGACCGCCGCGCGATTGGATCGCGGGCGGTCAGGCCTGCTTCTTTTGATAGCATCCGACTCAATCCGACTCAAAAAATAAATTATTTGTCATTCATGGTGTTTTTGATCTAGAACTAAGCTGTTCTTGCCTTATCCGCTTATGACATTAAATTTAAAAACACATAAAAATCATTGCCTTAAAAAACAATAAGCAGGCACCTTCGCAACATCGGCCGCCCAAAACAAAACAGCCTCCCGTCAAAAATGACAGGAGGCTGTTTAAGTATCAAATCACATCAAGAAGCCCGGCCGCTCCACGGCGGACCCGCAGCGTCATTGCTTGATCAGCCAATCCACGTAACGGTCCACACCCTGCTCGACGCTAAACAATTCGGCGTCGTAGCCGGCGCTGCGCAGCTTGCCAATATCCGCTTGTGTAAAGCTCTGGTACTTGCCCTTGAGCGCATCAGGGAAATCGACGTATTCGACAATACCCTGAGCCACCATCTCGTCCAGGCTCAGCCCCGGCTGGCCCTCATGGCGGCGGCAGGCGTTGACGGTGGCCACCGCAACGTCGTTGAACGGCTGCGAACGGCCGGAACCCAGGTTGAAGATGCCGCTCTTTTCCGGGTGATCCAGGAAATATAGGTTGATCTTGGCCACGTCCTCCACCGACACGAAATCGCGGCTTTGCATGCCGTTGCCCCAACCGTCCCAGCCGCCGAACAGCTTGACCTTGCCATGCTCGCGGTACTGGTTGAAATGGTGGAAGGCCACCGAGGCCATGCGGCCCTTGTGCTGCTCGCGCGGACCGTAGACGTTGAAATAGCGGAAGCCCACCGCCTGCGCGCTCAGACCTTCCTTCATGCGTTGGCGCAGCACTTGGTCGAACAGGAATTTGGAGTAGCCGTAGACATTGAGCGGGCCTTCGTACTGGCGCTCTTCCTTGAACACGGTGCCCTTGCCGTAGGTGGCCGCGCTGGAAGCGTAGAGGAACTGGATTTCCTCGTGCTGACAGTAGTCGAACAGGGCCAGCGTGTACTGATAGTTGTTGTCCATCATGTACTTGCCGTCGTGGTTCATGGTGTCGGAACACGCGCCCTGGTGCAGGATGGCGGACAACTCGCCCTCGAACTCGCCTTCCAGCAATAGGGCCAGGAAGTCGTGCTTGTCCATGTAATGGGCGATTTCGCAATCCACCAGATTACGGAATTTGTCGCCGCTGGACAGATTATCCACGGCGATGATGTCGGTAACGCCGCGCTCGTTCAGCGCTTTGACCAGGTTGGAACCGATAAAACCGGCGGCGCCGGTAACGACGATAGTCATGTTTTCCTTTCCGCCGCCGGCCATCGCCCACGGCGCGAGAATAGGGGTGCGCGTTTAAAAACCGGCGCCGGGCTCAGCCAGATAGGTCCGCTCGTCCGGCGTATCCACCCGACCCAGCGCGGCATTGCGATGCGGGAAGCGCCCGAAGCGGACGATCACGTCCCGGTGACGATGCGCGTAATCAATGAAACGGGCCATGGCGGCATCCTCCGCCATGGTTTCAAACAAACGCACGGCTTCGTCCTGATCCGCCAGCGACTCGCTATGCTCAAACGGCAGATAAACAAAGGTGCGGGCGATCTGGGGCAGTTGCCGGTCCAGGCCCAACGCCACCATGCGGCGGGCCCAAGCCAGCGCCAAGCCATCGGTGGCGAAGGCCTCGGCGGAGCCGCGGAACAGGTTGCGCGGGAATTGATCGGTCAGAATCAGCCAGGCCAGGCCGCGCCGGGCGTCATCGGCGTCCGGCGGCAGTTCGCCTGCACGCGCCTGCCGCCATGTCTCCAGAAAGCGTTCGCGGATGACGCCGTCGAACACCTCGTCCTTATTGAACCAGGCGCTGCGCGGCACCGACAGGAAGCTGTCGTCGCTGCCGCCGAACCAGAACTCCAGAATGGCATCGGTATAGTGCTGCATGCGTTCTCCTTCAGGATCCAGCCTGACTGGACGGGATCACACGGCGAAAAGTTCGCGCTGGCTGCACACCGCGGTGCCCAGCTTGCCCACCACCACGCCGGCGGCGGCGTTGGCCAGGCTCATCGCCACCGGCAACGGCTGGCCGGCGGCCAGCCCCAGCCCCAGCGTGCCAATCACGGTGTCGCCGGCGCCGGATACATCGTACACCTCGCGCGCGAAGGTGGGCTGATGCACCACGCCCTCGTCGCGGAACAAGGTCATGCCCTCCTCGCTGCGCGTCACCAGCAAGGCGTCCAGCGACAAAGCCGCGCGCAAGGCCTGCGCCTTGGCGGTCAACTCGCTCTCGGAAGCCCAGCGGCCGGCCACTTGGCGGAATTCGCTGCGGTTCGGCGTCAGCAGCGTGGCGCCGGCGTATTTGCTGTAGTCGTCGCCCTTGGGGTCGATCAACACCGGCTTGCCGGCCTGGCGCGCCAGCTCGATCATCTTGCTGACGTGAGTCAGGCCGCCTTTGCCGTAGTCGGACAGAATCACCACATCATGACTGCCCAGGATCTGCTGATACTCTTCCAGCTTGCCCGCCAGGATCTCATGGCTAGGCGCGTCCTCGAAATCAAGACGGATCAGCTGTTGCTGCCTTGCCACCACGCGCAACTTGATGGTGGTGGCGATGCTCGGATCGCGCTTCAGAGAGGTGGAAATGCCGTCCGCCGCCAGCAGACGCTCCAGCGCGGAGGCGGCTTCGTCGTCGCCCACTACGGATAACAGGGTGGCCTGGCCGCCCAGGCCCGCGATATTGCGCGCCACGTTGGCGGCGCCGCCGGCGCGTTCTTCAATGCGCTCGATTTTGGCCACCGGCACCGGCGCTTCCGGCGAAATGCGGGTGGCGTCGCCAAACCAGTAACGGTCCAGCATCACATCGCCCACCACCAGAACTTTCGCTTGCGCCAGTTCGGCGGCCAGTTTGGAGCTGTCCAGCCCCAGGTCTTGCATCAAGCCCATGACAATCCTCAGCGGCCGATCGCGAAGTAATCGAAACCCTGCTCGCGCATCCAGGCCGGGTCGTACATATTGCGGCCGTCGAATACCAAGGGCTGCTTCAGCGCCCGCTTGACGGCGTCCAGGTCCGGTGCGCGGAACATCTTCCATTCTGTGACGATCAACAAGGCGTCCGCCTGCTGCAACGCCGTCATCATGTCGGCGGCGAAGCTCAGGCCGGCGATGTCGCCCATCACCCGCTGCGCTTCATGGGTCGCCACCGGATCGAAAGCCACCACTTCCGCGCCGCGGCGGCTCAGTTCCGCCGCGATCACGCGGCTGGGCGCTTCGCGCATATCGTCGGTGTTGGGCTTGAAGGCCAGGCCCCACATCGCAAAACGGCGGCCGCTCAGATCCTGGCCGAAACGCGCCAGCACCTTGTCCACCAGGCGCAGCTTCTGCAGATCGTTGGCTTCCTCCACCGCCGTCAGCACACGCAGCTCATGGCCGTTTTCCTTGGCGGTCTGCACCAGGGCCTTGACGTCCTTGGGGAAGCAGGAGCCGCCGTAGCCCACACCCGGATACAGGAAGTGGTAGCCGATGCGCGGATCGGAGCCCATGCCCAGCCGCACCTGCTCGATGTCTGCGCCCAGGCTCTCGGCCAGATTGGCCAGCTCGTTCATAAAGGAGATGCGCGTCGCCAGCATGGCGTTGGCCGCGTACTTGGTCAGCTCCGCGGAGCGCACGTCCATCAGCAACACGCGTTCGTGATTGCGCTGAAACGGCGCGTATAGCCGGCGCATCATCGCAGCCGCGCGTTCGTCGTCCACGCCGATCACCACGCGGTCCGGACGCATGAAGTCGTCTATGGCCGCGCCTTCCTTCAGGAACTCCGGGTTGGACACCACGCTGAATTCCAGCGCTTCGCCACGCTCGGCCAGGGTGTCCGCCACCGCGGCCTTGACCAGGTCCGCGGTGCCCACCGGCACGGTGGACTTGTCGACGATGACTTTATAATCCGTCATGTAACGGCCGATATTGCGCGCGGCGGCTAGCACGTATTGCAGATCGGCGGAGCCGTCCTCGTCCGGCGGGGTGCCGACGGCGATGAACTGCACGTCGCCAAAGGCCACAGACTCGGCGATGTCGGTGGTGAAGCTGAGCCGGCCGGCGGCCACATTGCGCCGCACCATGTCTTCAAGGCCGGGCTCGAAAATCGGAATGCCGCCCTGCTTCAGGATGGCGATCTTATTGGGATCCACATCCAGGCAGCACACGTGATAGCCGGTTTCCGCCAGACACGTGCCGGTCACCAAACCGACATACCCCGTACCGATAACTGTGATTTTCATATTTTATTGAGCCTGATAGTGCTGAATGTCTTGGTTGATGGCGCGCAACACGGCCAGCGGGTCGGCGGCGCGGGTGATGGGCCGGCCGATCACAAGATAGTCGGAACCCGCCGCCAACGCGGTCGTCGGGGTCATCACCCGGCGCTGATCGTCGGCAACGCTGTCCGCCAGGCGGATGCCCGGCGTCACCAGTTTGAAATCGCGGCCCAGCGCGGCTTTCAACTCTCCGGCTTCTTGAGCCGAGCACACCACGCCGTCCAGGCCGCAGTCGCGGGTCAGCGTAGCCAGCCGCAGCACGTGCTCTTGCGGTGAGGCTGCGATGCCGATTTCGGCCAGATCGGCGGCTTCCATGCTGGTCAGCACCGTCACCGCGATCAACAGCGGCCGTTGGCTGTACGGCGCCAGTGCCTCGCGCGCCGCTTCCATCATCCGGCGGCCGCCGGAGGCGTGCACATTGACCATCCAGACGCCGGCTTCCGCCGCCGCCTTGCAGGCATGGGCCACCGTGTTGGGAATATCATGGAACTTCAAATCCAGGAACACCTGAAACCCCCTGGCCGCCAGGCTTTCCACCAAGCTGCGGCCGGAGGACGTGAACAACTCCTTGCCCACCTTGAGCCGGCACTCGCTCGGGTCCAGACGGCTGGCGAAGCGCAAGGCGCTATCCGCGTCGGCAAAGTCCAGGGCTACGACGACAGGCGAAGTCGGCTGCAACTCGCCGGCTGCGATCAAAGGGTTCATGCTTGCTCCATTCTTGCCGCCGACTCTTGCCGGCGGTCTGCATTCAAATCAGCGCAGCCGCTCAGGGCGGCTGCTTAATCTTAAGCCATGTATTGTTACTGCGATTCCGAGCGGTTGGCGGTGAAGCCCTCCCACTCGCCGCAAGCCGGGCAATGCCAAAAGAAGGCGCGCGAGCGGAAGTTGCAGCATTTGCAGCGATGTACGCTCAGACGCTGCGCGTGCTTGAGCACCAGCGCGCGCGCCACTTCCGCGTCCATCCGCCCTTCCGGGCTCAACTCGTCCATCTGCGCCTCGATCAGCCTGTACACGCCGGAAAGGCTGGGGCGGGCATGCACGCCCTCTCGCGCCACTTCCAGCGCCTTCTCCTCGCCCTCGTAGGTGGCGATCTTCTGGTACAGCAGATCGGTCAGCTCCAATTGCGGGAAGGTCTTCTGATAGCCTCGCAGCAAGGCGATCCCTTCCAGCGGCTTGTCCATCCGCTCGTAGGCGTCGAACAAGCGCTCCGCGGCCATCGACAGGTATTCATAGTTTTGTTTCTCGATGTTCTGCCAGGCCGCGATCGCCGCTTCCACATGGCCTCCGGCGAACTCGATGTCGCCCAGGATCAGGCTGGCGCGCACGCATTTTCGGTTGGCGGCGAACGCCTCCTCCACGTAGCGGCGCGCCTGCTCGCTATTGGATTTGTACAGTTCGCCCTGAGCCAGTTCGCAATAGAACTGCGCCACTTCATGCTGGAAGGAGTGCGCGTCGCTGCGCAACTCCTTGGCGGTGGCGATGGCCTTGTGCCAATCGCGGTCCTGCTGGTAGATATCCAGCAGCTGGCGGCGCGCAGCCAGGCCCATATTGCCGTCCTGCAGCTTGATCAATATTTCTTCGGCTCGGTCCACCAGGCCGGCCTTGCGAAAATCCTGGGCCAGCTCGAAACGCACCGCGTCGCGGTGCTCGGCCGGCAGATCCGGCGCGTCCAGCATGCGCTGATGCAGGCGGATGGCGCGGTCGTTCTCGCCGCGCTTACGGTACAGTTTGCCCAAGGTGTGCTGCAACTCCAGCGCCGACCCTTGCTGGCGAGCCACTTCGGCCAGGGCCGAGGCCGCGATATCCGTCTTGTCCTCCACCAGCGCGTCCAGGCCGCGGAAAAAGCCGGTCGGCACCGCTTTCGCCTGTTTCAGCACCGTGCGCATGTCCACGCGCGCGGCAAACCAACCCAGGCCGAAAAAGGCCGGAAACAATAGCAACCACCACAAATCCAGTTCCAACAGCAATCCTTTCCGGACAAACAACAACAGCCGCTCCCGGGCGGCATCATCAAGAACGGCGAATGGAATCACAGCGGCGCCTAAACGCGGCGCCGGCTAGCTCCGCCGCTCGCGCTAGGCTTAATCGGCGATCGCGTCGCTGGGGTCGCTGATCACCTTGCTGGCGGGGGGACGGTTGCGTAATTCTTTTTTCAATTGAGACAGCTCTTTTCGGCTACGCAGATAATAGCCGAGCGTGGCGAGCAGACCCACCAGGGCGCCAACCACGAAAAACAACAGCAGAAACACAATCAGCGGCGCGGACCAGGACTGGCCGAAGAACAATTTGAATTCAACCGCATGGCTGTTTTGCACGGTGACCGCGATCAGGAATACCAACAGGGCCAATTCAACGATACGAAGCAGGTAACGCATGATCTCGCTCGATTTGTTTGCCGGAGTGCAAGTTTAAACGATAGCCCGGCGCAACCCAAGCTGGAATTTCAAGCCGCTCAAAGAAAAAGCGCCGCAAAAAGCGGCGCTTTGGATTCGCTAGACAGGGCTCATACGCCTAGGCTTCGCTCTGCTCCAACAGGGACAGGTCGACGCGTTCGCGCAATTCTTTGCCCGCCTTGAAATGCGGCACATATTTCTCAGGAACCGAGACGCTGGTGCCCGACTTGGGGTTGCGGCCAATCCGCGGCGGACGGTAGTTCAAATCGAAACTGCCGAAACCGCGGATTTCAATCCGGTTTCCCTGCGCCAGGTTATTGGCCATCGCATCCAAAATGGTTTTGACGGCCAACTCAGCGTCTTTGTAGACCAACTGAGAATTGCGCTCGGCGAGTCGTTCCGACAGCCTAGCGATCAGCTCAGATTTGGTCATGTCTCAATTACTCGTTGGAGCCGGACAGTTTTGCCTTCAGCAGGGCACCCAGATTGGTGGTGCCAGCGGAAGCGCTGTCAACGGACAGGCTCTTCAGAGCAACGTTGTCTTCCTGAGCGTCTTTAGCCTTGATGGACAGGCTGATATTGCGGGACTTGCGGTCCACGGCAATGATCACGGCTTCCACTTCCTCGCCGTCCTTCAGAACGGAGCGAGCGTCTTCCACGCGGTCGCGGGACAGTTCGGAAGCACGCAGGTAGCCTTCAACATCGGTGTCCAGAGTCACGACGGCGCCTTTGGCGTCAACGGACTTCACGGTGCCCTTAACCAGAGCGCCCTTGTCGTTCATCGCAACGAAGTTGTTGAACGGATCGCCTTCCATCTGCTTGATGCCCAGGGAGATGCGTTCTTTTTCAACGTCGATGGACAGAACAACGGCTTCAACCTCGTCGCCCTTCTTGAACTTGCGCACGGCTTCTTCGCCGGCTTCGTTCCAGGACAGGTCGGACAGGTGAACCAGGCCGTCGATGCCGCCCGGCAGGCCAACGAACACGCCGAAGTCGGTGATGGACTTGATCGCGCCCTTCAGCTTGTCGCCTTTGTGGAAGTTGTCGGCAAACTCGTTCCACGGGTTGGCCAGGCACTGCTTCATGCCCAGGGAGATACGACGACGGTCTTCGTCGATTTCCAGGATCATGACTTCCACTTCGTCGCCAACCTGAACAACCTTGGACGGGTGTACGTTCTTGTTGGTCCAGTCCATTTCGGACACGTGCACCAGGCCTTCGATGCCTTGTTCGATTTCCACGAACGCGCCGTAGTCGGTCAGGTTGGTCACCTTGCCGAACAGACGGGTGCCGGACGGGTAGCGGCGGGACAGGCCCACCCACGGATCTTCGCCCAGTTGCTTCAGACCCAGGGATACGCGGTTCTTCTCTTGGTCGAACTTCAGTACCTTGGCTTCCACTTCGTCGCCCACGGCCAGAACTTCGGACGGGTGCTTCACGCGGCGCCATGCCAGGTCGGTGATGTGCAGCAGGCCATCAATGCCGCCCAGGTCAACGAACGCACCGTAGTCGGTGATGTTCTTGACGATACCCTTGATGATGGCGCCCTCTTTCAGGGTTTCCAGCAGAGCTTTGCGCTCTTCGCCCAGGGTTTCTTCCAGCACGGAACGACGGGACACAACCACGTTGTTGCGCTTGCGATCCAGCTTGATGACCTTGAATTCGATCTGCTTGTTTTCGTACGGGGTGGTGTCTTTCACCGGACGCACGTCAACCAGGGAACCCGGCAGGAAGGCGCGGATGCCGTTGACCATAACGGTCAGGCCGCCTTTGACCTTGCCGCTGATCAGACCGGACAGGATCTTGCCGGTTTCCAGAGCCTCTTCCAGCTCCACCCAAGCGGCCAGGCGCTTGGCTTTTTCGCGGGACAGCTTGGTTTCGCCAAAGCCGTTTTCCAGCGCGTCGATGGCAACGGTAACGAAGTCGCCGATGGCCACTTCGACCACGCCTTGGTCGTTCTTGAATTCTTCAGCCGGGATCAGGGACTCGGACTTGAGGCCTGCGTTCACGGTTACAAAGTTGGAATCAACTGCCACCACTTCGGCAGTGATCACCTCGCCCACGCGCATGTCGTGAAGGGTCAGGCTTTCCTCAAACAGCTGAGCGAAGTTTTCCATGGAGAGGGTAGTCATCAAGCGTACTCTCGGTGCGCGCCTTGCGGCGTGCGGGTTAGGGTTGCACAACCGGGTTTATTGCCTTGCAGCATTTTCACCCGACAAAAAAATCATAGGCCGGAGACCTGTCTTTCCTCGAACCAGCGCAGAACCTGTGCGACCGCCTGGTCGATGGTCAGCTCCGTGGTGTCGAGCAAAAAGGCGTCCGGCTCCTGGCGCAGCGGCGCTACCGCCCGGGCGGCATCGCGCGCGTCCCGATCGATAATGTCCTGCAGAATCCGTGGGAGATTAGCAGAATCTCCCTTGCCGATCAACTGCTTATAGCGGCGATCGGCCCGCTCCTCGGCGCTGGCCGTCAAAAACACCTTCAAGGCGGCGGCGGGAAACACCACCGAACCCATGTCGCGGCCGTCCGTCACCAGGCCGGGCAATTGGCAGAAATCGCGCTGGCGCTGCAACAGCGCGGCGCGCACCGCCGGCAGCGCGCCCACCTTGGAGGCACCGATGCCAATTTCCTCACTGCGGATCGCCGCGCTGGCGTCGTTGCTCTCCAGCCACACAGCCCCATCGGCGAACTCCACCGGCAGCCCCGCGGCGGCGGCGGCCAGGCCAGGCTCGTCGTCCCAGGCTATGTTGTGGCGCTGCGCGAACAAGGCCAGCAGGCGGTAGAGCGAGCCCGAATCCAGATAATGAAAACCCAGCCGCGCGGCGACCAGGGCGGCGACGGTGCCCTTGCCCGAGGCGGACGGGCCGTCGATGGCGA
This sequence comes from Chromobacterium sp. IRSSSOUMB001, assembly GCF_023507765.1. Classification (NCBI taxonomy): domain Bacteria; kingdom Pseudomonadati; phylum Pseudomonadota; class Betaproteobacteria; order Neisseriales; family Chromobacteriaceae; genus Chromobacterium; species Chromobacterium sp. IRSSSOUMB001. Next base: position 137,349 of record NZ_JALCYU010000005.1, read on the forward strand.
TGACAGGTGCGGTCATGTACAGACAATGTCCTTGCAGAAATTCTCGCAGGCCGCCTCGACGGGCAACCAGCCAAACTGGCGATTTTATCTCAAAGCCGCGGGCCGGCACAGCAAGATTCTACGGCTTGCGCGCCGTAGCCGCGCGGCAACGCGGGGTTTGCGCAAAGGCCTTGCTGGCGGTTACATTGTCCGACGGGCGCCGCGGCGCCCTCCGCCAATCCCAAAGAACACAAGATCCCGAACCGCCATGGAACAACTGCACCTCGCCCCCGTCCGACGCCTGTCCGGCGCCATCAAGCTACCCGGCTCCAAAAGCATCTCCAACCGCACCCTACTGCTGGCCGCGCTGGGCAGCGGGAGCACCTTGGTGCGCGACCTGCTGGATTCGGACGATATCCGTCACATGCTGGCGGCGCTGAAACTGCTGGGGGTGGAGATCGAGCAAATAGGCGACAGCCGCGATTTCCGCGTGCAGGGCGTGGGCGGCGAGTTTCCGGTCAAAAGCGCGGACCTGTTCCTCGGCAACGCCGGCACCGCTTTCCGCCCGCTGACCGCCGCGCTGGCGCTGATGCAGGGGAATTATCAACTCAGCGGCGTGCCGCGCATGCACGAGCGGCCGATCGGCGATCTGGTGGACGCGCTGCGCGTGGCAGGCGCCCAGATCCAATATCAGGGCCAGCCCGGCTATCCGCCGCTGGCCATCTCTCCGGCGCGGCTGGAAGCCGGCCGCCCGATTCCGGTCAAGGGCAATGTGTCCAGCCAGTTCCTCACCGCCCTGTTGATGGCGCTGCCGCTGACCGGGGAAACCGCGGTCATCGAAGTCAGCGGCGAGCTGATCTCCAAGCCTTATATCGAAATCACCCTCAACCTGATGGCCCGCTTCGGCGTGCGGGTTGAGCGCGACGGCTGGCGGCGCTTCACCATCCCCGGCGGACAGACTTACATCTCCCCGGGCGAAGTTCACGTGGAAGGCGACGCTTCCAGCGCGTCCTACTTCCTCGCCGCCGGCGCGCTGGCGGGCGGCCCGGTACGAGTGGAGGGCGTGGGCGCGGACAGCATTCAGGGCGACGTCAAGTTCGCCGACGCGCTGCGTCTGATGGGCGCCGAAGTCAACATGGGCCCCAACTGGATAGAGGCCAGCGCCAGTCTCCCGCTCAAGGCGATAGACGCCGACTTCAACCACATTCCGGACGCGGCGATGACCTTGGCGGTGGCCGCGCTGGCCGCCGACGGCACCAGCACGCTGCGCAATATCGAGAGCTGGCGCGTCAAGGAAACCGACCGTCTGAGCGCGATGGCCGCCGAGCTACGCAAAGTGGGCGCCGTGGTGGAGGAAGGCCAGGACTACATCCGCATCACCCCGCCTGCTTCCTTGACACCGAACGCCGAAATCGACACTTACGACGATCACCGGATGGCGATGTGCTTCTCGCTGGTCTCGCTGTTGGGCGCGCCGGTCACCATCAACGACCCCAAGTGCGTGGCCAAGACCTTCCCTGATTATTTTGACGCGTTGGCCGCGCTGCGCGGCCAGGAATAAACGCCGCAGCGCCCTGACCCAGCCCCGCCCCAGCGGGGCTTTGTTTTGTTCGTCGCTTGCGCCACGCCCACCGATAAAACACAATATATAGACCAAAAATACATAAAGTATCTACATCATGGAAAATTTCTTCGCTCTTCGCCGCCACTTCATGAGCCAGTTCGACATTCCCAGCCCGCAGCGACCGCAATGGCAGCCGCAACAATTGGCAATGTGGGAAACCATGCTGGACGAAGAACTGGCGGAGTTCCAACAGGCGCTGGCCGATTACAAACGCCAGGACGGCGACGAAGCGGAGCGCGCTCGGCGAATGGCGGAGTTGCTGGCCGAAGGCGTGGACGTGCTCAATGTGCTCAGCGGACTATTGATGTCGCAAGGCCTGCCGCTGGAGGACATGGCACGGGAAATCCACGCCGCCAATATGCGCAAATGCGTGGACGGCAAGATTGTGCGCCGCGAGGACGGCAAGGTGCTGAAGCCGGACGGCTGGCGGCCAGCCGACAAGGAAGGAGTGATACGCAGGGCGCTGGAGTCCTGAGAATCTGTTTACGATCTGCTGCGCGTTGGCGATACGACGTTGAAAACAACTTCGAAATGCTCATGTACCACTTGTACATTCCGCTTTCTCAGCCGTTTTCGCCTTGTCTCACCTTAGCTCGCGAGATCGTAAACAGGTTCTGAGAGCCCGATAAAGCCCGCTGCGCGTCGGCGGCAACGTCGCTCAGTGATCGCGCCGCGCGAACAACCTGGCGATGCCGTGGTAATGCGGCTGGCCATGGCCGACGTCCAGCGCATACTCCTCCTGATAAGCCAACAGGCTCAGCGCGGAAAACTGACGGCGCAGCTCTCCCGATTGGTAGTAATGCTTGACGTAGGAAGCCGTCTCGCTGGCCACCCGGCCCTGGGCGTCACAACCTGGATCGTCCACCATGAACACCGACACGAACAGATAGCCGCCCGGCTCCAACGCGGCGGTCATCTGGCGCGCCAACGCCTCGCCCTCGTCCGCGCTCAGGTGATCCAGCGAGGTATTGGCCACGATCAGCCGGTAACGCCCCGGCTCCAATTCCAGCCCGGCCAAATCCGCCACCCGCCCCCCCACGTTCAGCCTGCGCCCGTCCGCCGCCTCGCCCAGGCTCGCTATCGCTTCCGCGGAACCGTCCACCGCCGTCATCGCAAAGCCCCGCTGAGCCAGATACAAGGCGTTGCGGCCCTGACCGCAACCCAGGTCCAAGCCAGCCCCACCGCCCGCCACATGATATTTTTCCAGATACTGGACCAAAGACGGAGACGGCTTGTCCCCGTAGAAAGACGTGCTCGAACGATACACGCCGTCGAATCCCGCTGCTGTCATGATGCTGTCCCCGCTCTCGGCTACCCGCCAGATCAGCCCATCGCGGCCCGAATCTGTCGCTCGGGCTACCTGTACGATAGGCCACCTACCCTTTTGGACAGCATAGACAATGTCCGCAGCAAGAACATCACTATCAATTTAGTTATTCATCAGATCATTTGCGGCAGCGCATGCAGCGTTTGCGCCGGCAGCATTTCCAGCAGCAGCCAGATCGCCGTCACCGCCAGCATCGCCGCCATGCCGCAATTGAAAGCCCGCAAACGACGGGGCGAAGCCAGGAAACGGCGGGCAGCCACGCCGGAGCCCGCCCACAAGGCAATGCACGGCAGGCCGATGATGAAAGTCAGAGCCGCAAACAGCAGGCCGGCATGCCAGGCGTTCATCTTGGCCGGCAAAAACACCATCGCGATATTGAAGCCCATCAGCCACACCTTGGGATTCAACCAGTTGAACAGCACCCCGCCCCAAAAGCCCATCGGCGCGCCGCCGGCTTCCCCGCTAGCTGGCGCCGAGCGCGCCATGCCCCAAGACAGCCACAACAGGTAGAGACAACCAGCCATCGCCAGGTAAAGCTGCACCGAGGCGATGACGGAGATCAAGCTGCCCAGGAACACCGTCAACAAGCCCACCTGCACCGACAAGCCCAACGACATGCCCAGCAATGCCGGCACCGTGCGGGAAAAGCCATGATTGACCCCGGACGAGGCCAACACCAGATTGTTTGGCCCCGGCGTGATCGACATCACCAACAGATAAGTCACCAACGCAACAAAGTTCATTACGGCTCCAAGCCATAACCAGCAGCCGGACAATCCGGACGCGGTTTGTTTTCAATGGAGGCAATGATAACGCCGGGCCGGCATTGAATACAGATTCAGAAAAATTGAATTGGAACCATAACAGTTTTACAATTTTAAAACTGTTATGGTCGTTTTTACGGAAAATTGTACCGATGGCAATCTTCACATCTGTCAGCGAGGCCTTTGCATGAGCGACGAACCCCTATATCAGCAGCTAGTCAACGAGTGGATCACCCTGATTCAGACCGGCGTGGTGCAGCCCGGCGAACGGCTGCCCTCGGTACGCAAGGCCTGCGAAATGCACAAGGTCAGCCCGTCCACCATCCTGCTGACTTACCGCACCCTGGAGGACCGCGGTCTGATCGAGGCGCGGCCGCAATCCGGTTTCTACGTCAAATCCGCCGCCACCCTGCCCTTGCCGCGCATGCGTCGGCAAAGCGCCGCCCATCACGCCGGCGAAGTGGTGGACCAGATCGAAGCGGTGATGACGGCGCAAACCCGGGAAGATTTCATCGACCTGTCGCTGGCCAGCCCGCGCGGCAGCGACTTCTACCCCACCACCCGCTTCAAGCACATCATGGGACGGCTGCTTCGCCAGCATCCGGAGCTGACCACCGATTACCCCTTCCCGCCCGGCTCGGAACGCTTGCGCCGCCAGATTGCCCAACGCGCGGTCGGCTGGGGCTGCGTGCTGGCCGCCGAGGACCTGGTGATCACCAACGGCTGCACCGAGGCTCTGCAACTGGCGCTGCGCGCCTGCTGCAAGCCGGGCGACACCGTGGGGCTGGAATCGCCCACCTATTTCGCGCTGCTGCCCACGCTGAAAAACCTGGGCCTGAGCGTGATCGAGATCCCCACCCATCCGGCCGACGGTCTGTCATTGGACGCGCTGGAATTGCTGTTGTCGGAGAAACGGCTCAACGCCGTCGTGGCCATGCCCACCGTGCACAACCCGCTAGGCTGCACCATGCCGGCCGGAGCCAAACAAAGGCTGGCGGCGCTGGTCAACGAACACCAAGTGCCCTTGATCGAGGACGTGCCGCACGCCGACCTGCACTACGACGGCGCCCCGGACGCGGTCAAGGCCTACGACCGCGACGGCTGGGTTTTGCTGTGCTCCAGCTACAGCAAGACGCTGGCGCCGGGCTTTCGCATCGGCTGGATCGCGCCCGGGCGCTTTTTGCGCGAAGTGACGCGACTGAAGTTCGCCAGCTCGCTGGCCCAGCCGCGGCTATTGGAGGAAACGCTGGCGGAATACCTGGAAACCGGCGGCTACGACCACCACTTGCGGCTGATCCGCCGCCATTTCATGAGCCAGATGGAAAAGCTGCGCGGCACCGTCGCCAGTTGTTTTCCGGCACAGACGAGGGCCACCTCGCCTTCCGGCGGCTGCCTGCTGTGGGTGGAATTGCCCAGCGGAGTGGACACCATGGAACTGTTCCAGACGGCGCTGGCCGAGCGCATCACCGTCGCGCCCGGCACGCTGTACTCGGCCAAGGGCCGCTACCGCAATTGCGTGCGGCTGTCCTGCTGCTATCCGTGGAACCCGGCGTACGAACGCGCCTTGCGGCGCGTCGGGGAATTAGCGGGAGAGATGGCCGACTGAATCAGGCCGGCCGACCATTGCCGCGCGGCTGAGCGCGCACGGCGGCGCGCGAGGAGGAAGGTGCCGAGGACGGAGCGACCGCCGGCGCGTGCTGCGGCGCGGACGCCGGCGGCGCGGCCTGGGTCGGCAACGGGCCGCCTGGCTCGCGGCCGGCCGGTTCACGCGCAAACTGGGTGTCGTCGGCCTTGCCCGGCGACAACCAGCGCACCGCGGACAAGTCCCCGTCCACCTTGGCCTTGGCCACATCCTTGCAAGTCAGGCACACCGGCACGCCCTTGCGCGCCTTCAAAGCTTGATCCACCCGCGCGCCGTACACCACCGAGGATTTCTGCTTCTGCCAGGCCAGCAGCGTTTCGGCCAGCATCGGAAAAGAAGGATCATCCTGCTTGTAGTGGTTGCGGTAAGCAGTCAGCCACAGTTCGCCGGCGGCGTCCTGATTCAGCAATACGGTCTGATAAGCCACCGTGACCGCGTCGCCTCGGGTAACGGTTTTGGACAAGGACAAGGCGTCGTCGTTTTTCATACGCACGCAGCCATGGCTGCGGAAACCCGGCACCGAGCCGGGCGCGTTGGTGCCGTGGAAACCCAGGCCCAGCTTGGCCTCGCCGAAACGGATGAAGACCGGGCCCAACGGATTCTTGGGTCCCGGCGGCACCACGGTCTGCACTTCCTTGCCGCTGCGGCGCATTTCTTCCTGGATGGAGCGCGGCACATGCCAGGCCGGCGCCTTGTAAATGCCAGTAATGTCGAAGCTGCCGGTGGGGGTCTGGGTCAGCATCTTGCCCACCGCCACCGGATAGATTTTGGACAGCCTGCCGTCCTGGTACTGGAACAGCCGCGCCTGCGGCAGGTTCAGCACCAAGTGCAGGCCCGCGGGGTTGACCTGCACATCAGGCTCGGGAATCACCGCCGCGCCGACGCCCGTCGTCGCGCTCAATCCCAGCATACCCAACAGCCCAAAACATCGCTTCAACATACCGCACCATATTTGAAATCACTATTGTTCGATTCTAACAGAAAGCGGGAAAAAGCAAGATTCTGACTATTACCAAGTCCCTCGTCCCGCCTGGGTCGCCGCTGATATTGTAGGCTTTACGCCAGCATAGCCGGCTTTGACTCAAAGTTCCGGCCAGAGGCTTTCCGCAAAGGAAGGCCGCCGGGCTGGAGGTGGAAACCGGCGCGACGGCCGGCGCCGACAAAAAACCCCTGCGCGCCGCCGGATAATTTGAGAAAATCGCCGCTTTCCGTTTGATTTTCCAAGCAACACCATGACGCACAAACAGACTATCGCTCAGGTCGAATCGCTGGACCACGAAGGCCGGGGAGTCGCCCACGTCGACGGCAAGACCATCTTCATCGATGGCGCGCTGCCGTATGAAACCGTGGTCTACAGCGCCTATCGCAAGAAGTCGTCCTACGAAAACGCCAACACCAGCCAAGTGCTGAAGGAAAGCTTCCTGCGCACGCAGCCGCGCTGTCCGCATTACGGCACCTGCGGCGGCTGTTCGATGCAGCATGTGGAGTTCTCCGCCCAAGTGGCGGTCAAGCAAAGGGTGCTGGAAGACAATCTGGCCCGCATCGGCCGGGTCAAGCCGCAACAGGTGCTGACCCCCATCGCCGGCCCGGCCTGGCACTACCGCCACCGCGCGCGGATGTCGGCGCGGCTGGTGGAGAAGAAGGGCGGCGTGCTGGTGGGTTTCCACGAGAAGCGCTCCACCTACATTACCGATATGCGCGAGTGCCACATCCTGCCGCGCCACATCTCTGACCTGATCGTGCCGCTGCGCGAGATGATCTATAAACTGTCGATCAACAACCGCATGCCCCAGGTGGAGCTGGCGGTGGGCGACAAGGTGGACATCCTGGTGTTCCGCAATATGGAAGCCATCAACGACGCCGACCACGCCTTGTTGCGCGCCTTCTCCGACGCCCACGGCAGCAAGGAGCGGCCGCTGCAAATGTGGTTGCAGCCCAAGGGGCCGGACACCTGTTATCCGGTCTACCCGCTGGACGCGCCCAAGCTGACTTACAGCCTGCCGGAATACCGCGTGGAAATGCCCTACTACCCCACCGAGTTCACCCAGGTGAACCCCGAAATCAATGCGGTGATGGTGGCGCGCGCGCTGAAATTCCTGGACCCGCAGCCGGGCGAGCGCATCGCCGACATGTTCTGCGGCATCGGCAACTTCACCCTGCCCATCGCCCGCTCCGGCGCCAGCGTGCACGGCATGGAGGGTAGCCAACCCCTGGTCAAGCGCGCGGTGGAAAACGCCACCCACAACGGTCTACAGGACAAGGTCAGCTATGAAATGGCCAATTTGTTCGAAGTCACCGAGGAATCCTTCGCCGCGCTCGGCAAGTTCGACAAGATGCTGGTGGACCCGCCGCGCGACGGCGCGGTGCAGCTGTTGAAGGCCATCACCGAGGACACCGCGCCCAAGCGCATCGTCTACGTGTCCTGTAACCCGGCCACGCTGGCGCGCGACGCCAATGTGCTGGTGCACACCAAGGGTTACACGCTGAAGGCGGCCGGCATCATCAATATGTTCCCTCACACCGCCCATGTGGAATCCGTGGCCTGGTTCGAAAAGACCGGCCCGTGCAAGAGCCGCAGCGAAATCGCCGTGATCGAAGCCGCCGAGGAAGCCGAGCGCGAAGCGGTGAAGGCCGCCCAGCGCGCGGAGGCGGCGGCGGAAGCCGCCAAGAAAGAGCGGGAACTGGCGGAAAAGGCCGCGGCCAAGCAAGCGCGCCGCGATTATTATTTCGCCGAGCAAGCGCGCCGCGAAGCGGAACAGCAAGCGCAGTAGCGCGGAATGGAACAAGCCTCCGGCCATGGCCGGGGGCTTTATTTTTGCCGTCGCCGCGCAGCTTGTTTGATCAAACCGGCTGGTTTGCGATGGCGGATAAGCGCACAGTGGCGGGCGAATGCGTTTTACATGGAATCCTCAATAGCTTCATGTCAAAATTCGCCGTTCGCCTAATCAACAATACCAAGCACACACAGCGGGCACGCCCGCCAAACGTCGCCGTTCCTGCCTGAAGGACGGCCCATCAAGGCAATAGATATGCACATACTTCAATTCGTCTTCGGACTGCTGGTTGTCTTCCTGCTGACCCAAGTGGTGGCGCGCGACCGCAAAAACATCAAGATCCGCTACGTGCTGCAACTCATCGTGGTGGAGCTGGCTCTGGCCTATTTCCTGCTTCACTCCAGCTACGGCCTGACCCTGGTGGGCGGCGTGGCCGGCGTGTTCGACAAGCTGATGAGCTACGCCGGCGAAGGCACCAACTTCGTGTTTGGCGGCCTGCTCAATCAGGGCGAGTTCAGCTTCTTCCTCAAGGTGCTGATGCCCATCGTCTACATCTCGGTGCTGATCGGCATCCTGCAACACATCCGCGTGCTGCCCTGGGTGATACGCGGCATAGGCTGGGTGCTGGCCAAGATCAGCGGCATGGGCAAGATCGAATCCTTCAACGCCGTGGGCTCCATGATCGTGGGCCAATCCGAGAACTTCATCGCCTACAAGAACATCATCGGCAGCTTCTCGGAAAAGCGCATGTACACGCTGGCCGCCACCGCGATGTCCACGGTGTCGATGTCCATCGTCGGCTCCTATATGCAGATCATCCAACCGCGCTTCGTGGTCACCGCGCTGATCCTCAACCTGTTCAGCACCTTCGTCATCCTGTCGCTGATCAACCCCTACGACGCCAGCCGCGACGACGACGAGCTGATCAGCGCGGAAGCCGCCCACCGCATGTCCTTCTTCGAAATGCTGGGCGACTACATCATGGCCGGCTTCAAGATCGCCGTGATCGTCGGCGCGATGCTGATCGGCTTCATCGCGCTGATCACCACCGTCAACCACATCTTCGACGCTGTCTTCGGCGTCAACTTCCAGTACGTGCTGGGCTATGTGTTCTACCCCTTCGCCTGGCTGATGGGCATCCCGGCCGCCGACATCATGCCGGCCAGCAGCATCATGGCCACCAAATTGGTGACCAATGAATTCGTGGCGATGATGGAATTGAAAAAGCTCACCGCCCAGCTGTCGGAATACACCATCGGCGTGATCTCCATCTTCCTGGTGTCCTTCGCCAACTTCAGCTCCATCGGCATCATCGCCGGCGCGGTCAAGGGCCTGGACGAGGAGCGCGGCAATATGGTGTCCCGCTTCGGCCTGAAACTGGTGTACGGCTCCACCCTGGTCAGCATTCTGTCCGCGCTGATCGGCGGCCTGGTACTGTAAACCCCTCTCCCGCCAACGGGCCCGGCCAATGCCGGGCCTTTTTCATGCAAGCGCCGCGCGAATGCAGTCCATCATGCGCTCGGCCGCCCGGCTCATGATCGCCCCCTCCCGCTCCAAAAGCATCAAGGTCAAGCCCGGCGGACTCACCTCCAAATTCAGCTCCGAGAAGCGCTGAGCGGTCAAGGTGGCTCGCATACCCAGGGAAGACATTGGCACCACCACGTCCATCGCCATCAGCAAACCGCAAAAAAGCACATTGGATGTGCAGCAAGTGATGCGCTCCGGCGGCGGCAATCCCTCCTGCGCAAACAGCGACCGGACAAAGCGCGGATACATCCCGCTGGCGTCTGCGTGCATCCATTCCGCGCCTTGCAGCTCCGACAAACGGCGCGCCTGGCTCAGCGGGCTTTCGCTGCGCACCGCGAAGGTGGTGGCAAATTCGTAAAGCGGGGAGCTCAGCACATGGGCGCTCTCCGGCGGATCGACAAAAGCGCCCAGCGCGAAATCCAACTGGCCGCTGCGCAAGCCGTCCAACATTTGCACGGTGTCCAGCTCCAGGAAACTCACCTGCACATCCGGATGGAAGCGTCGAAAAGCAAGAAAGGCCGCCGGCAACAGCTCCAGCCCCGCCAATGGCGTCATCCCTATCCGCAAACTTCTCTCACGCCCAAAACGCAAGCGCTCCATCTCCTGCTGCGCCCGCTCCAGCTCTCGAATCACCAGCCGCGCATACCCCAGCAACAACTGGCCGGCGTCGGTCAGCGCCGCGCCTTGGGCGCTGCGCAGCAACAAGGGCACTCCTTGCTCCATTTCCAACTCGCGCAAGGCCTTGGTGATGGCGGGCTGACTGACGCACAAAACTCGCGCCGCCGCATTGATGCTGCCCTGGTCCGCCACGGCGGCCAAAGCTCGCAATTGATGTTGCTTCAACAGGCTCATGGCAATAACCCCTATTTATAACCATCAAGATTCGTGCTTATACACGCGAGAAAGTTTTGCTTAGGATCGAGTGCATTCCCCACTCAGGAGTTCGTCATGGCTCACGCATCCTCCCGTTTCATCCTCCCGGAAATCCTGCAACACAAAGACGCCTTCATCGACATCCGCCGTCAGATCCACGCCCATCCCGAGCTGGGCTTTGAGGAGCAACGAACCAGCGAACTGGTCGCCGCGCGGCTGCGCGAGTGGGGTTACCAAGTCACAAGCGGCATCGGCAAGACCGGCGTCGTTGGGCAATTGCGCGTTGGCGACGGCCCGCGCTCGCTGGGCATACGCGCGGACATGGATGCGCTGCCCATCCAGGAGGCCACGGGCTTGAGCTACGCCAGCCTCCATGCCGGCAAAATGCACGCCTGCGGCCACGACGGCCATACCGCCATCCTGCTGGCCGCGGCCCATTACCTGGCGCGCAGCCGCAAGTTCAACGGCACGCTAAACCTGATTTTCCAGCCGGCGGAAGAAGGCTTGGGCGGAGCGCTGGGCATGCTGGAGGACGGCCTGTTCCAACGCTTTCCCTGCGACGCCATCTTCGCGCTCCACAATGCTCCAGGCTTGCCCGTGGGCTGCTTCGCGCTGAAAGAAGGCCCCATGGCCGCGTCCTCCGACAGCGTGGACATCCGTCTTTCCGGCAAAGGCGCCCACGGCGCCATGCCTCATTTCGGCCGCGACCCCATCATTGCCGCCGCCGCCATCGCCATGGCCTTGCAAACACTGGTATCACGCGACATACCCGCCTCCGAAGCCGGGGTGGTCAGCATTGGCGCCCTGCATGCCGGCCATGCTCACAACGTGATTCCAGAGCATGCCGACCTGAAACTAAGCGTGCGGGCGCTCAGCCATGACACACGACACATCTTGCAGCAACGCCTGCACGAGCTGGTTCAGTTGCAAGCCCAGAGTCTGGGGGTTCGCGCCGACATCGACTATCGCCGCATCTCTCCAGTGCTGGTGAATACGCCACGGGAAACCGGGATGCTGGCGGATTTGATTCGAGAGCAGGCCGGCGCGGCAAGCCTGCACCAACCGCCGCAAGGCATGATGGGCAGCGAAGACTTTGCCTGGATGCTGGAAAAAGCGCCCGGCTGCTACGTACTGCTGGGCAACGGCGTCGACAGCCGCGGCGGCTGTATGGTGCACAACCCCGGCTATGACTTCAACGATGAAGCCTTGCCTATCGGCGCCTCGCTGTGGGCGCGGCTGACCGAAAGTTATCTGCGGGCCGGATAACAACCCCGCCTCCGGCGTCGGGGTCCCTATCGCTCCTGGCCGAGGCCGACGTAGCACACCCTAACCAGGGAGAAACGTGATGCCAAGACTTCCTCTGCTGCCGGGCCTGGCGGCAAGCTTGCTCCTGCCCATTGCCAGTGCGGAGCCCTTCCTGATCTCCCGTCTCTACGGCCTGCCCCAATATAACGGCATGCTGGAAAACGGCGGCGTGGCCATGTACGGCTCCATGGATCTGGGCATCAACTACCAGCAGGCCGGCGGCCATCGCAAATGGCAAGTGCAAAGCGGCGGCGAATGGACCTCCAAGATCGGCATCTTCGGTCGCGAATTGCTGGGCAATGGCTGGAAGGCGGAGTTCAATCTGGAGGCCGGCTTCAATGCCGGCACCGGCGAACCGCAATTACCCGGCGTGGTCTTCAACCGCGAATCCTGGCTGGGCCTGGAGGTTCCCGGCCTGGGCGCAGTGCGGCTGGGCCGGCAACTGGCCGCCGGCCTGCCGCTATTCGTCGATGTGTTTGGAGCGGTGGGCACCAATTCCGCCTACTCCTGGGCCGGCATGGGCGCGGTGCAAACCCCCGGCGGCTTGCAGTTCAATGGCGACCTTGGCGCCGGCTCCACCCAAGCGGAGCCCCGGGTCGGCAACGCCATTAAATGGATATCGCCGCGCTGGCGCGGTTTCAACATCGACGTACTGCACACCGCCGCCGAACACAGCGACCGCCCCGCGCTCTCCAACCGCGGCATGGTGCTGTCGCACATAAGCGGCCCCCGCTATCTGGCCGCCAGTTACAACCAGACCTGGCAGCCGCTGGGCCGCGACGGCCCGGACAACGTGCGCAACGACTTCTACGGCCTGGGCGCGGTCTACGACAGCGGCAGCCTGGTGCTGTCCAGTTCGTTCAAGCTGGACCTGCCGCGCCGCCGGGAAAACGGCATCGCCAGGGTCTACACCTTGGGCGCCATCGTGCCGTCCCAGCGTCACGTCTACCGCCTCTCCGTCGTCTACCGCGATACCTCCGGCGCGCTCAACGCGCAGCGGCAAGCGATGGACAGCTCCGCCCTAGGCCTGATGCTGGGCTACGACTACGACCTGTCCAAGCGCAGCGCGCTTTACCTGCGCGCCGGCGGCATTCGCAATTACGGCGGCTCCACCCTCATGCTCAACGGCCAGCCGCTTCCCGCCGATCCAGCCGGCAACCCCGTCACCGGCGCCAGCCCTATAGGCTTCTCCATCGGGATGTTTCACAACTACTTTTAGACACGATGTCGTCAGCACGGCCATGCGTAAGCGAATCACACGGCTTGAAAATAAAACACCAAAGGAGAGCAATAGATGAATAAAGCCGAAACCACTCACGGCGCGCCCCCCAATTCCGCCGTTTCAACGCGCGAGCGCGGTCATTCACCGCGCCGCACCATCATTGCCGTCTCGCTGGGCAACTGGCTGGAGTTGTACGACTTTACCGTCTTCAGCTTCTTCGCCGTGCTGATCGGCAAGCTGTTTTTTCCATCCAGCAGCCAGTACGGCTCCTTGCTGATGGCGCTGGCCACCTTTGGCATCGGCTTCGTGATGCGACCGCTGGGCAGCGTGGTGATCGGCCGGCTGGCGGACCGAAAAGGCCGCAAGCCGGCGTTGACATTGACCATCTGGCTCATGGCGGCCGGCACCTCGCTGATAGGCCTGGCGCCCACCTACGCCGACATCGGACCCGTCGCCCCGCTGCTGATCGTCGTCGGCCGCCTGCTGCAGGGCTTTTCCGCCGGCGGCGAAGTCGGCGCCGCCACCAGTTTCTTGATGGAGTCAGGCCCCAGCCGGCGGCGCGGCTTTATGGTGAGTTGGCAAATGGCCAGCCAGGGCGCGGCCGTGCTGGCCGGCGCGCTCAGCGGCGCACTGCTGAACCACTTTCTCAGCCAGGAGGCGTTGGAAAGCTGGGGGTGGCGCTTGCCCTTTCTGTTAGGGCTGTTGATAGCCCCGGTCGGTCTGTACATCCGCCGCCATCTGGATGAAACCCATCACCAGGACGCGGCGCCGCAACAAAGCCTGGGTTCCTTGATCCGCGCCCAGCGCCGCACGCTGCTGCTGGGCGGGCTGCTCATTCTGGGCGGAACCGCCAATATGTATATCGTGGCGCACTATATGCCGTCCTACATGATCAAGGTGCTGGGCCTGCCGCCGGCCAACGCGCTGATCGCCGGCTGCAGCGCCGGCTTGGCCCTCATGCTGCTGTCCCCTCTGGCCGGCCGCTTGGCCGACCGCTTGCGCCGACGCAAACCGCTGCTGCTTGGCGTCAACCTGCTCAGCCTGCTAGCGGTGTGGCCCTGCTTCGCCTTGATCCAGGCCCACCCCGGCCTGCCCAGCGCTCTACTCACCATCGTCCTGCTCACCAGCTTGCTGACGCTCAGCGGCCCGGCGGGCCTCCTGTTGATCATGGAAGCCTTTCCGCGCCGCAATCGGGCCACGGGGCTAGCCATCATCTACGCCAGCGGCGTCACCCTGTTCGGCGGCTTCGCCCAATTCATCGTCACCTGGCTGATCAGCGTCAGCGGCAGCGCGCTGGCGCCTTCCTGGTATCTGATGTTTTGCACCAGTATCAGTTTGCTGGCTCTGCTCGCCTTCCACGAGCATGAGCGGAGGGATTGAACGCCAGCAAAAACCCGGCTTCCACCGGGTTTTTCTCAATCACGCTCACACTTTGGGCCAAGCGATGGGCCGGTAGTCCGGCAATCCGTCCTTGAACGGCGGAATCCGCTCTCCCTCCATCAAGGGGCGCACATAATCGAGAAAGGCCGGCGTCACGCTGAAACCGTCGGCGCCGATGTACTCCGGCGGCAGCCGCTTCTCCTGATCCCCCACCACCGCCAGCGGCACCTCCTCCACATCCCAGCAATAGGGATGGTTCTGGATGCGCTTGATGCCGGCCATCACCCCGCTTTTGCCGGCCAACAGCCACTCCACCGCCCGCTCGCCCATGATATAGGCCTGGCGCACATCCATGCTGGACCCCAAGTGGCCGCCGGCTCGCTGCAGATAATCCACCTGCGCCACATGCGCGGAAATGCCGCGTTCGCGCAACAGCAGCTGGGCGATCCAGTGACCGGCGCCGCCCAATTGCTCATGGCCGTAGACCTCGGACTTCTTGGCTTCGGCGACAAAGCGGCCGTCGGCGTCGGTGATGCCCTCCGCCACAGCGATCGCGCATTGACCGAAGCGCGCCAACCTGTCGTCCACCGCGGCGAGGAAACGCTCGGCGTCGAAAGCCACCTCCGGCAGCAGCAGCAAGTGCGGCGCTTCGCGTTCGTTGCGCGCCGCCGCCGCGCAGGCCGCCGCCAGCCAGCCGGTGTGACGGCCCATGGTTTCCATGATGAACACCCGGCCCCAGCCCATGCTGGTCATATCCAGGCCCACTTCACGCATCGCGCTGGCCAGGAATTTGGCGGAGGAGCCGTAGCCGGGACTGTTGTCTGTGCCCACCAGATCGTTGTCTATGGTTTTGGGAATGCCCACCACCTTGAGCGGGTAGCCCATGTGGCGTTCAAATTCCGCCAGCCGTTCGGCGCAGCCCAACGAGCCGTTGCCGCCGTTGACCAGCAGATAATGGATGTCGTGCCGGGCCAGCACCTCGCGCAGCCGTCTCCAGTCGTCGCCGGCCTCGGCGAAGCTCCCTATCATCCGCCGGCTGACGCCGAAGCTGCCGCCGGGCATGAAGGCCAGTTGGGCGATGGCCTCGTCCGATACCGCGTCGGTATCGCACAAACGGTCCTCCAGCAAGCCGGCCAGACCGTCGAAAGCGCCGTACATCGACAGGCCGCGCTTGCGCGCGGTTTCAATCGCGCCCTGCGCGGAAGCGTTCAACACCGCAGTCGGACCGCCCGACTGCAAATATACGGCACGGGGTTTGGACATCATCGCCACCTGGAGAAATGGAGAATCAAACGGCGCGGCGCGCGGCCGGGCCGGGAATACCACAAACATACCACTGGCCGGAAAGCCGCCTCAAGCGGGACGGCGCCGCCATTCTCCATTTCCTTGACCAACGGCAAATCCACGCGCAAGTTGCCGCCGCGCTACAGACGGCGGGCAGGCCCCGCTTCCTTTGGCGCTGGAAAATTCGATTTCATAATGACTTTCAGGAACTGAATTAATTTTTCTCTTACAAAAACTACTGGATAGACTATTTTTCGGCGACCGCCGCCGGCTTACGTCATGACCACCCTGCCCCCAAAGCTTATCGCCGCCATCGACGGCGTCCCCATGGAGTACATCGCCGTCGGCGACGCGACGCCGCCCATCGTGTTGATCAACGATGCCGGCGCGCCGATGGAAAGCTGGTACAAAGTGCTTCCGGGGCTGGAAGCGCTCAGCGGCGTGTTCGCCTACAACCGCTGCGGCATCGGCAACAGCGGCAACACTCGCGAAGCTCAGACCAGCGCCGCGATGATGGAAACCTTGCGCGCGCTGCTGTTCAAGGCCGGCCTGACCCCGCCCTATGTGCTGGTGGCCCATGCGCTGGGCGGCCTGATCGCCAATCTGTTCGCCCGCAGCTACGCCGGCGAAGTGGCCGCCGCCGTATTGCTGGACGCCGCGGCGCCGGAAGGCATCAACGCGCTGGACGCGCGCCTGGGACGGCTGGGCCAGTTGATGCGCCGGGCCTTGGACTTGGCTCAGGACCGCGACACCCTGAACGAAACCGGGCACCTCAGACGCAGCGCGGAGCAGATCGCCGAAGCGCCGCCCTTCCCCGACATCCCCCTGTGCGTGATCAGCGGCGGCGCGCCAAGCTTGTCCTGGCTAACCCCCAGAGCGGTGCTGGACGCGCGCGCCGAAGGCCAGCGCCGGCTGGCGGCATTGTCGCCGCGCGGCCGCCACGTCATCGCCGTCCGCAGCGGCCATTTTCCACAGCTCTCCGAGCCAGAGCGGGTTGTCTCCGCGGTGCGCGACGCGCTGGCCGCCATCGCCGCAAGCTGAAAACCGCACCGTGGCCGCCTCTGCGAGCGGTCCGTCAACGCGTCACAAACACTTGAAGTAATAAGCGGTGGGATGCAGCCGCCCGTCCGGGCTGACGGCGTAATCCGGGATCTCCCCGCTCTTGCTCCAGCCCAGTTTGCGGTAGACCTCTTCCGCGTCGGAGCCGGCCTCGGTATCCAATACCAACAGGCGGATGCCCTGTTTGTGTGCATGATCTTCCAGCGTCGCCATCAATTGGCGCGCCACGCCGCGGCCGCGGCAAGCGGAATGCACCAGCAGTTTCTGCACCTCGGCGCGGTGGCGGCCATTGCCGCGCTGGCAAGGCGCCAACTGCACGCAGCCCAACAACGCCTCGCCCTCCTCCGCCAGCCATAATTGCAAGCCCGCGCCCAGCAGCGCGTCCACCTGCGCCCAATACGCGGCGGCCTCCGATACCCGCAAGGGCGCGAGAAAACCCACTGAAGCGCCGCCGGCCACGCTGTCCGCCAACAAAGCGCTTAAGCGCGAGTAATCGCCGGCCGCCAGCGCCGGCGCGAGTCTGATGCGCATCATTTCGGTCTCCCATTGAATCATGGGCATGGACAAGCAGCTTTCATGCCGGCTGCGACGGCCCGTTCACATGCGCTGGAATAGATGGGCGTAGCTGCGGCTGACTTCCAGCGGCTCCGCATAGCCGCGCAATTGCAGCAACAGGCCGCGCTGGCCGTCGTCGCGCTTGATCTGTTCGATGGCGTCCACCCGCACCAGGGTGGAGCGGTGAATCTGCCAGAATTCGTCCGGGTCCAGCGCCTGCAACAGCTCCTTGATCGGCATGCGGATCAAGGCCTCGCAACCGGCGGTCTGCACCCGGGTATATTTTTCGTCGGACTGAAAGAACAAGACCTCGCCGGTGCTGATCATGCGCAGGCCGTTGCCCACCGAGGCTTTGATCCAGCGGAGGTAGTCCGGCCGCGCCAGTTGGCGGCTCAGTTGCTGCAAGGACGCCTGCCAGTGCGTGGGCAGCGCCAATTGCCGCTGCTCCCAGCGCTGACGCGTGCGCAGCAGCCTCTCGTCCTCCACCGGCTTGAGCAGATAGTCCACCGCGCCTTCCTCGAAGGCCTTGATCGCGTACTGATCGTAGGCGGTGACAAACACCACCGGACACAGCCCGTCGATTTCCATCGCGGCGGCGATGCCGTTCTGCACCGGCATGGTGATATCCAGGAAGGCGAGGTCGGGCCGGTGCTCGCGCACCCGTTCCACCGCCTCGGCGCCGTCATGGGCCTCCGCCGCTATCCTCAACTCCGGCCACACTCTCTGCAAGGCCATGCGCAGCTGCTCCCGCATCAGGCGCTCGTCGTCGGCGATCACCGCGCTTAGTTTCGTCATCAATCGCTGTCCTCCGTCAGGCTAGCCGCTCACACCAGCGCGAACGGCAGGGCTATGGTGGCGCGGGTGCCGCCCTCCGGCAACACTTCCAGCTGCAATTGCGCGCGCTCGCCGTGCAGCATGGCCAGCCGTTCACGGATATTGCTCAAACCCATGCCCTGCCCCGGCTGCTCCGGAAAACCGACGCCGCTGTCGCTCACCGTCACTAATAATTCGCCGGTCAGCACCTTCGCCCCAATGACGATGTCGCCGCCCTCGGCCTTGGGCTCCAGGCCGTGCTTGATGGCGTTTTCCACCAGGGTTTGCAGCATCATCACCGGAAAGCGCGCGTCCAGCAGCGACTCCGGCACCTCCAGCCTCACCCGCAGCCGGTCCTCCATGCGCAACTGCATGATGTCCAGGTAAGCGCGCGACAGCTCCAGTTGCTGGCCAAGACTGGTTTCCGCCGGAGAATCCCGCCATTCCGGCAGCGAGGAGCGCAGGTAGCGGATCAGCGCCTTCTGCATCAGCAAGGCGCGCTCCGGCGCGGTTTCCATCAATTGGCATACCGAGGACAAAGTGTTGAACAGGAAGTGCGGCTCGATCTGCGCCTGCAGCGCTCCCATCCGCGCTTCCGCCAACTGGCGTTGCAGCGCCTCCACCTCGGCCAGTTCCTCCGCCTGCTGGCTGCGAACCACCGCCTCGTCCGCGCGCAGCTCCGCCCGACGCTTGCCGCCGGCCACGATCTTGACGACGCAGACAGCCACGCCCAGGAAAAAGGCCAGTACCGGCACTCCGATGATGCCGCCCATGATCAGCCCCAGGAAGCAGATCAGCAGCAGCCGCCCCCAGCCTACGATGGCCAGCCAATCGAAAAACAGCCACCAGTAGATGGAGGCCTTGTGGCTGACGAGGTCAATGCCCGCCAGCGCCTCCGCATGTCTTTGCCTATCCATGATACGCCCCCCGGTCTTGCTTCATTTCTTCCTCGGTCCTCTCCGTCAGCGCCGCCGGCTTCGACGGTTTCGGCGCAACGCAGGCCTTGACCAGGAAAGACATCAGTATCAAAAAAACCACGGCACCGCTCAACGCCAGCACGCCGCTTAAAATCAAGGCCAGCAGCGAGATCAGCGCCAGCCGCCCCCAGCCGAGCCCGGCCAGCCAGTCTACATAAAGCCGCCAGTAAATGGCGATCTTGTGCTTGACGCCGCTCAGTCCGTCCAAAGCTTCCGCGTGTTTTTCCCGGTCCATGTCTAGCTCCTAGTGATGCGTTGTGGTTAACGCTGCTCACTGTAGCCAGCCCCAAACGCGGCCGATAGCGGCTTGCGACGAAACGCCTAGGGCGATGGACGAAACGGCCGAACGGGCGACGAACGGGCGGCGTTTTTAACGCCGCCCGTCCGGCTTACAAACCCAACTCCCGCTCCAGCGCCCCCATCTCCCGCCGCCATTCCCGCTGCAAATGCGGCTTCTGATGCTTGGGCTTGCGTGCCAGGTCCGCGCTCAGCAGCGCCTCCAGCTGATACAAACGTTCCAGCTGCCGCTCCGCGCCGTTCGCCGCGGGCGTGTCGCCGGCCTCAAGCGGCGACTCTACCACGGCCGTGACGGCCGACGGGGTGAACAGCTGGGCGTAGGCGCTGGCGGCGTCCGGCCACTCTCGCAGCCGGCCGTCGCTGACCACCCAGAAGCGGTTGCACGATTGCTCGATCAGCTCGCGGTCGTGCGACACCAAGAGGAAGCCGCCGGCGAAACCGGCCAGTTCTTCCGCCAGCTCGCGCTTGCCGTCCAGATCCAGATGGTTGGTCGGCTCGTCCAGCCACAACAAGTGATAGCTGGCCAGCGACAAGGCCAGGAACAGCAGCCGCGCGCGCTCGCCGCCGCTGAGGGTGGCCACGGTCTGGCCATGGCGCGCATAGGCGAAACCGGCGGAGATCAGCGCCTGGCGCCGCTCCGCGTCGCTCAGCGGCGCGAACGGATACAGCGCGTCCGACAAGGAGGCGAGGTCGTCCAACTGATGCAGCGACTGATCGTAATAAGCGATGCGCGCCGCCGGGTGCGGCCGCCAGCCGGCGGCCTCGCCCTGCAGCCAGTCCCGCCAGCACTGGCGCAGCAAGGAGGACTTGCCGGCGCCGTTGGCGCCGAGCAGGGCGACTTTGTCGCCGCTGCGCAGGCTCAGCTCGTCGGCCTCGAACAAGACCGGCAGGCCCGGCGCGGCACGCACTTGCAAGCCTTCGAAGGCTTGCAGCCGGTCCGCCGCCAACGCTTGGCCCTGCAGCCGCAAACGCCACGGGCTGCCGCGGCTGACGAAGGCTTGCTCCTCCCTCAGCCGCTCCACCCGCTTCTGCATGGACTTGGCCTTGCGCACCAACTTCTCGTTGTCGTGCTCGCGGCCCCAGATCGCCAGCCGCTTGCTGCTGGCGTTCAGGCGGTCGATCTCCTTCTGCTCGCCGGCATGGCGCGCGCGAGCGGCGGCATCGGCCTCCGCCAGCGCGGCCCGCGCCCGGCTGCACGGCAGCTCGAAACGGTACAGGCGCTGGTCGCGCAGAATCCAGCTGTGCGAAGTCACCGCGTCCAACAGTCGCGCGTCATGGGACACCAGGATGAAACCGCCCTGCCAGCGGCGCAGAAAGTCTTCCAGCCACAGCAAGGACGGCAGGTCCAGATGGTTGCTGGGTTCGTCCAGCAACAGCAGATTGGGCTGGCGCAGCACCGCCCGCCCCAACAACAGCCGAGTATGCTGGCCGCCGCTGAGGCTGGCCGCCGGGGTATCGGCCGCGGCCGACAATTCCAGCTCGTCCAGCAGGCTGTCCACCCGCCAGTGCTGCTCCGGCTGGCGATCCACCGCCTCCAGCAGCGCCGCGCGCGCGCTTAAAGCCGCCAGCCGCGCCGGCAGATGTTGCTCCACATATTGCAGCCGACACAGGCCTGCGTATTGCACCTCGCCGGCGTTGGCCTCGCGCTGGCCGGCCAGCACGTCAAGCAGACTGCTCTTGCCGCAGCCGTTATGGCCCAGCAGGCCGATTCGGTCGCCCAGTTTTACAGTAAAGGAAAGGTCCTGGAACAGCGGGCCGTGGCCGGCGTCCAGTTGCAAGGATTGCGCGGAAATCAGGGTTGTCATGCTCTTGCTCTCGTTTCATTGGGACGCGAAAGTCCCTGTCAACAGGAGCGCTGGCGACAACATGGGAGTCGGCTAAAGACTCGGCGAGTAAAACTCGAAGTGAAGAGTGGCTTTGCTCCGACCCGGTTATCGCAGCGCGATGGAACTCGGGCAAGAGCCGGCAAATGTGCCATACAAGCGAGCCAACATTTCTGGGCGCGCAAACTGAACCATATTTACCTCCTTTCTTTAATGATGGCGCGGAACCATTCCACAGTCGGCGCGTTCCGCGTTGTCGCCGCCTCGCCAAGAGGAGACGGCCTCTCTTTATCCATGACGGATACAGGCTTGCAGTGTAAACCATGCGCCGCCGCGCGCGCCAGCCGCCCCCAACTCCCTTCCGCCCCCTATTTCCCGCAATACGGGAATGAAAAGCAAGAATTTGCGATGAATTACCGCCATATGGGAAACCCGGCTTTTTAGCGGCGGTCGCAACAGATAAGGTTAGAAAATCCTAATAAAGACCGGATATGACCACCCTCAGTTCTTCCTCCGATCGTCTGCTGCAAACCCTGCAACTGGTGGCGGCCTCGCCCCAGCCGCTGAGCGCCAAGGACATGGCGCGGCGGCTGGCCTTGCCGCCGTCCACGCTCTATCGCCAACTGACCCACTTGAGCCAGTGGGGCCTGCTGCAGGCGGGCGAGGACGGAGCCTATCACGCCGGCCCGCTAGGCCTGCAACTGGCGATGGGGTTTCAACAGCACAACACGCTGGCGGCGCAGGCCCGCCCGGAGATGCAGCGGCTGGCGCGGCTGAGCAATGAAACCGTGGCCTTGATGGTGGCCACCCGCCAGCAGGTGATTTGCATCGAGATGATGGAAAGCCAGCAGGCGCTGCGCTGCGCCTTCGCCGCCGGCAAGGGGCAGCCGCTGGCGCGCGGAGCGTCGGCGCTGGCCTTGTTGGCCTTCATGCCGGCAGCGCAAAGCCAGGCCTCCCTGGACAGCATGCTGCCGCCGGAGGAACACGAAACCTTGCGCCAGACGCTGGCCGAGGTGCGCCGCCAAGGCTACGCCACCAGCGACAGCGCCATCGACCCCGGCATCTGGGGCGTCAGCGCCCCCTTGCTGCAGGGCCGCCGCAAGCTACTGGGCGCCTTGACGCTGATGGCGCCCTCCGGACGCGCCCAACGCCGCGCCCAGTTGGTGGAGCAAACCCGGCAGGCCGCGCGCAAGATCAGCGCTTACCTGGGCTGCGACTGAGCGGCCCGACACCGAAAGAGCAAGCATGACGCTACATACTCCTCCCGCGGCCTGGAGCGGCCGCACCGACGCCGAAGGCGAACTGGCTCGCCGCTGGCATCAACGCGTGCGCCCATGGCAACCCGGCGTCGCCGCCGGCTTCGCCCTGCTGGGCTTTGCCTGCGATGCCGGCGTGCGCCGCAACCAGGGCCGTCCGGGCGCGGCCGCCGCGCCGCGCGCCATCCGCCGGGCGCTGGCCAATCTGGCCTGGCATCAGCAGCAAACCGCCTACGACGCCGGCGACGTCCATTGCTTGGACGACGAACTGGAAGCCGCTCAGGCCGAATTGGGCCGACAGGTGGCCGGCCTCTTGGACGCCGGCCAGTTCCCCATCGTGCTGGGCGGCGGCCACGAGGTGGCTTACGGCAGCTTTCTTGGGCTGGCCCGTCACCTGGAAACCGCCGGGCGCGCGCCGCGCATTGGCATCGTCAACATCGACGCTCACTTGGACCTGCGCCAAAGCCCGCGCGCCTCCTCCGGCACCCCCTTCGCCCAGATCGCCGCCGACTGCGAGCAACGCGGCTGGTCCTTCCATTACTTGTGCGCCGGCGTGGCGGAAACCGCCAATACCGCCGCGCTGTTCTCCACTGCCAGGCAATTGGACGCCCAACTGCTGTTCGACGAAGAGTTGCAACCGTGGCGGCTGGAACAGCCGCTGCAAACGCTGCGAGACTTCATCGCGCCCTGCGACGACCTGTACCTGACCATAGACCTGGACGCGCTGCCCGCGTCGCAAGCGCCCGGCGTCAGCGCGCCGGCGGCGCTGGGCGTGCCCTTGGCCACGCTGGAAACGCTGATCGACGTCATCCGCGCCAGCGGCAAACTGCGGCTGGCCGATATCGCGGAGCTGAACCCGGAGCTGGATCAGGATCAACTGACCGCCCGCACCGCGGCGCGGCTGATACACCGGCTGACGCGGCCGCTCTGAAACCGGTTCCGCAAGCTGTTTAACGCCTCGCGCGTCAGCGCGGGACTCGCTAGACGGAACAAGCCGCGGCACAGCGGCGAACCGCACTTTTGCAAAGGAGAAACCCATGCAGCAATGGAAACTGGATTTGATCGCCACCACCGCGCTGGCGGTGCTGGCCCTGCTGGCCGGCTACCGGCTCAAGCGCCATGTGCGCTTCTTCGAACGCTTTTGCATCCCCGCGCCGGTGATAGGCGGCTTCGCCGTCTCCATCGTCGTCCTGCTGCTGCGCGAGAGCGGCATCGCCGCGGTCAGTTTCGACACCACGCTGCAAACCCCGTTCATGGTGGCCTTCTTCACCACGGTGGGCATAGGCGGCAGCCTGGCGCTGCTGCGCACCGGCGGCAGCACCTTGCTGATCTATCTGGGCATCTGTTGGGCGCTGGCGGTGTTCCAGAACGTGTTCGGCGCCGGCGCGGCTGCCCTGTTCGGCCTGGACCCGACGCTGGGCGTGATGGCGGGCGGGGTGTCGCTGGAAGGCGGCCACGGCGCGGCGGCGGCCTTCGGTCCGATGGCGGAACAACTGGGCACTCGCGGCGCCACCGCGGTGGCGCTGGCCTCCGCCACCTTCGGCCTGATCGCCGGCGGCGTGCTGGGCGGGCCGCTGGCCAGCTGGCTGATCCGCCGTTACCAATTGCCCATCCAGCCCAGCAGCGGCCCCGCTCCAACGCCGGCCTATCACGATCACGAAGCCAGCGTCACCGTGAATAGCGATTCGCTGATCGCGGCCATGGGCCTGGTGCTGGCGCTGATGACCGCCGGCACGCTGCTCGCCCGGCAAGTGGAACAACGCTGGGACTTCGTGCTGCCCGCCTATGTCGGCGCCATGTTCGCCGCCATCGTGTTCCGCAATCTGAACGACCGCGCGCGGCTGCTGCGGCTCAACAGCGCCGCCATCGACGCCATCGCGGACATTTCTCTGGGCGTCTTCCTGACCATGGCGATGATGAGTTTGAAGATCTGGGAGCTGTACGACCTGGCCCTGCCGCTCCTGGGCGTGCTGTCCTTGCAGGTGGTCGCGCTGACGGCGATCAGCGTCTTCATCGCCTTCCGCCTGCTGGGCAAGAATTACGACGCGGCGGTGATGTGCGCCGGCCTGATGGGACACGGCCTGGGCGCCACGCCCAACGCGGTGGCCAATATGAGCGCGGTATGCCAGAAACACGGCGCCACCTCGTACAAGGCCTTCCTGATCATCCCGCTGTGCGGCGCGGTACTGATAGACTTGGTGGCGATTCCCTTCCACGCCTGGATCATCAACTACCTGCATTGAGGCCCGCCATGACGCTCATCCGCCTGCAAGACTGCCCGCCCAGCCCGTGGAAAAACGGCGGCGGCAGCACCCGGCAATTGCTGGTCTCCCCGGCCGGGGCCGGCCTCGACGACTTCGACTACCGCGTCAGCCTGGCCAGCGTGGCCAGCGACGGGCCGTTCTCGCGCTTCGACGGCGTGGACCGGCAGCTGCTGATCCTGCAAGGCGCGGGGCTGGAACTGAAACTGGACGGCCGAGACAGCCTGCGGCTGACGCCCGGCGACGCGCCGCTGGCCTTCGCCGGCGAAACCCCGGCGCAAAGCCGGCTGCTGGACGGCCCGCTGACCGATTTCAACGTGATGACGCGGCGCGGCCGCTACCGTTCGCGACTGGACCATCTGACAGTGGACGGCGAGCTGGAACTGCGTTCCGACGCCGAGCTGACCTTGCTGCTGACGCTGGAGGACGGCGCGCAACTGCTGCAAGACGGCCGGCCGCGGCCGCTGGCGGCCTGGGATGCCGCCGTCGCCCGGCGCGGCGAGACACTGCGGCTGCACGCCGCGCGTCCCGTCGCGCTGTGGCGGGTGGAGTTGGCGGCGGTCGGTCCGGTCTGATCCCGCCTATAATCACTTAGGCCGTTGAAATAGGCCGATAGGCTATTTAATCCCCTAAGGAGATTTCCATGGCATCACCCATTTCCTATGTCGAGATCGGCGCCGGAGACGCCCGCGCCGTCGGGGCCTTCTTCGCCGAACTGTTCGGCTGGAGCTTCCACCCGATGGGCACGGACGGCGGCGGCTGGTTTCAGGCCGGCTCGATCAAAGCCGGCTTGCACGGGGGCGAAACCGCGCCCCGGATCGATCTGTTTTTCCAGGTGCCCAATCTGGCCGCGGCCGTTGAGCGGGTGCGGGCCTTGGGCGGCCAAGTCGACGGAGAGATTGCGGAGGAGCCGGGCTTCGGCAAATTCGCTCAATGCCACGCGCCCGGCGGCCTGAGCTTCGGCCTCCATCAGCCCGAGGCCTCCTCCGCGGCGTCCACACGCTAAGGACGGACATCGGCGCTCCCGCGCTCTTGCGGGGCGCCGTTGGCCACGGCGGGCCCAAGCCCGCCTATTTCTGCCGCGTCACCCAACTGCGCAGCGACACGCCGCCGGGAATGCCGCGGCACTGCGGCGCCTCGTCGGCGTGCATCAGTTCGAAGCCGCTGCCGGTCCAGGCCCAGGAGGCGCTGACGTTGCAATCGCCTATGCCCCGCCCCTTGGCGTAGCTGCTGAGCACGCCCTGATTGAATTCGGCGTTCATTAAATAGGCGGCGTCGCCGTCGGCCAGCTTGGCCAGCTCCGGCCGATACGGCGGCTTGTCCCGGGCTATCCACACGCTGAAACCGCCCTGATAAGCGCCGCGGCCGCATTCGCGCAGCACCAGCACCTTGTCGGCGCTCAAGCGGTGAACGTCTATCCCCGGGTTCTCCGCGTCCGGCATGTCCTCCCAGCAGCCGCGCTCGCGCACCGCTTTGAGAATGGGCGCGGCCAGCGCGGCGTCGCCGGGCCGGGCCGCCGCCGGCACGGGTTTCAGCAAAGGCGCCGGCAAGGCCGGCGGCACCGAGGACTCCGGCTTCGCGCCCTTCCTCACCAGCGCGCCCGGCGTGCCCAGGCGGCCCTGGGCCTCGTCCATCTTCAGCAAGGCGGCCTTGAGGCCGGCCAGCGATAGCGTCCATTCCAGCTTGCCGTCGCTCAGGCTGATCTCGTCCGCGTTGAGCATGCGCGGCAGCAGCTGCGCCATCTGCGCGGCGCTCAAGCTCTGCTCGGTTTTCAAGCCGCCCAGTTTGAAATCGCCCAGCCGCAAGGTCAGCGGCCCTACCTTGCCGTCGTCGGCGTCCGCCGCGATCAACTCTCCGGTCAGCGGCGCATTGGGGCCGCCGTCGCGCTTGAGCAGCAGGCTGACCGGATTGTCGCCGTCCGCGGCCTGGGTGCCGTTGGCCTCGCAATGGCGGGTGTTGTCGCAGGCCACCGCCCAGTCCTTGTAGCTGTCCACCTTGGCCCAGGCCGCGGCGGGCAAGCTCAACGCCGCCAAGGCGGCCATGATGTGTATTCGCATGATTACCCTTAGTTTTATTTCAGGCCGGCCGCGCGGCAGCGAGGCCAGACCACCAAAGCGCAGCAGGCATGACGCAAACGCTCAATCCCGCTGGCACACCCGGATCCGGTGCCCGTCCGGGTCTTGCGCCAAGAAAGTGCGGCCGAAGACTTCGGTGCTGGGCCGCTCAGCGATACGCAGATCGGGGTCGTTCCGCCAAGCGTGGTACAGCTGGTCCACCGCCTCGCCGGATGCCAGCATGATACCGGTTTCGACGAATCTCGGAACATCGGCATAAGGTGCAGCCCCGCCGCTCCACAAGGCGAACAGCGCCTCGCCGCCGGCGCTGAAGGCGACGTAGCGCGGGCTGACGAACACCGGATCGGCGGCGAACAAACGGCGGTACAGCGCGGTGGAGCGCTGGATATCCGTCACATACAGCAATTGCAGATTGGGTTGGGGGGCCAAGGTCATGGCTTGTTCCTTTTCACTGAAATGCGGCTTGCGCCGTGGAAAAGAACCAGTCTGCCTGCCCCCTGCTGACAACGTGACGTCAGCAGGGGACGGCTTTTCCGCGCGCGCGCGCCGACGCCAGCAGCGCGGCCAGCATCAGCGCCGCCGCCAGACCGAAGGCGACGCGTGTGCCGGCGGCCACTTGCGGCGGCGCGGCGACGGCGATGTCCGCGGCGCCGCTGGCCGCGGCGAACACCGCCCCCATCAAGGACGCGCCGCTGATCAAGCCCAGATTGCGCGACAGATTGAGCAGGCCGGACACCAGGCCGCGCTGCCGCGCCGCCGCGCCGGTCAGCGCCTGGGTGTTGTTGGCCGCCTGGAACAAGGCGTAGGCGGCAGTGATCAGCGCCAGCGGCAATAGATAGCCGGCCAGGCCCAGGCTGGACGGCAGCAGAGCCAGCGCCAGCGCGCCGGCGCCTATGCCCGCCAGACCGGCGCGCGCCATGGCTTCCGCGCCGTGGCGGTCCACCAGCCGCCCGGCCGGCACGCCGCTCAAGGCCGCCACCAACGGCCCCGCCGACATCGCCAGGCCGACGCCAGCGGCGTCCAGCCCCAGGCCGCGCGCCAGGTGGAACGGGCCCACCACCAGGGTGGCCATCAGCACCGTGGACACCAGCGCATTGCAAAACAGGCCGGCGGCCAGCGCCGGATCGCACAACAAGACCAAGTTCAACATCGGCGCGGCGGCCCTGGACTCGGTCCGGACAAAAGCCGCGCAGCCGACGGCGGCCACCAGCAGCAAGACGGCGTTGAGCGCGCCGAAATGGCCGCGAGAATGGTCAAGCTTCAGGGTCACGGCCAGCGCGTAGGCGGCCAGGGTCAGCGCCAGCCAGCCGCTGCCGACAATGTCGAAACCGGCGCGCTCGGCAACGGAGCCGCGCGCCTCCGGCAACGCGCGCCAGGCCAGCGCGAAAACCAGCGCTCCCAACGGGAGCATGAGCCAGAACATCGCGCGCCAACCGAAGCCCGCGATCAGCGCGCCGCCCAGCGACGGCCCCAGCGCGGTGCCGACGGCGGACATGGCACCCAACAGTCCCATCGCCCGTCCCACTTTGTCGCTTGGCGCGATGTCGGCGACAAAAGCCATGCTCAGGGCCAGCATCAACGCCGCGCCGACGCCCTGCAAAGCGCGTCCGGCGATCAGCGCCCAAAACGCCGTGGCCGCGCCGCATCCGGCCGAGGCCGCGACGAACAGGCAGATGCCCGCCAACAACGCGCGTCGACGACCAAATTGATCTCCCAGCCGGCCTGCGTTGACGCTGGCCAGCGTGATCAGCAGCAGATAAGCCAACACTACCCATTGCGCCTGCTGGAAACTAACCCGGAAAGCAGCGGCCAGCGCCGGCAGGCCGACATTGGCGACGCTGCCGCCCAGAGACGCCAGCAGGATGGCCAGCGCCAGGCCAGCCAACGCGACGACGGAAGAAGAAGAGGATGGAGAAACAGGCATGACGGCGACTCCCAACCGCGTCCGGCCCCGAAACGCCGGGGCCGTCGACACGGACTCGACACAGGCTACGCCGCCGCCATAGCGGGCGGAAGACGCATGGTTTGCACTGAATAGTTGCGTTTGACGCCATGTATCCTTGTGCTAAGGTGAGGCCATGCCCATGCCCGACCTCAATCTGCTGATCACCCTGGACGCGCTG
The DNA here is from genome assembly GCF_023507765.1 of Chromobacterium sp. IRSSSOUMB001. Lineage (NCBI taxonomy): Bacteria > Pseudomonadati > Pseudomonadota > Betaproteobacteria > Neisseriales > Chromobacteriaceae > Chromobacterium > Chromobacterium sp. IRSSSOUMB001. Next base: position 166,289 of record NZ_JALCYU010000005.1, read on the forward strand.
CTGAGCGAAGGCAGCGTGGCCCGCGCCGCGCGGCGCCTGCGGCTCAGCCCCTCCGCGATGAGCCGCGCGCTGGCGCGGCTGCGCGACGTCACCGGCGACCCGCTGCTGGTGCGCGCCGGCCGCGGCCTGACGCCGACGCCGCGCGCGTTAGAACTGCGCGAACGGGTGCACGCGCTGGTGCTGGACGCGGAAAGCGCGCTGCGCCCGGCCGGGACGCTGCGGCTGGACAGTTTGCAACGCAGCTTCACGCTGCGCTGCAGCGACGGTTTCGCCGAGAACTTCGGCCCGCGGCTATTGGAGCGGCTGCAAGGCGAGGCGCCGGGCGTGCGGCTGCACTTTCTGCCCAAGCACGACAAGGACAACGCGCCGCTGCGCGACGGCGCGGTGGATCTGGACACTGGAGTGGTGGGCCACGAAGCCGGGCCGGAGTTGCGGGTACGCATGCTGTTCCGCGACCGCTTCGTCGGCGCGGTGCGCGCCGGCCACCCGCTGGCGACCGGCGCCATCGACGCCGCCCGCTACGCCGCCGGCCGCCATGTGATGGTGGCCCGCCGCGGCGGACTGCTTGGGCCGGTGGATGAAGCGCTGAGCGCGCAAGGTCTGAGCCGCGATGTCGCGGTTACCGTGGGCGGCTTCGCCACCGCGCTGGCGCTGGCCAGCGCCAGCGACCTGATCGCCACCGTGCCGGAACGTCACACCGGCCGTCTGCGCGCCGGCCTACACAGTTTCGCGTTGCCGCTGACGGTGGCGGAGATCACCATCTCCATGATCTGGCATCCTCGGCTGGACGCGGACCCTGCGCAGCAATGGCTGCGCGCCTGCGTCAAGGCGGTGTGCGACGAGCAGTTGGCGGCGGAAGCCGCCGTGTGAAACACGCCGTGCCTAAATGTAAATCTCGCCCTTCAGATACAGCCTCGCCTGCCCCAGCAAAGCCACTTCCTCGCCTTCCACCCGACACTCCAGGCTGCCGCGGCGCGCGCCGCCCTGGCGCGCCAGCAGCCGGGTCTTGCCCAGTACCCCGGCCCAATACGGGGCTAGCCAGCAGTGCGCCGAGCCTGTAACCGGATCTTCGTCGACCCCCACGCCGGGCCCAAACCAGCGGCTGACAAAATCGCAGTCCTCGCCGCGCGCGGTAACCGCCACCCCGCGCTTGGGAAAACCACGCAGCCGCTGAAAATCCGGGCGCAGTTCCGCCAGCCTCGCCGCGTCGTCCAACACCACGATGTAGTCGTCGGCGGCCAGCACCTGGCCGGCGTCCAGGCCCAGCGCCGCCAGCAGGCCGGCCGGCTCGGCGCAGGGCCGCGGCGTCACCGCCGGGAAGCGCAGCTCGATGCGCTCGCCATCGCGCCGCGCGCTCAGCTCGCCGCTGCGGGTCTGGAAAGCGATGCGCTCGCCGCGCCAGCCCAGCTCATGGAACAAGACCCAGGCGCTGGCCAGCGTGGCGTGGCCGCACAAGTCCACCTCGGTGGCGGGCGTGAACCAGCGCAACGCCATCCGCTCGCCATCCGCCACTAGGAAGGCGGTTTCGGACAGATTGTTTTCCATGGCGATGGCTTGCAGCGTGGCGTCCGGCAGCCAGGCCGGCAACGGGCACACCGCCGCCGGGTTGCCGTGGAATACCGCATCGCAGAACGCGTCCACCTGATAGATTGGAAGCTTCATGTCTCGTCCCCCTTCCCCGCGCCGCGAATTTCGTCCAGATAGTTGTAGATGGTGTAGCGGCTGACGCCCAAGGCCTCGGCCGCGCGCTCCACCCCGCCTTTGACGATGAACAGACCCTGCTCCAGCATCTGCGCCACCGCCTGTTTCTTGTCCGCCTTCTTCATCCGCGCCAGCGGCTTGCCGTCCAGTGCTTGAGCGATGATGTCCCGCATCGCCTCGTCCATGGCCGGCGGCTCCGGCGCTGTCCGCGGCGGCGGCGGCGCGCGGCTCACCAGCGTCTGCAGGCAGGCCAGCGCCGCTTCAAGCTGGCTGCGATCGCTGTTCAGACACAGCGCGGCGAAGGGTTCGCCGGCGGTGGTCTTGAAAACGGCGCTGGCGGAGAGCAGCCGCCGGCCGTCGCGGCTCAGCGTGTGGTAGCCGGACACCAACGCCGGCTCGGCCCCGCCCTGACGCATGGCCTGCTCGATGGCGGCAAAGCCCCGGTCCCCGGCCGGGCCACCCAGAATGGCGTCGCCTAGCCGGCGGCCGGACACATGGCCGTTCTCGATGGAAACGATGGAACATTCCGGCCGGCTCAGATCATGCAGCACCACTTCTGTGTGCGCGTCCACCATGGTGCCCGCCAACTTGACCACGGCGCTCAGCGCACGCAACACGGCCTGTTTTTCCGCCTGGGCCGAATCGGTCTCCCGCTTCGAGTCTTCCATGCAAGCTCCCGTCAACGGTAAAGGCTGAACTTGCGCGTCAGCGCCCCCAACTCCGCCTCGGAGCCGCACAAGGCCACGCCCCAGTATTCCAGCGCGGCCGCCGGGGTGGCCGCGGTGCGGCGCAGCTGTTCTGCGCTGCCGCCCTCTCCCATGGTGTCGGTGAAATCCACGCAGGCCACGCCCGCCTCGGCCGCGGCCTGACGCAGCTGGGCCAATTTGGAGGAGTTGTCGGCGCGCAGCACAATGAAGGGGTCGGCCGAGATCGCCGGGTGCACGCCACCATCGGCGTCCACATAATCCACGTGGTTTATCGCCGCGTCGGCGCGCCGCAGCCGGCAGGCCAGGGCCAGCGCCAGATGGCCCAACACATTCATCGCCCGGCCCGGCTCCAGCCGCTTGTGGATCACCGCCACGTATTTGCGTTCCGCCTCACTCATCGCCGCCCTCCTCCGCCTCATGCTCGGCGCGCAAGATGGCGTAATTGGCCAGCGACAGATAGCGGCCGTCTTTCCATTCGCACTCGCGGCTGACGCCTTCCAGGGTAAAGCCCGCGTTTTGCAACAGCTTGCGAGAGCCCAGATTGTCCACCTCCACTTGCGCGTAAACGCGGTTGAGCGGGAAGCGACGATAGGCCAGCCCCAGAAAACCGCGCAGGGCTTCTTGCATATAGCCGCGCCCCCAGTGTTCCGGCAGCAGCCAATAACCCAGTTCGCCGCAATGGTGCTGCTCAGACCAAGAGCTGATGCCCACCGCACCCAAGAAGCGCCGGCCCTCCAGCGTTTCCAGCGCCAGCCACAAACCGCTGCCGTCGGCGCGGATATCGTCGAACCAGCGCATCTGCGCGCGGCAGTCCTCCTCGCTGGCGTAATGGATGCCGTAATGCTTGATCACCTCCGGGTGCGACAGCCCGTAAAACACATTGGGCAAATTCTCGGCGCGAAATTCACGCAGCGCCAGCCGCTCCAATTGCAACATCGTTTCCCTTTCATGCCAGCGGCCCAAGCGCGAATCTCTCCGGGCTTGGGCCGCTTAAATTCAACAATATGTTGAAATTTACATTTTTAGTTGAAACATTGCAAGAGCGGCTCCACACCGTACACCGCGTCGCGCAGACTGGCCGGGAAGCCACGATGTCGGCGGCCGATCACAGGCTGGCGCGAATGATGTCCGCCGCCCGCTCCAGCTCCCGCCGCGTCACCAGGCTGCTGCAAGTGAAGCGCAGCAGGTCCGGCTTCCAAGCCAGCGCCATCACGCCCCGCGCCGCCAGCCGCGCCGCAACGCCCTTGGCGTCCGTCGCCTCGATGAACACCATATTGGTCTCCACCGGGTATTTCAGCCGCGCCGCCTCGCCCAGCCTGCGCCCTAGCCATTCGGCATTATCATTGTCCTGCTGCGTCACTCGCTGCCAGTGCCCCATCTTGTCCAGCGCCACGCCGGCCATCAAGCCAGACTGATGCAGACAGCCGCCATGCCATTTTCGGAATACCCTGGCGGCCTCTATTTTTTCCGCCGGGCCGGCCAGGATGGAGCCGAACGGCGCGCCCACGCCCTTGGAGAAGCAAAAGTTCAGCATGTCCGCCGGCCGCACGTAGCGCGCCGGCGGCATATCCAGCCGGGTGCAGGCGTTGAGCACCCGCGCGCCGTCCAGGTACAGGCTCAGGTCCATTTCGTCGCACAGCGCGCGCATGCGCCTCATCTCTTCCACCGGATAAACAATGCCGCCGTAGCTGTTAATGCTGCTTTCTATCGCCACCACCTTGGGCGCAGCATAGAGCTTGGACCAGCGCGCCTTGGCCTGGATGGCGATGCGCGCATCGGCGGCGGTGAGAATGCCGTCCGCGCTATGGTAGGGGTTCAGCACCAGACCGCTGTTGACGCTGACCGCAGAGGATTCGAAGAAGTTGATGTGATAGCCCACCTCGGTGACGACTTCGTCTCCGGGCGCGGCCAGACAGCGCAGCCCTACCTGGTTGCTCATGGTGCCGGAGGGCATGAACAGCGCCGCCTCCTTGCCGAACAGCTCGGCGCAGTACGCCTCGAGCTCGCGCACATAGCGGTCTTCGCCGTAACAGTCGTCGCCGATCTTGGCGAAGTCCAGCGTCTCCACGTCGCTTTTGCAGATCCGCGTCAAGGTGTCGCTTCTCAAATCGATGATGTCCGGCATGTCTGGTCCCGTTCCTGAAGGTCGGTTGGAGGATGCGGCAAGGGAAGCGTCCGACAAGCGGCGGCGAGGACAAGCTTGCGCCTTGGCGTGCAGATGAAATGCGAGGCAAATGCTAGGGGCCGGCCATCAATGATTCAACACGACTTTCGATAAGGTAGCCGCCGGCCGGCGGGCTAGTTATTCGTACGGAGTGCGATTTTACGCTGGGGAACTACCATGGTAGCCACAGCGCCAGCCAACGAGGCCGCCATGAAAAACCTGAAATATCACAGCTTGTGGATAGGCCTGCTATTGCTGGACATCGCCGCGCTGTACTGGCTGCCGCGGCTGATAAAACCGCCGTTCTCCCTTTCCCAGCATGCCAGCCATTTCGTGCTGGGCCTGTTGACCACGGCTCTGGCGGCCGCGCCCTTGATACGCTTTCTGGTGATCGGCTGGGGCGCCCGCTACGAGGAGTTCCGCAACCGCCTCAACAACGGCGCGCTGATCTATTACCTGCGCCAATTCTGGCAGCCGCGCACCGACAAGCACCCGCAGTTGAACACCTGGCCGCTGCCGGAAAACGAAGAAGTGGAAGCCGCCGCCGAGCAACTGTTCGAGCAGATCTACCGCGAGCACTACGGCCGCGCCGCCTTTCTCACACCGATGGCGCTGATGCTGATCGCCATCCTTTGCATGAGCATGCTTTACCTGCTCGCCGCCAACGAACAGCTGGTCACGCCCTTCAGCACGCAGATCGTCTGCGCCGCCATCGCCGGCGCCTATCTGTTCGTGGTCAGCGACATGGTGCTGAGCGTGCGCAAGCGCAGCCTCAACGTGGCGGACGTGTACTGGTACGCGCTGCGCATGATGCTGGCCATTCCCATCGGCGCGGCCGTCAGCGCCGCAGGGTCCGCCGAGGCCGCTTCCGCCGCGCAGACCGTGTCCGCCTTCGCCGTCGGCGCCTTTCCGATGGACACCCTGTTCAAGCTGTTGCGCCGGCTGGTGACGCTGAACCTGAACGCCAAGGAACAAGCTCAGGAAAACGACCAGTTGATCCAGCTGGAAGGCGTGACCGCCAATATCTCCGCCACGCTGGCGGCCGAGGGCGTCAACTCCATAGAACAATTGGTGTGCATAGACCCGGTACTGCTCTCCATCCGCACCGGCTTTCCGTTCAAATTCGTGCTGAGGCTGGGCTCGCAGGCCATCGTCTGGCGGCACTTTGGCCAGCACGCCGCCGCCCTGTCCGCCATGGGGCTGGCGGACGCGCCCGCCATCGTCACCCTGAACGAGATGCTGAAAAAAGAACCCGGCTCGGCGCTGCGCCAGCAGGCGGACAATGTGGTCGCCGACATCGTCGCCCGGCTGCAAGCCAAGGACGGCGTCGCACTCTCTGCCGACACCGTCAAATTCAACTTCCGCCAAATAGGCAAGGAAAACTACACCCGCTTCCTGATGGCGGCGCAAAAACAGGGGGGCCACGCCCGGCCGCCGCTACGGCCGGTGCACGGTTTCCCGCATGCGGCCTGAGAACCTGTTCATGGTCTGCTGGGCGTCGGCGATACGGCGTCTCAGGCCTCAGCCTCCAGCACGCATTTGGCGATCTGCGCGTCCTGCACCGCCAGCCCGGTCAGGTCCGCCAAGGTAACCTCATCCTCGCTTTGCCGGCCCGGCCGCTCGCCGGCCAGCACCTGCCCCAGCTCCGCCAGGCTTTCGCGGACCAGCAAGCCGGCGGCCAGCGCGTGCGATACCTCGCCGTAAGCCGCGCACTGGGCGATGGAATCCACCACCACGCGGTCCGCGCCCGCCACCAGCTCCATCGCCAACTCCTGCTTGCCGGCGGTGTCCGCGCCCACCGCGGTGACATGGCTGCCGGGCCGCAGCCAGCCGGCTTGCAGAATGGGCTGGCTGGACGGCGTGCAGGTGACGATCAATTGGCAGGCGCGCGCCAGCGGCTCGGCGTCCCGCGTGGTCCGCAGCCGGTAGCCCTCCGCCTCGAATTCGGCGGCGAAGGCCGCCAGCTCGGTCTCGGAACGTCCCCATACCCATACCTCGCGACACGGCGTCGCCGCCTGCAAGGCGCGTAATTGCAAACGCGCCTGCAAGCCGGTGCCGACAACCCCTATCGCCGCCACCCGGCGCGGCGCCAAAACCCGCGCCGCCAGCCTGCCGGCCAGCGCGGTGCGCCAGGCGGTGAGCCAGCCCTCGTCCCGCAACAGCGCCAGCGGCGCGCCGGTGCGGGCGCAGAAGCACAGCACCAGGCCCTGATTGCTGGGCAGGCCGCGCTTGGAATTATCGTAAAAGCCGGACGACACCTTGACCGCGAACAGGCTCTCGCCCTCCACATAGCCGGACTTCACGCAGCAATCGCCGTTGGCCTCGGCAAAAGCGAAATGCTGTACCGGCGGCAACTGCGCGCGCCCGGCGGAATAAGCGATGAAGCCCTGGCGCAGCAGCGCCTCCGCCCGCTCCAGATCCAGCCGCGCCAGAATCTCGTCCTTGTCCAGCGTCCTCATGCCGCCACCGCGCTCAGGAACTTGTCCAGCACAATATTGCGGCCGCACAGCACCACCGCCACCTTCTTGCCCTGATAACGTGGCGCCAATTGCAGCAAACCCGCCAGCGCCACCCCGGCCGCGCCCTCCACCATCCAGCGCTCGGTTTGCGCCAGCAGCCGCAGCGCCGCGCGGATATCCGCCTCGCTGACCAGCGCGCCATGGCGGATCACGGCCCGGCACAGCTCGAAAGTCACCGCGCCCGGCTCCACCCCGCCGGCGGTGCCGTCGGACAAAGTCTCGCCCTCATCCACCTCGACGATGCGGCCGGCTTGCAGGCTGGCGTGCATGGTGGCAGCCGTCTCCGGCCAGCAGCCCACCATTTCCACATCCGGCGCCAAACGACGCATGGCCGCGCCGATGCCGGAAATCAACCCGCCGCCGCCCACGGAGACGAAAACCGCGTCCAGCTCCGGGCATTGCTCCGCCAGCTCCATGCCCACCGTACCCTGGCCCGCCACCACTTCCAGATCGTTGTAGGGCGACACAAACGGCAGGCCCGCCCGCCGCGCCGCGTCCCCGGCGGCCAGCTCCGCCGCCAGCGCGTCGCCGTCCACCAGCTCCAGGTCCGCGCCCAAAGCGCGGATGGCGTCCAGCTTCACCGCGGCGGCGGACGCCGGCGCGTATACCGTCACCGGCACACCCAACAAGCGGCCGGCCAACGCCACCGCTTGGCCGTGATTGCCGGTGGACGCGGCGAGCACCCCGTCCCGCCGCGCCGCCGGGTCCAACAGCCGCAGCTTGTTGCTGGCGCCACGGAACTTGAACGAGCCGGTGCGCTGCAGATGCTCGCACTTCAGATACACCTCGCAGCCGGTCAAGGCGGACAGGGCCGGGCTGTGCTCCAACGGCGTGACCGGCGCCTGCGGGCGGATGGCCTGGTGGGCGGCGGCGATGTCGTCAAACAGGGAATCCAGTTTCATGCTTGCTCCTTTAGCTCTTTCAAATGCTTGAAAACCGTGGCGCGGCCCATGCCCAGCACGTTGGCCACATAGTTTGCGGCGTTCTTGCCGCGAAAAGCGCCCTCGTGCAGCAACGCCTCCACCAGCTCGCGCTTGTGCTCGCGGTTGAGAATGGACAGGCTGAGCTGGCGCTGTTGCAGCCAGCCGTGGATGAAGCGGTTGATGCGCTCCTGCCAGTCGTCCTCGAACAACACCGCCGGCTGCACCACCAGCCTGCTGCCGGACAGGAACAAGTCCAGCGCCGCCCGCGCGCCCTCGAACACCGAGATATCCAGGTTCACGCACATCATTCCAAGCGCGGCCCCGGCGTCGTCGCGCAGCACCACGCTGATGGATCGCAGTTTGCGGCTATCCCAGTTCAGCTTTTCGTAAGGGCCGATCACCGTCGCGTCCGGCGTGTTTTCCAGTTCGTCCAGGCCGGAATCGTCGCCCAGCTCGCGCTTGGAAAAATTATTGGCGATATAGGCCACGGACTGGGTGGCCAGGTCGTGCAACACCACCTCGGCGTAGGGATAGAACAAGGTGGCGATGGCGTCGGCGATGGACTGGTAACGGGACAGCATGGCGGCACTCACATTGGATCAATGAATCCATCGTAGACTTTACAATCCATAATGTAAACAAAAAAGTCCACTTTGGACTAAAAAATACAAAACAAGAGCAAAATAAAAGCCGGCTCAGCCGGCTTAGGGATCAGGCGCAGGCGGTCAAACCGCACGCCCAAACGCCTTCAGCGCCCCAATTGCAAACGCGGCGCGCCAAATGGCACCGGCTCACCGCTGGGATAGGCGTGCGGCCACACCAGCGGCGGCGTGCTCCAAGCGAAATCCTGACCCTCGAACTCAATGAAGTAAGCCTGCCAGCCCGGCAGCGAAGCGTCCGGCTTGAACTCGAAGCGACAACTGCCGCGTCGGCACTGGCCCTCAATCGGCTTGGGCTGATAACGGATGCCGGAATTGAAACGGAAATCCCGGCTCTTGGGATTATGCGCCAGCCACAACGTGGCCTTGCCCGCTTCCCGCCCCGTCACGCTGACGCGCAAGCGGCCACTGGCCGGGTCCGCACCCACCTGGGCCTGCGGCATGGGCTTGCCGGCCAGCCAACGGCGCATGAACTGCCGCAAGGCCTTGCCGATCTGATCACCCTTCACATAGTGCGACTGGTTGGGCAGATAGCGCAGCTGCGTGGGGCCGGTGAAAGCCGGTAGATAGCTCCAGGCGGAATCCGGCACCGCGAAATCGTCGCCGGAGGCGGAAATCATGTACTTGCTCAAGCGCTCCATGCTAGCGCGGTAATTGACCACGTCTTCAAACTTCAACAAGGCGTCCAGGCCGGCCCCGCCCTGCAAAACGTCTTCGGTGATGCCGTTGCGCTGATAATCGCGCAGCGCCACCGGCCACTGCTGACCGTAGCTGTTGTAAACATGGGTGAAGTTGTCGCGCACGTTCCAGAAATCCGCCACCACCGGCACGATGGCGCTCACCCGCTTGTCGTTCAAGCCGGCCAGCCAGGTGGCCCAGCCGCGCTTGGACGCGCCGGCCACCACAAAACGCTCGCTGCCCGGCAGGCTGCGCTGCAAGGCGTCCATCGTCGCGCTCACCGCCTGCGTCATAGGCAGATGCAGGGAGCTGAAGCGTTCCGCCTGCGGCTGATCCACCGTCTTGCGCCAGGTATAGGCCACCAGCGCGTCTTCGCGGCCGGTGGGCTGCTCGTCCAGCTGCAATTCCTGATTGGGCACGAAATACAGCTCGGCCACCGGCACGCCCAGATCGCGTGCCAGCGCCTCCGCCGGCAAGCGGTCCGGCAGCTTGGGCGGCTGCGCGTGATTGCTGCCGCCGTTGACGTACAGCAACACCGGCGCGCCCGGCTTGCGCTTCAAGGGCAGGACCAGCTTGTACTGCTGCTCCCACAGCGGCGCGTTGCTGACAATGCCGCTGCCGGCTCCCGGCCATTGCTGCGACACCATCCGGTACATCCGCACCTCCACTCCGTCCTCCACCACAGAGCTGAGCAGCTCGGCCGGCTGCTGGCTGGCCTTGGCCTGTTGCAGATATTGGGAGACCACCGGCGATTCGGCGGCCGGCAAGGACTTGGCCGGCGCGACAGCGGGCCATGACAAGCACAGCGCGGCGCAGGCGCGCAGCGCAAAGGGGAGAGAAATGTTCATCGGCGGAATGTATTAATTGTTAGAGAGTGGATGCTAGATTTTGCAACAAATTAGTACAAAAACTCAAGAAAAACCACATTCGCTCCCTCCCTTGTCGCTTGGCGAGTCGGCCGGGTCGAACTCATTGAAAATAAATCATCGCAATGCACACACGCCTCCCATTTAATTGCGGCTAACAATTCAGCCTTACATTCAAAAAAAAACATCAGCACAACCATGCAAAGACTGAGTGTCACAACCAAGTTTCTAGGCAACTAAAGTCAAACTTACGCGCCGCTCCGGATACGAAACAAGTCAGCCGAAGCAACTCCATATTGATATTTTCACCAAGCTCACCAGACTGGCATTTATGATGGTTTTTTTGAACCTCCCTTGTAAAAATAAAACTACACCTCTAAAAATAAACAGCTGTGTAAAGCCCTCCTCTACGCAACAACTCATTCACTTTCCTTTTGGCAAGTTTTGCCATTTTAAGGAGCAGCGACATGGAACTTTTTTCTTCTTCCGGTTTTGTATATATCAATATGATTGTTGATACTGAAGCCATTATTGATCGATATAAAAACCCCAGCACGGTGGAACAAAGCCCCACCATGGTCAACGACACCTCTTTATTTTATTTTGTTGCCACCAAGGGCAACACCATAACTGGCTCCGGTACTGGAAATTTGAAAATCAGCGCCACGGTAGGAGATGGAGTACGCTGGGCCGGCGTTTCCGAATCGAACAACTTCGAAAACAGCGTGATGGTGTACAAAATTCAACACCAAAGCGGTCAAGAAGTTATGAGCGACGCAAAATTCATGGTTTACACCAAGGAAGCAGCCGTCCCAGCCAGCAATAAAGAGCCATTTCCGCCCAAAAGCAAAGACCAAGCTTATTGGTTCATGAGTGCGGAAATCATAGATAAAGGCACGGAAAACTATACAGTGCATTTCGCCGTATTCAATCGCCCTAAAAATGGACCGCAAACACTTTACGGCTACTTCAAATGGGATCCCGCCATTGAAGTTAAAGGCTAAGCTCAGCAGTCATTAAAACCAATCCGGGGGCCTACATGGCCACCCGGATTGCCGAAATCAAACCAACAACGGCCGCGAAACCCGGCGCGCCGGCCTGTTGGCCAAGGACACCGCTTCCATCTGGCGCAAACACCATATGGACAGTTTCCTCCAGAAAACCGCCGCCTGGACCCGCGTCCGGCAGTAAGCGCCCTTTCCGCCCCTGCTTGCTCCGCCTGTCCCAAAGCGCAGGCCCTCCCCATGCCTTTTGCATTAATCTTGTACGATAAATCGCGCCGTGCCCTGTTGGCGCAATAACTTACAGCCGCCCGCTTTTAAAAAACCTTCATCGAGTCACCACACCCGACTTTTTCAGGATTCAGCCATGCCCAATCATCTCTCCCCAAACGGCTTCGGCGCCGCACTGGCGGCTCTCGCTTTATGCTTGATCTCGGCCGCGCCGGCTCAGGCGGCGGAATGCCGCGCCACCGCGGATGTGAACGCCAGCGTCAAATCCATGGCGGACAACACTGCAATGGAAGGCCATATCAGCATCCACATCCGCGGTCAGCCCACCGAGGCGGGCAAATCCCAGTTTGACAGTTGGGATCAGTTTAAAGGCACCTTCACTACCTGGAAGGGCTACCCCGGCCCCAAAGGCCCAACACCGGCCAAGTGCGGCACCCGACCGGCGGAGTCCGATTGCGTGCCCGTGAGCGCCATTTATCCCGGCGGCTGGCCCGGCACGCTGCCCACCACCTGCCAGACGGTGAATGCGGCCACCAAGCTCTGCACCCAGTCCCAGCCCTTTCCCGCGGGGCAACCCATTTACCTGTCTTTCCGCTATTCGAAGAACAGCAAGGGCAAATGGATCATGAATACCGCCTACCCCAGCCTAAACTCGAATTGCTCTTGAACCGTTGTCCTTGCCGCGCTTGGTAAAACTGCCAAGCGCCGCCACGCCAGGCTGCTCCCGCTTACGGCTATGCTGAGCGCCGGACACACTCGCGCGAGGCAAGCGATGAAAAACAAGATAGCGGCATGCGCCGCGGGAATGGCGCTGCTGGGCGGCAGCGCCGCGGCGGCTAATTGGCAACTGGCATGGCAGGACGAGTTCAACGGCGCGGCGCTGGACAGCGCCAAGTGGCGGCTGGAGTTCGGCTCCGGCCCTTGGGGCCTGCACGAGCTGCAGTACTACACCGCTGGTGACAATGTGACGGTGCGCGACGGCGCCTTGCATATCACAGCGCGGCGGCAGGCTTACGGCGGCCGCGACTACACTTCCGCGCGCATGCGCAGCCAAGCCGCCTGGCGCTACGGCCGGATCGAGGCGCGCATCAAGCTGCCTTACGGCCAGGGCATGTTTCCGGCGTTCTGGATGCTGAACCGGCAATGGGATCAGCCCGAGCATTACGGCGAGATCGACATCCTGGAAATGGTGGGCAGCGAGACCGGCGCGGAAAACGCCACCGTCTGGGGCAGCGCGCACCGGCCCAAACCCGGCACGCCGGCCGGGACGGTACAAACGGCGTCGGCCTCCTACGTCACGCCGGACCTGGGCTGGTTCAACGACCGCTTCCACGACTTCGCCGTGGAGTGGTCGCCGGCGGCGATACGCTATTTCGTCGACGGCCGGCTCTATCAAACGGTAACGATGAAGACCGACGGCGGCGACGGCTGGCGCGCCCTGCAAGAGCCGGCCTTCATCGTGCTCAACCTGGCGGTGGGCGGCGACTGGGCCGGCGCGCCGGACGCGTCCACGCACTGGCCGCAGGAGATGGTGGTGGATTACGTGCGGGTATACCGGGACGCGGCGACAAGCCCAACGCGCCGCGCGCCGGCATCGGCCGCCTCGCCGCTGCCCTGATGTCCTGGACGCCGCGGCATCATCAACCCCGCTGCGCGCACTCCGGCTAGCGCAGCAACTGATCCAGCAACGCGCCGCGGACTACGATGTAATTCGAAGCGTTATTTGGCCATCAAGACCATGAATATGTCGATGGCGTTCAATCACCCTCAGGGGCGGCTTTTTGTTTGCATGCCACCCCATGCTCACGACTTGCCGGCAGCGCCCGCCAGGCGCTGCCGCTCCTTGAATTTGATGATGTCATCGCGAGTGATGGTCGCCATCCCTTTTGACGCCGGCGGCTTGAGCGGCGCCGACCTGGCGGCGGACGGCTCCGGCCGCCGCGTCAGCACATAGGGTAGTATCTCGCGTATCTCGCGCTGGACGCGGACGCCGTCTCCGTTGGGCGTCAGCGTGACCGCCTCATAGACCCAGTAACCATCGAAAGGCGTTTCATCCCCATCCTGCGGCGCCGTTCCCACATCGCGCCGCTGGCGCGGCGCGTCTTGCCCCTGCAGCGGCGTCTTGGTGAACTTAACTTCATAGCCCTCACCCAATCCGGTTTTAAGCGATAGCAACGTGCCGGGCGCTTTTTCCTCACGGCAGGCGGCGAACACCAGCTGCTTATACTGGCTGTAGCGGCCGCCCGGCTTCATTTCCTCCAGCAGGTCTTTCAGGGTTTTCTTGTTCCCGGCCAGATCGCTGACGGTGAGCAAGTCCATCTTGCTCTCGCTGCCGCTGACGCGGTTGTTCAAAACCGCGAGCCGCGCTTCTTCCTCCGGCATCTTTTCGTAGTGCTTGATGTGGTAGTTCTTGACCCAGTTTTCCTTGGCCACCCCCGCGTTCATTTCGGTGAAGGCGGAGTAACCCTGCCCTACGTCCCCCTTATTTCGCAGCCGCGCGTAAATGGCCGGGTATTCCGCGCCGTCCAGCAATTTCTGCGTGGGCAGAAAAGCGGCCGAACTAGGCGGCTCCAGCAACACCTGACCGTGCGGCCCCAGAAACACCAGATCCTTGCCTGCCGGCAGCAAAGCGTTGCGGCTGTCCCGCGTGTACCAGCCGTGAGCGCTAAGCACCAGCGTTTCGGCCGGGTCTCCGTCAATGGAAGTCAGCGTGAAATTGGCGCCGGAATCAGTGCGCAGTTTTTTAAACAATGCTGGGTGACTGCTTTGTAACTGCTCCAGCTGGCCCACGGCTTTCCGGCGCCGGCTGGCCAGGTCGTCGAAACTCGAGCCGGCGGCTTCCATACGCTGGAGCGTGCCTTTTTCCGCCAGGTATTTTTTCATGGCTTCCTCAAATTCAGCCTTGTCCGCGTAGTCTTTCAGCTTGGGCTTGACCGGCCCCGGGGACAGGGCGCGCTCAGCCGCCTTGACCCCGCTTCCGGCTTTAGCCGGCACTTGAATGCCGGAAGGCCCTGGGCGCGGGAGGCCAAGCGGTCCCGGCGGATTCAGGATGTCCTCGGCCTGCTTGTTCAAGGCCATGAAAGGACGTTCCCCTTTTTGCAGCCTGGCCAAGGCGTAAATGGCGCGCGCGGTTCTCCCGTTGCCGTCGCCAAACGGGTGATAGCGCACTACGGCCGCATATAGGGCGTCTGCCAGGTCCACTTGGCCCGCCACGCTTTTGGCCTCAATCTGGGCCAACGCTTTTTCAAAGCCGGAACGCGCGATGTCCGAGCCCATGAAGACGGGATCGCTGCTGGAACGAAACGCCCGTGGCAATTGCCCGGCAGCCGGCTTGTAAACGGCGTTGTGGAGGCTTTCCATGGTGCGAACATCCAGTAAATCCGCCTCGCGGTGCCCCTCCAGCGCGCTCTGAATTCTGGTTTTTAGTTCCTGAGCTTCCGCCGCGGTCTTGGCGGAGCGGCTATTGCCGGCAATCCAGCCCGCAGCCGCTTCTTCCGGCACACCGGGTATCGGCTGACGAGGCACGGCCGGCGGGTGATCCAGCAGTTGGCGCATATGGCCGTTGACGTCGCTCAAACGGGCCAAGTCCGAATCCAGCCTCCGCTGAACCTTGGCCTGTTCCGTGGCGAAGTCTCCCCAGGCGAAGCGGGTTTTTTGCTGGCCTTCGAAATCTCGCAACAGGTTGTTGCGTATGGATTGCCGTACCGTCTCGCGGTTGGTCAATTTCGCCAGATCGCGCGCTTGCGCGCCTTCCTGCATGGTATTGACCAGTAGATCCACCTTGCGCGGGTCCGCCAAGCGGCTCCAGTTCATTTCACCGAGCACGGAGGGTATGACCCGGCGCGACACAGCCTTGGCCTGGCGGTAGAGCGTGATGGCCTGATTCACGTTTTTGACCGAGTACGCCGCCTTGACGCCTTGTGAAATCAGCGGCGCGCCGCCCGCCACCGCGCCCACGCCGCCCAGCACCCCGGCAATGATGGCTTCGGTGCGGAAGGCTTCCGCCTGGTCAGGCCGGTCCGACATATGGGCTTGCACGGCGCTGGCGCCGACATAGGCCGCGTCCAAAGCCAACGACGCCATGAACAGGCTGAGACGGGCCAAGACCGAGCCTGTGCCGGGGATGGCCACCGCCAGCCCGATGGAGCCGATGGTGAGGATTTTCTTGGCGACTTCCAGCGCGGCTTCGGTGATCTGTTCCGGGTAGCTGAACACCAGGGTGTCGATATCCGATTCCAGCCGCTCCATCAGGCCGTTGTACAGTTGATCGGCCAGCTGCTCCCTGCCCTGGCTGGCAACAAAGGAGAATGGCCGCTCCGTTATCACGCCAAACGAGGGGGGGAACATCAGCCCTCCCGGCACTCTCTTGATGACTTTGTATTTGAAAGCGCTCTGGTCTTGCTCATATTTAAGCGCTTGGTAAGAGGGCTGCTTGCTAAAGACCCACTCCTGGAACGCCTTGTTTTGAGGAAACGTAGACAACACCTCACTCTTCTTGCGTCCCGAATCAATGTAGTCATGCCGGCTGCTGCCGATATGGAAAAACTTGTCGTCATCCACGCTGAACATGACGCCGCCGGCCGGGCCGGCCGGAATCATGAATACCCCGTTCAACGCCGTGCCGTGGAAAGACACCGCTTGGGCCTGAACCTTGCCCTCCAGAAAGTCCTTCACCGCTTGCGCGTACAGCGGCGTCTGGTGACCGCGGCTCAAATATTCCAGGCAGCGCACATTGATCATGTCCTGGTAAAACGACTTCATGCCGGCGGCGTTGTCCGGCTGGTCCCGATAGGCCTTGAGCTCGCGCTCCATGGCTGACTGCAAATTGTCCTTGGTCAGCGCATCCACCAGTTCCTGGTGCTGCATGCCGGTCACGCGGTATTCCCGCCCGGAGGAGTCCTTCAGGCGTTTGCTTTCATACAAGTACTGGCCGGTGACGATTTCCGTCAGCGTAAAGTAGCGGCTGGCGGGCAACGGCGCTCTCGGGCCTTGCAAATTAGGGTTGGGATGCACTCTGGGAAAGTAATCGACCCGTATCTTGCTGTCCGGCCGCAACTGCGTCTTGCTTCCCTTGCGCTGTTCAAAGGCGCTGATGCCCTTGCGGATATAGTCGTCAATATATGAGGCGGGATTCAGTATCGGCTGATACAGCCGCTCCACCCGCTCCAAGCTTTGCTCGCCCTGAAGCTGAAACGCTTGCGCCAGCGCTTGGTCGGTGCTTGGCGGCGCGTCGGTCGGTGCGGCCGCTCCTGTCAACTGCGCGCTTTGCCCGGCGAAGCCCTGCCGGTAACGCTCAACGATGGATTTGCTCAAATCGTCCGTCTGAGCATCGGCCAGCGCGGACAAATCCTTCAAGATGACTTGGCCAAACTCGCGAAACTCGTTGAGGCTCGGCCTGTCCTTGATGTCGTCTATGAAAGCGCTGGTCAGCTCGATGGTCTTGAGCAGCCTCCGGATATCGCGCTCTTTACCCGGAGGCAGCTCCCGTACTTCGCCTGCCTGATCCGCCTTTTCGAAAAGGCGGTTGAACTCGGTGCGGATCGCCCTGCTCATGTCCAGATTGTGCAGCACCTGATCAATCTGAAACGGCAAGTCCTCCTCATCGTCTACTTTTTCACTTGGCAAACTCCTGGCCGCCCGGTGCAGAGGAGCCCCTTCTTCCCCTTCCAGCTCCACGGCGAACTGCGGCTGATCGAATACAAAATGGAGATCGTCCACATCCAGCTGCGTGATGATGTCATGCGCCAGCCGCAAGGCTTCGTCCTTGGCCGGGTTTGGCCGCGCCCCGTCTTGGCGCGCCCAGCCATAAAGCAAGGCCCCGCCCGCGGCCATGGCGGCAATGCCAAGCAGAAGCGGCGCTTTCTGTTCCCATAACGCGGATCCGCCGGTTGCCGGCGCCTGCTCGGCCACGGGCGGCTGGAACGGACTACTTTCGTCCTGAGGCGCTGCCGGGGCGGAATGCACCAGTATTTCCTTCAGCTCTATCTCCGCCGGCAACGGTGCTGGCGCGTCCTGACGCGCGCGCCACAAGGCATAACCCACGGCGGCCAAGCCCAGGGCTTCCAGGCTGATGCCGCCGGCCAATTGCCAATTGGCGGCCAGCCAGGACGGCGCGGCCGGCTGCGCGGTGGCCGGCCGCGCGGCGCTGGCGGCGTCGACGCCGGGCAGCAGACTCCAGGGCTGCTGCACCAACGCATCGCAAGCAGACATGACGGCGTCCGCCAGCCAGTTTTCCATGCGCCGGGATAGTTGTTCGCGCAAGTCCCGCACACTCTCGCTCTTACTGTCGGCCAGCGCGTCCAGCCATTGATTGCCCCAGGCCAGCCAGGAGTCGGCAACCGGCTGCGCCCCCACGGTTTGGCCGGCCTCTCTCAACGCCGGCAGCAAGGGAATCAGATCCACCAGTTTTTCCAACTGTGGATAATGCCGCACCACCTGATAATCCTTGAGCTGGCGCGCCAGCAGCCGCAAGCGGTCCTCGGTTTCCACCGGGTCCTGGCTGTTGAAGGCCAGGCAAACCTGATAAGCCAGCCTGGCGTTCAAGTATTGGCTGTAGGCAAACCGCAGGGTCTGGTTCTGGCTTTGATCATGGGCGACAAACCATTGCAGCGTCTGCTCCCAACTCGTGTGGTTTTGCAGGGCTTCCGCATACTGCACGGTGGCCGCGGCCAACGGATCGCCCATCAGCTTTTCCACCAGATAAGGTTTTGCCACCGCCACGAAGCTGCCGGCCATGCGCTGAAACATGCCGCCCCAGCTTTCGGAAGCCGAACTTTCGCGGTAGAACTTTTCCAGCTCCTGCGCCGCATGAGCCGGCAACCAGCGGCCGGCGATATGAGCGCCGGCCCAAAGGCCTAGGCTGGGCGCGGCGGCCTTGCCAAGATCCCGCATCAACAACGCCCAGGATTCCGGACTCCGGTTCAACGTCAGCAGGCGATTCAACAAGACGACCGTGTCCGCATCCGTACCCAGCGCGCTCTGAAACTGGCGGGTCCAAGACCATACCGGACTCTCCGAGCTGGCTTGGCCCAAAGCGCTCAACAGCCACAATGCCTGTTCGCCCAAGCCGCTGTCCGCCGGGCAGCGGCCCAGTTGATCGGCAAACTGAAAGGCCGCCAGCAATTGCTCCGCCTGAGCGGAGCCGCCCAGCAACATTTCCAGATGCGGTCGCAACGACTCCCGCAGCTCCGGTCGGGCCAGGGTTTCGGCCAACCAGCCCAATCGCTCCGCAAGCGACCCATTGACAGGATAAGGCACGGTCTTTTGCGTCTGAGCCAGCGCCTTGCCCAAGCTCAGTAAAGATGGGGCGAGCTGCTGTTCCAGCAGCGGATTGTCCGTCAGAATCCCCAGGTAATCGCCCAAATCAGCCTCCTGGGGCAGGGCTTGCCACAACCGCACCTGGCCCAGAGTCTGCCTCACCGCGCCCAGGCTCTGCGCCATGCCGTCCAGCCAATCTTCATCCAGCGCTCGCTTCAACTGCGGATCTGTCAAAAGCTTCTCCGCGGCGGCCGTCAGTTCCAAGGTCTTGCCCAGCACGGAAGGCTGATCCTTCAACTCCAACAAGCTGTGCTCCAATGACGCCCACTGCCCGCTGGCGCTTTTCAACCAAGGCCCCACGGCGTCGAGATAGGCTTTCAATTTCCGGCCTTCCTGAGCCCCCACGCCTTTACCGCTGGCCAACTGCCGGCCAAGCCGGTCCAGCGCCGCGGCCAGTTCTTCCAGTTTGCGCTGAGGGCTGTAATTGCCCTTGCAGATCTCACGCAACTCTTCGTAGCTGTCCTTGAACGCGCGAAGTTGCGGCAGCGGGATCGCCTCGAGGATGAGTTTTTCAAGCACCTTGTGAATGACATTGCTCGACATATCCGACAGCATGCCGGCCACGGCCAGGCTAGGCCGAGGTTCTGACTGCGCAGTCTCGTCCGCACAGGGAAAAGCCGCCAGATAGGCTTGCGGGTGCAACTCCACTTCCTGAATCACCTTTTGGGCGAACTGCTGCAAATACGCCGGCGCGCCCTGTCCCCCGCTCCGCCAATCGTAAGCGTTCAGCTCCGCCAGCATTCGGTCGTTATCCCAATGTGGGGACAGCGGCTGCTGTTCCGAATGCAGTTTTCCAGCCGCCATTTTGAGCAGTGCGGCGCTGTCATGGTCCCATTGGCGGATATCGCGCAGTTTTTCCGTTTCACGCAGCAGCGAGGGATAGTAAGCCAAGGTGGTTTTACCCTGCGGGGCTTCGGCCGGGCCCTGGGCATGAACCAGACTTTGAGACGCGGCCAGGCGCGACAGCTTGGAGGAAATCATCATATTTGCAGGCTTTCGGATCGCGGATAAGGTGCGGGGTCTACGGGCGGCGCTCTATTCGTTTGCCCAGATTCGTCGTTGAACTAGTCTGGATGAAATGTGTTGTGAGGCGCTTAATTCACAACTACGCGAATTCCAGAGCAAATGAGGCGGGCTTGGCGGATGACGCGCGGTCTGGCACCGTAGCTTTTATAAGGACGCAGCTTAAAGAACCTCTGGTAATCCGGACTTGCAAAAATTGTTGATTTGGCGAAATGGTTTTATTGAAACCGCCGCCCAAATAAAAAAGCCCGCCGATTCCGGCGGGCTTGTTCTTGTTCAACGGCGAGACGCTCAGCTCATATCGCTGCGGCGGTAGAGGCTGAGGCCGATGGCCAACACCGCCAGCATGCCGGCGCAGCTGCGGTTGATCCAGCCCATGACGCGGGCGGAGAAGGTGCGCATCGCATGGCGGCCGCCATAGGCGTAGATGAACATCATCACGCAATCCACGCTGGCGGTGACCACGGCCAGAATCATGTATTGCGGCACCGCCGGCTGGTCCTGGCGGATGAACTGCGGCAGAAAGGCGGTGAAAAACAGCAGCCCCTTGGGATTGGACAGGCCCACTACCAAGGAACGCAAAAACGTGCCGCGCCCGCTGGCCTCGCCGCTCTGCGCGCTGGCCGCCAGCGCCTGAGTGGGCGCGCGCCACATCATCCAGGCCAGATAGACCAGATAGGCGGCTCCGCCCCATTTGACGATGGAAAACAATTGTTCCGACGCTTGCAACAGCGCGCCCAGGCCGCAGCCCACGGCTGCGATCAACAGCAGATCGGACAACACCGCGCCGGCAAAGCCGTAGCTGGCGATGCGCATGCCGTGGCTGGCGCCGTTGTTGAGCGCCAGCAGCATGGACGGACCGGGGGTGATCATCACGGCGCTGACGGCGACGATATATAGCAACAAGGTGGTGAAACTCATTCAAAACTCCAGGACGGCTATCATCTATGACTTGGCGCGGCCACCCGAAAACAGTCGACGACGAAGGCGCGCGCGAAACACGACGTCTTGGCATGAAACAGGGAACTGGGTATTGCGGACAGGGGCGGCAAACAACGCAGAGCCGGCATCATAATATAAAAGCCGGCGCGGCTGTAGTGGCATATTGGCTTATGCTTATGCGCTTAAAGAAGAAGCGCTCCCTCTTTACCTGCAAGCGGCGCGCCTCCAAACGCTCGGGAGCCCGCGTATCCGGCACGCCCCCGGCTCATCAGTCTCGTCGCCGGAGGCGCGCCTCGTTCAGCCCCCGCGCCGCTTCTCGTACACCGCATCTCCGCCCTCTGCCAAGCCGGCTTGCCGCCACCCCTGGCGCTGGTAAAAGCCGTTGGCGCGGATGGCTTCGTCGCCGTCGGTGGTCAGCCGGATCACCAAATGGCGCTGAAACAGCGCGGCCTCCGCCTGGCGCAACAGTTGCCGGTCCAGGCCCAAGCCCTCAAACTCCGGCTTGATGAACAAGGCGAACACTTCGCCGGCGTCCAAGTCAGCCATGGCGAAGCCGGCCGGCTGGCCGTCCTGCTCCGCGATCCAGGCGCAGGGCGCGGCGGCGATGGTTTCGGCGATAGTCTCCGGCGTGATGCCAAGGCTGGCCAGTTGCTCGATGGAAAGGTGGTTTTGCCGGACGCTGGTGCGGATATCGAACAGCGCGGCGATGTCGGCCCGGACGGCCGGACGGATGGTGGAACTCATACGCTTCCTTGCGGGCCGCCACCTCCCCGGATCGGCAGGCGGCTCTGGATTAAAGAACATAAGCGGGCCGGGTGGGACCGCCCGCCGGCGGCAAAGTTTCGCCGGCCGCGGCCCCGCGCCGGGAACCCGCGGCCGGCCCGCCGCTCCATATTGCTATTCCGTCCGCCTGCGCGGGCGACCCTCTGCCAAGGAGCCGTATCGATGCGATTGATTGCGCTGCTGTTGTTTGCCCTGCTGGCCTACTGGCTGATCCGCCGGGCGCTGAGTCCTTCGCGGCCGGAGGCGCCGCCGGCCAACCCCGTCTCCGAGACCGAACGCGCCTGCCAGGTGCTGCAAGTCGCCTGGCCCTGCTCCGCGGAGGAACTGAAAGCGGCTTACCGGGCGCGGATGGCGGAATACCATCCGGACAAGGTCAGCGCCTTGGGCCTGGAACTGCGTGAACTAGCGGAACGCAAAAGCAAGGAAATCAACGCCGCCTATCAACGGCTGCTGCCCCTGTGCGCCAAGCAACGCTGAGCGCGGTTCGCCAACGCCCAAGCCCCCTCCCGGTTGACTCGGCAACAAAATCTTCATCAAAACCTCTCCTGGCCGAAACATGCGCCCACTATGCTGTGCCGGATTTTTTCATGCCCGGAACATAACATCATGCGCATCCTCAGCCTGACCCTGGCCGTGACGGCCGCCATCGGCCTGGCCGCCTGCGGCAGCAGCGGCGGCCCCTCCAGCGGCTCCGCCAACAACAACCAGGGCCTCCGTCCCGCCGCCAAGAACGTGATCTTCTTCCTCGGCGACGGCATGGGCATCAACACCACCACCGCCGCCCGCATCTACTCCGTGGGCGAAGACGGCGAGCTGACCATGGACACGCTGCCGGAAAGCGGCTTCGTCAAAACCTTCTCCAACGACGCCCAGGTCACCGACAGCGCTCCGTCCATGTCCGCCTACATGACCGGCGTGAAGATGAACAACGAAGTCATCTCCATGTCCACCGATACCCAGGCCAAGTCCCCCACCGCGGACTACACCTCCAACTGCGGCGGCGGCAACGGCCAGCCGGTCAGCACCCTGCTGGAACTGGCCAAGGCCGGCGGCAAAGCCACCGGCGTGGTCACCACCACCCGCGTCACTCACGCCACTCCGGCCGCCACTTACGCCCACGTTTGCCACCGCGACGCCGAATCCGACATCGCCGCCCAACTGGTGCCGGGCGGCGCGCTATACAACGCCAAGCTGCAAGACGGCGTGGACGTGGTGTTTGGCGGCGGCCGCCAGTTCTTCCTGCCCAAGGCCGCCGGCGGCAAACGCGCCGACGGCCGCGATCTGGTGGCGGAGCTGAAAGCCAAGGGCTACGGCTACGCCGCGGACAAAACCGGCTTCAACGCGCTGGACCCGGCCAAGACCAACCGCGCCGTGGGCCTGTTCACCAGCAGCCACATGAGCTACGACCTGGACCGCGACGCCGCCAAGGAACCCAGCCTGGCCGAGATGACCGCCAAGGCCATCTCCATGCTGGCGGACCGCAAGGACAAGCAGGGCTTCTTCCTGATGGTGGAAGGCGGCCGCATCGACCACGCGCTGCATGAAACCACCGCCAAGAAAGCCTTGCAGGACACCGTGGCCTTCGACCAAGCGATCAAGACCGCCATCGACGCGATGAAACAGCGCGACCCGGAGCTGAAAAACACCCTGATCGTGGTCACCGCGGACCACGACCACACCCTGGTGCTCAACGGCTACGCCCAGCGCACCGGCAAGACCACGCCCGCCAACCCCGGCGTGCTGGGCCTGGTGAAAAACTACAGCAACGGCAGCGTGGCCACCGACGCGGACGGCATGCCCTACTCCATCATCGGCTTCGGCAACGGCGAAAACCGCGTCAACGGCAACCGCAACGCCGCCGCCGCGCTGACCGACGCCGCGGTCTCCGCCAACGACTACCACCAGGAAGCGGCGGTGCGCATGCCGGCCGGCGGCGAAACCCATGGCGGCACCGATGTCTACATCGGCGCCATCGGCCAGGGTGCGGACGCCTTCCACGGCTTCCTGGAGAACATCGACGTGTTTGGCCTGGTGAAGAAAGCCGCCGCGCTTTGAGCCGCGCCGCCCCCAAACGCTACGCAAATATCCATACAAGAGAACCGCAATGAAACCGATGATGAAACCGCTGCTCAGCGTCGCCGCGCTGGCCGCCGCCCTGCACGCGCTGCCGGCCCAGGCCGCGGGCGAAGCCAAGAACGTGATCTTCTTCCTGGGCGACGGCATGGGCCCCACCACCGTCACCGCCTCGCGCATCTACAAATACGGTGAAGCCGGCAAGCTGAACATGGAACAGCTGTCCCGCACCGCCCGCGTCAAAACCTTCTCCAACGACGCGCAAACCACCGACAGCGCGCCGTCCATGTCCGCCTATATGACCGGCGTGAAGATGAACAACGAAGTCATCTCCATGTCCGCCGACACCCGCGCCATCGACCCCAACAGCAACGGCACCGGCAACTGCGGCAATGGCAACGGCCAGCCGGCCACCACCCTGCTGGAACTGGCCAAGGCCAAGGGCAAGGCCATAGGCGCGGTGACCACCACCCGCGTCACCCACGCCACCCCGGCCGCCACTTACGCCCACGTCTGCCACCGCGACGCCGAATCCGACATCGCCGCCCAGGCGGTGCCGGGCGGCGCCGGCTACAACGCCAAGCTGGGCGCCGGCCTGGACGTGCTGATGGGCGGCGGCGGCAAATTCTTCCTGCCCACCGCCTCCGGCGGCAAACGCCCGGACGGCCGCAACCTGCTGACCGAGATGCAAGCCAAGGGCTACACCCTGGTCAGCAGCGGCAGCGAGCTGGCCGCCTTCAATCCGCAGTCCGGCAACAAACTGCTGGGCATCTTCAACAAAGACCACATGGACTACGAGCTGGACCGGGTGAAGAACAATCTTAACCAGCCCAGCCTGGCGGATATGACCGCCAAGGCCATCGACACCCTGTCCCGCAACGGCAACGGCTATGTGCTGATGGTGGAAGGCGGCCGCATCGACCACGCGCTGCACGGCACCAACGCCAAGCGCGCGCTGGAGGACACCATCGCCTTCGACAACGCCATCAAGACCGCGCTGGCCAAGGTGGACCTCAACAACACCCTGATCGTGGTCACCGCGGACCACGACCACACCATGACCATCAACGGCTACGCCAAGCGCGGCAACCCCATCCACGACATCGTGCGCGGCTACGCCGACGGCAAGGAGTCCAAGGACGCGGACGGCGCCACCTACACCGCCCTGGTGTTCGGCAACGGCCCCAACCGCAAGGCCAGCCGCGTGTCGGTGGACTCCGCCACCGCGATGGGCGACGACTACCAACAGGAAACCGGCATCCGCCTGTCCAGCGAAACCCACGGCGGCGGCGACGTGATGCTGATGTCCGGCGGCGCCGGCTCCAAGGGATTCAAGGGCGTGATGGACAACACCAAGGTGTTTGGCCTGGTGAAAAGCGCGCTGGGCTTGTAAGAACCTGTTTACGATCTGCTGCGCGTCGTGGAGCGTTACACGGTGAGGACAAGCTCAAAATGCTCATGTACCACGTGTACATTCCGCTTTTTCGCTCGTTTTCGCCTTGTCTCGCTCTAGCTCGCGAAATCGTAAACAGGCTCTAAACCCCCGCCCCCGCGCCGGCGCCGCTCCAGGCCCGGCGCGGCCGTCACGGATTCACTCCATTCGGCTTGCCCTCGGGCAAGCCTCATTTTACGAATGACGAAAGACCACGATGAAAATCCTGCTGCCGCTGGCCTTGCTGGCGCTGTCCCCGGCCCTGCGCGCCGCCGTGCCGGACCTGGTGGCCACCATCAGCTACGAAACCGTCACCGTCGGCAACGACGGCGTGGAAAAAACCATACGCTATCGGGAAAAATTGACCCGCCAAGGCAAACACGTCTGGCGCGAACGGCTGAACGCGCGCGCCGGCGGCCATGACCACGATCATGGCGCGGAAGACGGCCACGATCATATCGACTACGCCGCCGCCAGCCGCCATGTGTGGCTGGACGCCAAAGGCCAGCCGCGGCTGGAGTTCGCCCTGCCGCAACAGCGGCTGCTGGTGCAGGTGGGCCAGCGCGAATGGAGCGACGTCGGCTTCGACGGCTCCTGGACCCTGGCCAGTCAGCTGGTGGACATCGCCAAGCTGAAAGGCTTTACCGTCGGCCCGGGCGCGGACGGCAGCCGCTGGTATCGCAAGACCGCCAACGGCCGCAGCAAGCAATTGCAATGGAGCACGCGCTGGGCGCTGCCGCTGCGGGTGGAGTCCCGCTCGCAGGACGGCCGCCATCGCGAAAGCATGCGCGTGGACATCCACCCGCTGGCCGCCGGCCAGCCGTTGCCGTGGGCGCAAACCGGGCGGCTGCGCGGCAAGGACTATATGGATACGCTGGACTGAGCCATTGCCAGCGCCGTCCTTCCGGGCCAGACATCCTGGCCTTGGAGTCCGCTCGCGGTCCGCTGCGCGCGGCGTAGCGCGCCATGCGAACAAGCCGCTTTCCCAAGCGGCCTCGCCCTAGCTCGCGGGAGCGTGAACACGCTCCAATAGCTGGCAAGGCCAGCCGTCCACGTCGAAGGCGGCGATGCGTTCATAGCCGCAGGACTCATAAAAACGCGGCAAGGCCCCCGAGCCGCCGCCGTAGCAATCCACGCGCAAGCGCTTGACGCCGGCCAGCCTCGCCTGTTCGTCCGCAAAAGCCATCAAGCGCCGGCCTATGCCGCGCGCGCTGGGGCGGCGCGAGGCCACCAGCAAGCGCACGTAGATTTCGGGCTCCGTCACCGCCGGCACATAGGGCATGGCCTCCCCCAGCACCAAGGCGGCCAGCACCGCGCCGCCCCGCTCCTCCGCCACCCACGCGCCCGGCAGCGAACAGGCCTCGACCACCCGCTCCACTTGCCGCGGCTGGGCGGACCAAGGCTCGCTTCCCCATTGCTCCGCATTGCCCATGGCGACAAACCAGGCGATGATTTCATCGAAAATTTTCAATACCGCGGGGGCGTCGGCTACGCCCGCGCGACGAATGATCACGCCATCCGACTCTGCATTCTCCATCTGACCGTCCTTCACTGAGCCCTCATCAAGCGGGGGGCGGCTTATCCGCCTCAAGTCCCGTTTTTAAACGCCTGCTCACCGTCTCGCCAGCAAAGGCAAGACAAGGTGTTGCCGCTGAGAAAGTGAAGTATACCTACGGCAGATGAGCAATTCGACGCGCAGCAGATCGTAAACAGGTTCTAAGAACCTGTTTACGATCTTTCCGAGTGATGGCTCCAAGACATGGAATCCGCTGCGCGGATGATGATTTTCATTGCCGGGGCTGCCCGGCGTGCAGGGAGAGGATATTTGCTTGGCCAAATATCCCCTCCACCCCTAAAGGCCACCCTGCAAACCTGGCCTGCGGCTTCCCGCCGGTTCCCGTCAGGCCCGAGGCGCGGCTGAACTCACTACGTGCGAATCTTCGATTCGCTCAGTGTTAATTTGCTAGCGTCAAATCGCTCAAACAGGGCAGCCGCTTAAGACCTCGGACCTGCCACCCGACGGCAGGCTTGAAGGGACCCAGGGCGCGTCGAATACGCGACTTCCTGTGTACCAAACCGTGTTTCAAAGTACAGACAAAAGATCGTAAACAGGTTCTAAGGCAACACCCCCAGCAGGGACCACAGCCGCCGCGCCTCAGCGTCGCTGTCTATCAGCTCCGCCAGCAGTTCGCGCAGCGGCTTCTCCCCCCACTCCACCGCGCGGTAGATCAGATAAGGCACCGGGCTGTGCGGTTCGGTGCGCGCCAGGTAGTCGGCGATGCCGCGCAGCTGGCGGTAAGCGTCCTCCCGCCCCTGCGGCTCGCGCTGGGTGAACATCGGCGCGGCTGCAACGGGCGGCGGCGCGCTGTTGCCGGCTTCCGCGGCGGCCGGCGGCGCGGCGGTTTCGGCGTGCTGGATGGCGGCGTTCTCCAGTTCCGGCGGCGGGCCGGGATGTAAAACGGCCAGCTCCTGCAAGGCCTGCGCCGCCTGCTCCAGCGCCTGGTTCAGCGGCGCGTAGGACGGCGCGTCCGCGCCCATGCGTTCGTCGCACCAGGCCTGCAGCCGCGCCAGCCATTGCCGGCTGCGCGCCAGCGCGCCGCGGCTATCTTCCAGCACAGCCGGCGGCAGCGCGCGCACCCAGTCGTTCAGCTTCTGCTGCTCGTGGCGCGCCTGCTCGCGCTCCAGCTTGCCCTCGTCGCCGCCGGCCAGCAGCCGGCGGTTCAGGTCCTGCCATTGCCGCAGGGTCAGCGGCTGCCGCTCCTGCGGCGGCGGCGCGTCCAGCAGCGGCACTTGGGCCGCCAGCGTGGCGGCGTAGGTCTTGGCCAGCCATTCCAGCGGGCCGGTGCGAAAGCTCAGATCGCCTTGCTGCGGCAAGGGATGCAGGCTGTCCCAAAACTGTTCGCAACACTGCGCGCTCAGCGCCAGCGCCGCCTCCAGGCCGGGCAAGCCCAACAGGTGCAGCCAGGATTCGCCCAGCCAGGCGGCCACCATCAAATCCTTGCTGCGCTCGGCCAAGAGCGCGGAGGCGACGCGCTCCACGCCGGGCCAGTCCGCCCGCTTCAAATCGCTTTCCCAGATGCCGGCGGGCAGGCTGGGGTCGTCCTCGCGCCGCAGTTCGCGCAGTTGGTCGTATTCCGGCGCGTAGCGCAGCGCTTCGCCGCCGGGGCTGTCCGCGGCGATGGGTTGCAACAGGGTATCCAGACGCAAGGTGGCGCTCATGGCCGTTTCCTCATGGTGTTCAAAGCGCGCATCAACTGCCCTCTATCGCGGCCAGCCGCGGGTTGGCTGCCGTGCGGAACGGCGACGGCGGCGCGGTGTAAGGCAGGCTGGCCACGGCCAGGCCGCTCTTGCCTCCCGGCGCTTGCAGCGTCAGCCTCATGAACATTTGCGCGTTGCCGCTGCCTTGCAGCGCCGGGTTGCGCACCGGCAGCGCCAGCATCAGGCCCACGTCGTTGAAGCCCTCCGCGTTGTTGACCCGCAACGGCGAGTTGTTCTCGCGCAGCAAGCGCAGCAAGGCCCATTGACCGCCGTAGTTCCAGCTGGCCAGCCGGTCGAACACGGTCAGCCCGCTTTGCGTTGAATCCTCCTCCGGCGCCTGCTGCGACTCCTTGGCCCAGCGCAGGGTCGCCGTCACCGGCTGGCCGATGTTCCAGTGCAGGCGCTGACCATCGCCGCCGGGGTAGCGCAAGCGCTGGCCGCCGCTGGCCAGTGTCCATTCGATCACCTGGTCCGCCGCCTGCTCGTGCTCGCGGTCGGTGCGCCAGCGCACCTCCACGTCCACGCCCTGCCACGGCCCGCCGCCCTCGCGGGCGAACATCGGGCCCAGCCAGCCACGCGCCGCCTTGGCCGCGTCCAGGAAGCGCCGCGCCGCCTGGGCCTGGCCGGACTTGAGGTCCTGCAGCCCCGCGGCGGCCAGCCCGCCGCTGTCGTCCATCAGCCGCATGAATTCCGCCACCCGCTCCGGCGCGGCGTCCGGCGCGCTCAGTTTGGCGGCGAAGGGGAAGCGGTTGGCCAGGTATTGATTGAAGAAGGCGCTCAGCTTCTGGTAAGCGGCGGCCCCCGCCTGGGTGCGCAAAGCGCCGCAGCGGTCGCTGGCCAGGCTGACCAGGGTCTGGGCGCGGTCTGAGAAAACGTTGCCGGCGGCCGGCAGTTCCACCTGGTCCAGCACCGCGCGGCAATTGCCGACGTCCATCTCGTTGAAGTCCTTGCTGATCATGGTTTCCAGCACCGTCGGCGCGCTGTTGGCGGCTTTTTCCTTGTAGTGGCGCAGCTCGTTGCTCGCGCTTTGCCAGCGCTGCACCAGCTGCTGGTCGCCCACCGACATTTCGCTCTTGTGCGACAGCAGCCAGTTCAGCGTCGGCGCTTGCGCCTGGGACAGGGTGCCGATCAGCTCCAGCTGCGAGCCCAGGTATTGCTGCAGTTCGCGCGCGCCGCCGGCGCGGAAGGCGCGGGCGCCGGCGTTGCGCGAGCCGTCCCACCAGCGGAAGCTGCCTTGCAGCGGCTGGTACACCGCCAGCCCTTGCAGGCTGCGCTCGGCGTGGCGCAAGGATTGCAGCGCGCGCCGGTCCATTTCCGCCATCAGCTTGCCGCGCAGCGCGGTTTGGGACAGCTCGTCCATTGCCGCCAGCAAGGGGGTGGCCGCCTTGGCCTGGGCGTCGAAGGCGTTGCCCTCGCCCACCGAACCGCCGGTCTGATCGGAGGAGGGTTCCGGATGGCGGCTGCTCAGCTCGGCCCACATCGCCCGCGCCGCGCTGTCCTGCAAGGCGCGCTCCAGGCCCTTGCGGTAGGCCGGCGGCATCTGGCCGGCGCTGCCGGCCAGGTATTTCTGGTAGCCGTCGTAATGGCGCAGCGCCGCCGTCATCGCTTCGGCGTCCATCGTCGCCAGCCCGCTCAGGCCGGCCTCGCGCTGCGCTCGCGCGCTGGCGACGAAGTCCTGCTTCAGCAAGGAGGCCAGGGTCACGTTCAGCTTGAGCACCGCGTCCTGCAGCTCCAGGCCGCCGGACGGCCCTTGCGCCAGCAACGCCGAGGAGGCGCCCACGCCGCCCAGCCAGCGCTTGCGGAAGTCCTGGCGCGCCACCGCGGAGTAGTCCACCACTCGCGCCACCGCGTCGCGGCCTATCAGGCTGGAACGGCGCGCGCCGTCCAGCATCGCGCTGTAGCCGGGCACCAGGTCCTGGCCGGCGGCGCGGCTCCAGGCGCTGTTGGTGGCGTTGACCAGGCTTTGCAGCAGGCCGATGCGGGCGGCGATGCTGTCCAGGTCCGCCAAGGAGTTGCCCTGACCGGATTCCAGCATTTGCAGCTGCTTTTGCAGTTGCTGGGCGGTGAGGTCGAAGGTCTGGTTGGTGTAGAGCTGGCCGAGCCAGGCCTGCATCAGCGCGCTGAAGTGGTCTCCCACTTGCGGCCGGATCTTGGCAAGGTCGATGGGCGCGGCCACCAATCGGTCGCTGGCCAGCAGGATGCGCCGCAGATTGTCGCGCTGGGCGTTCTGCGGCGCGCGCAGGCTGAGGCCGAACAGGCCGTTGGCCAGGTCCGCCGCTTCGTCCAGCGTGGCGTTGCCGTCGTTCACCGCGTGGTTGAACTGGCTGACGCGCTGTTCCAGGCGACCGGCGTCGCCGGCCAATTGCCGCGCCAGCAGATAGGCCGGCCATTTTTCCGGCGCGGCGGTGTCGTCGCTGACGCTGTCCGATCCCGCCTCGCCCAGGCGCCGCACTTGCTCCGCGTCGCGCAGCAGCCGCTGTTGCAGCGGCTGCATCACCGCGCGCCGCAGCGCGTACTCGATGGTGTCGTCGATGCGTCCGTCCACCGGGGACATCAGCGAGGTGGGCAGCAACAAGGTGCCGAAACGACGCGACGGCGCGTCCTTGAGCGCGCGCCAGAAGGCGACGACGCTTTGGCGCGCCGCGGCGTCGTTGCCCAGCTCCGGCCGCGGCCCGCCCCGGTCCAGTTGCAGAATGCGCAGTTGGCGGCCTAGCGCGTCGGCGTCGTCGGTGGCCGTATGCCAATACCAGCTGATGCCGGCCAGCCACAAGGCGGCGAACAGGCCCATGCCGATCAGTGTCCAGCGATGCCAGCGCTGGCGCAGCCGCAAGATACGCGGCACCGGCTGGGCCAGGCCCTGCTCCGCCAGCACTCGCTGGCGCAGCAGCCGGCCGGCGAACAGGGGCAGCGCCGGCGGCGCGGCGGTGTCTTCCAGATCGCCTTCCGGCGCGGCCTGGGCGCCGGTGAAATAGATGCCGCGCAATTGCGGCGCCTCGCCCAGCGCGTTGCCTCGGAACACCGGGTCGCACAAGGCTTGCAAATTGGCCCGCACCGCCTCAAAGCTGCGCGGCAGCAGGTACAAATCCGTGGACATCCCGCCTTGCAGGGCGCCGAATTCGGCGATGGTTTCGCTCAGCGTCAGCCGCAGCCGCGTCAAGGCCTGTTCTATCCAGTCGGATTGATAGGCGGCGCTGGCGGCGTAGGGCGAGGACCACCCAAGCATCGCGTCGCGCGCTTCGCGCGGCAACGCCTGCGCCAGCTCCAGGAAGCCCGGAGCCTGTTCGGTCTCGGTCACCACCAGATAGATGGGCAGGCTCAGGCCCAGCCGTCTTTGCAGATCGGCAAACTTCTTGGCGGCGGCCAGGCCGGCGCTCACCGCCAGGTGCTCGCTCCACAGCTGGCTGGCGGACACGGTCCAGATCAGCGCGTCCAGCGGCCGAGCGGCGCGGCTGCGCAACAACACGCCCAAGAGCCGCCGCCAGGCGGACAGCGGCGCCAACGCGCCTTCCGGATGGCTGAACATATCGTCCGGGATCACCAGCACCGCGCCGTCCCCGCCGTACCACCAACGGCCGAACCAATTGGCCTCGCCCTCGCTTTTCAGCTGCAGCGAGGCGCACAGCGCCTCCACATTGCGCACCCGGTCTCCCACCGCCAGCACCCAGGGGGTCTGGTAGCGGTCTTCCGCGCCGATCTCGCGCTCGAAACGGCGCACCGAGCCGCGGAAGCTGCGCCGCGCCGGATCGGCCTCGCGCCGCAACCACCAGATCAACGCCGCCAAGGCCAACAGAATCAACAGGGTCAGCAATACAATGCCGACTATGGTCTGTATCGTCATTTGCTTTGCCCGTCCCCGTCCGCCCCGCGGTACAGCATGGGCTCCACTCTCGATACGATGTCATGCCAAAACGCGTGCCCCACCACCGACATGCCCACCAGGATGGCCGCCACGCCCAGCGCCAGCCGGAAGCCGTCCGGCAGCATGCGCCGCACCGTCAGCCGCAGCGGCGGCACATTGCTGCTGCGCTCCAGCGCCGGCGCCAGGCCGCGGAGGTCGGCGTCGCGCTGGTAGGCGAAGGCGAACAGCTCGCGCCGCCATTCCTCGTGCTGGGCCAGCCCGCCCGGCCCGCGCAGCCGGCCGTAGAAACCCAGCGTCAGCGTTTGCAGGCAGACGTTGGCCAGATCCCGGCTGGCCGGATCGCGCTCGCGCAACACCCGCTCTATCAACGCCGGCACCTTGTCGCCGGCGGCTCGGCTGCCAAACAGCCGCTGCTCCAGCGGCGTGGCCTGCCACAGGCTTTGCCCCGGCCAGTCCTCGAACAGCAGCCGCTCGTCGATCAAGGCGACGAACAGATACTGCAAGGCGTCGATCTGGCTTTGCCCGGCCGCGCCCACGCGCGCGCCGGCGGCGCGGCTCAGCCGCCGCGCCAGCAAACCGCCCTGCTCGGCGGCCAGTTCGGCGGCGGTTTCGGCCTTGTGGCCGCCGCCGGCCAGTTCGCGGAACACTTGCAGCCATTCGGCGTAAGCATCCTCGAAAGCCGCGCCCAGCGGCGCTTGCGCCAGCGCGCCCAGTGGCTGCAAGGCGGCGTTATCCGGCATGGCGTTCTCCCTCGGCCTCGTCCTGCGGATCGGCGACGAAAAGCAGCGCCTCCCACGGCTCCAGCGCCGCGCCGCCGGCCGGCAGCGTCATCCGCAGCGGCAGTTCCGGCTGCAGCCAGTCGCCGCGCGCCAGCAGCGCGAACAAGCGGGTGTCGTCGCCCACGCTATAGGCCACTTGCTCGGCGCGGTCCAGCGGCTGGAAGGACAGGCCGCGCATGCGCTGGCGCGCCAGCGTGGCCACGTGCGGCTCGGAGGCGATGATGGCCTGGCTCAGCCATTGCTGGGCGGCGGACTCCGGCGCGCCGCCGGGCATGCGCAGGCCGATGATCAGCCGCTGGCTGGCCTGCGCCGCCTCCGGCAGCAGAACCCAGAAGCCATCCTCGTCGCGGTTGAACGGCAGGCTGCGGTAGCCGGCGCGCACCCGGTCCAGCGCGGCGGACAGCCAGTTCAGCAAGGGCTCGTAACAGGCCAGCAGTTCCTGGTAATTAAAGGCGGGAAACACCGGCGCGCCGGCGCCCGGGTCCAGCGCGGTCAGCGCGCCGGCCATGCCGGCCAGCAGGCCGAACAAGGCGGCCGGGTGGGCGACGCGGCTGCCCAGCGCGGCTTCCACTTCCGGCAGCCGCGCCCACAGCGCCGCCAGCTGGCGGCGGATTTCGTCGATGTCGTCGTCCTTGCCGGCGTCCTTGGCCTGGCGCAGCCGGCCGCTGAGGAACACGCACTTTTCGCGCGCCTTGGCGCACAGCGCCGCCACCTTGCGCCCCAACGGGCCGTCCGGCAGCAAGCGCGGCGACGGCGGCGCGTAGGCGCGGCGGGCGAAGCCGCCGCCTTGCTGGGCGATGCGCAACAGCGGCAAGCAGATCATGTCGGCGCGTTCGGCCTCGGTGACCAGGCGGATGTCCGGCCGCCACAGCGTCAGGCTGGCCGGGTTTTCCCCGCTGCTCAAATCCGGCACCGCCTCGCTGTTTTCCGAGCGAAAACGCCCGGCGGCGGGATCCAGCCGGCCGGCGCGCCACAAGGGCGGCAGCGCCAGATAGACCGTCACCGTGCGCCCCGGCGCCTCCGCCGCGGCCGCCGTCACGTCGCAGCGGAGCTCGGCGCCGTCGCCGGCGTCGAAGCGCAGCGGCAGGCCGTCCGGCAGCACCGCCTCCAGCGCGGACACCCGCGCCACGCCGCCGGCCAGCGCCGCCTCGTCCAGCTCCAGCTCCAGCACGCCCCAATACAGCGGCTGGGCCGCCGCCGCCAGCGCCGCGGACACCCCGTCCGACCTCAGCGCCTGCCATTGAAAATGCTGGGGCAGCAACTGCATCCCCTCGTACCAACACACTGCCTGTGGCACTGCTTTCAAACCGCTCTCCCCCCGCTACGGCTCCATCAGCCGCATATTCTTGCTTTCAAAACGCAACCAGACCTTCTTGCGCGTATCCAGGCTCAGCCGGTGCATGCCCGGCCCGGCGTAGCCGGCGTACACCAGCAGGCCGGCCGCGGATTCGCCGCGTATCGGCACATCGTCGGTTTCCAGGTGCTGACCCGGCACCAGCTCCAGCTCCCACACCTTGAGATCCGCCGGGTAATCGCGCAGCAACTGCTCGCGCTGTTCAAACCACTTGGCCGCCGGCAGCCCCAGCAACAGCTTGTATAGCTCCGGATCCTTGGCGGCGACGAAATCCACCGCCAACGGCGTGTCGTCGTTGGCCATGCTGACCACGTCCAGCGTGGCCGCCTGCAATTTGACCGAAGGGCCGAAGCCCAGCGACGAGCATCCGCCCACGCCCAGCGCCAAACAGCAGAACAGCCCAGCCAGATACCCGTTGCGCATCCGCATCACCCAAACGCCATTATCCATTGCAAATAATATTGGCAAAAAAATGCCGATAGTTCTATAGGAATTGTTAAGCCATGGTCATTGAAAAATGCAAATTGCAAGCATTTGTCAGCAAATAAGGCTTCCATGTAGCGGCCATGGCCGGCTTCAATGGAAAAGAGCGACCAGGCCCGGCCGGGCAACAATGGTCTGACAATCATGCAATCACGCCAAAGCGGACCGGATACGCGGCCCGCAGCCGGCGTCGTTAGCTTCCCAACCGATCGAGGTCTGTTATGGCAGAGAGCACACAGCACAAGCTGGACCGGATTCGTCCGCCGCGCGTGCAAATCACGTATGACGTGGAAATCGGCAACGCCCTGGAAAAACGGGAGCTGCCGCTGGTGGTAGGCATCATGGCGGACCTGGCGGGCAAGCAGGAGCAGCCGCTGCCCAAGCTGAGCGAACGCCGCTTCGTGGAAATAGACCGCGACAACTTCAACGCGGTGCTGGCCTCGCTGGCGCCGCGCGTCACCGCCCAGGTGGACAACGCGCTGTCCGACGACGGCAGCAAGCTCAACGTGGAGCTGAAGTTCAATCACTTCGACGATTTCGACCCGGTCAACATCGTCAAGCAAGTCACCCCGCTGCGCCGGCTGTACGAGGCGCGCCAAAAACTGCGCGACCTGCTGACCAAGCTGGACGGCAACGACGAACTGGACAAGCTGTTGCAGGACGTGGTGGCCAACACCGAGGAACTGCAAAAGATCAAGAGCGCCCGCCCCGAGGCCCCGGCCGCGGCGGAAGCCGCCCCGGCGCCGGACGCGCCGCCGGCCGCCTGACGCCCCGCTCGACCACCTGATACCGGAGACATCTCATGGCCAAGACCCAAGCCGAAGCCCCCAGCGGCGACGCCGCCTCGCTGTCGCTGCTGGACCGCATCATCCAGGAAGGCCGCATGGCCCACGACGACATCCAGCAGGAATACGCCAAGGACCTGCTGTCCGAATTCGCCACCCAAGTGCTTGACGAAGGCATGGCCATCGACAAAGACACCGTGGCGATGATCAACCACCGCATCGCCATCATCGACCAATTGCTGAGCAAGCAGCTCAACAATATCCTGCACCACCCGGACGTGCAGAAGATGGAAGCCTCCTGGCGCGGCCTGCACTTCCTGGTGATGAACACCGAAACCAGCACCCGCCTGAAGCTGCGCCTGCTCAACGCCACCAAGGACGAACTGCAGAACGACCTGGAAAAGGCGGTGGAATTCGACCAGAGCGCGCTGTTCAAGAAGATTTACGAGGAAGAATACGGCACCTTTGGCGGCCACCCCATCAGCCTGCTGATCGGCGATTACGAGTTTGGCCGCCACCCGCAAGACGTGGCGCTGCTGGAAAAGCTGTCCAATGTGGCCGCCGCCGCGCACGCGCCGCTGATCTCCGCCGCCAGCCCGCGCCTGTTCGATATGAGCAGCTTCACCGAACTGGCGGTGCCGCGCGACCTGGCCAAGGCCTTTGAAAGCGCCGAGCTGATCAAATGGCGCTCCTTCCGCGCCAGCGAGGATTCCCGCTACGTCAGCCTGGTGCTGCCGCACATCCTGCTGCGCCTGCCCTACGGCCCGGACACCAAGCCCACCGAAGGCATGAACTACGTGGAAGACGTCAACGGCACCGACCATAGCAAATACCTGTGGGGCAACGCCGCCTACGCGCTGGGCCAGCGCATCACGGACGCCTTCGCCAAATACGGCTGGTGCGCGGCCATCCGCGGCGTGGAAGGCGGCGGCGCGGTGGAAGGCCTGCCGGCCCACACCTTCGGCACCGTGTCCGGCGACATCGCGCTCAAATGCCCCACCGAGATCGCCATCACCGACCGCCGCGAGAAAGAGCTGGACGGCCTGGGCTTCATCGCGCTGTGCCACAAGAAAAACACCGATCTGGCGGTGTTCTTCGGCGGCCAGAGCGCCAACCAGCCCAAGGTCTACAACACCAACGCCGCCAACGCCAACGCCCGCATCTCCGCGATGCTGCCCTATGTGCTGGCCGCCTCGCGCTTCGCTCACTACATCAAGGTGATCATGCGCGACAAGATCGGCAGCTTCCTGACCCGCGACAACGTGGAAACCTATCTGAACAACTGGATAGCGGACTACGTGCTGGTCAACGACAACGCGCCGCAGGAAGTGAAGGCCCAGTACCCGCTGCGCGAAGCGCGAGTGGACGTGACCGAAGTGCCGGGCAAGCCCGGCGCCTACCGCGCCACCGTCTTCCTGCGCCCGCACTTCCAGCTGGAAGAGCTGACCGCGTCCATCCGCCTGGTGGCGGAGCTGCCGCCGCCGGCCGCCGCCTGACGCCACACCAAGGGCCCGCCGCGCGGCGGGCCCGATATGTCTCATAACACGGAGAACACATAGCAATGGACGCCATCATTCTGGACCTGGGCAGCGACATCAAGGGCGAGTGCAAGCTGGAAGGCTACACCGACAAGATCGAAGTGCTGTCCTACAGCCACAACGTGGCCATGCAGGTGACCAACGACGTCAGCAACACCGAACGCACCTCCGGCAAGCCGCATATCGGCGAATTCAGCCTGACCAAGTTCACCGACAAATCCACGCCGGAACTCAACGCCTATTGCTGCCAGGGCAAGAACATCCCCGAGGTCAAGATCACCATAGGCCGCAACGCCGCCGACAGCAGCGGCAAGATCCTGCCCTACATCGTCTACACCCTGACCAACGCCATCCTGTCCAACGTCAGCGTCAGCGGCGGCACCGGCGGCAAGCCGGTGGAAAACCTCTCGCTCAACTTCACCAAGATCAAGTGGGAGCTGACCACCCAGAAAGACACCGGCGCCAAGGACGGCAACGCCGCCGCGGTGTGGGACCTGGCCGCCAACAAGTACTCCAAGTAAACCATGCGTCAGCCCGCCCAGTTCCGCCCGGGTCTGTTCGAACTCCTGGCCGACGCCGAACCGCGACACAGGCTGGAGGCCGAGCCGCTGCTGCGGGTGGACCGCCGCCGGCTGCAGGAATCGGTGCGGGCGGAACTGGCGCGGCTGCTGTCCAGCCGCCGCGCCGAACAGCCCTACCTGCCCGAACTCAGCGTCATCGACTACGGCGTGGCGGACTGGAGCGCGCTGCACCCTGAACGCGCCGAAGACCGCCAGCGCCTGGCGCGCGAAATCCGCCAGGCGATACGCAGCTTCGAACCCCGGCTGGCCGCGCCACGCGTCAGCGTGAACACCGTGCCGGGCCGCGGCCTGCTCCTCAGCGTGCGCATAGACGGCGAACTCCAGGCCGAAGGCAGCCGCTGGCCGGCCGCCTTCGTCGCCGAGCTGGACCCGTCCGGCGCGCGGCTGACCGCCTGCGAGGACGCCGGCTGATGGAATCGCTGGACCCGCGCCTGCTGGACTACTACCAACGCGAACTCGCCTACCTGCGCCACGCCGGCGGCGAATTCGCCCACCGCTACCCCAAGGTGGCCCACCGCCTGCAACTGAGCGACGGCGAATGCCCGGACCCGCAAGTGGAACGGCTGCTGGAAGGCTTCGCCCTGCTGTGCGCGCGGCTGCAACGCCGGCTGGACGACGACTACTCCGAACTCACCGACGCGCTGCTGGAACAGCTCTACCCGCACGCGCTGCGGCCCATGCCCTCCTGCGCCATCGCCCGCTTCGAGCCGGACCCGGACAAGGGCAAGCTGGACGCCGGCTACCGCATCGAGCGCGGCACCCCGCTGTTCGTGGCCACCACCGCCGGCGACAGCCTGCGCTTTCGCACCAGCGCCGCCGTCACCCTGTGGCCGCTGCGGCTCGCCGCCGCCAGCCTGCTGACCGAGGACGAAGCCCAGGCCGCCAGCGGCCTGGCCCAGGCGCGCGCCGCCCTGGTGCTGCGGCTGGAGAAACTGGGGCCGGAGCCGCTGGGCGCGCTGCCGCTGCACAGCCTGCGCATCCACCTGGCCGGCTCCCCGCTCAACGCCGCCGCGCTCTACGACCTGCTGTCCGCCCACAGCCTGCAAATCAGCTGCCGGCTGCCGGAGCGGCCCGGCCTCGCGCCCTCCATCCGCCCCGGCGCGCTGCCGCGCGCCTGCGGCTTCGGCGCCGACGAAGCGCTGCTGCCGGCCGAGGACGGCGTGCACCCGGCGCACGCGCTGCTGGCCGAATACTTCGCCTGCCCGGAAAAATTCGCCTTCTTCGACCTGCCGCTGAGCCTGCCGCGCCAGGCGGAGCGGCAGCTGGAAATCGTCATCGCCTTCGAACGCGCGCCGGCCGGCCGCCTGGGCATCCAGCACGGCGACATCGCGCTGGGCTGCGCGCCGGTGATCAATCTGTTTCCGCACACCTCGGAGCCGCTGCGCCCGGACGGCAGCCGCAGCGAATACCTGCTGGTGGCCGACGCCCACCGCGACCACAGCGTGGAAATCCACTCCATCCGCCAGCTGCGCGCCGCCGGCCCGGACGGCGCGCGCCGCATCGCCCCCTATTTCGCCTGCAGCCACGGCGAGGGCGGCGACGGCCGCTACTGGCACGCGCGCCGCGTGCGCGGCCTCAACCGCCTGCGCCCCGGCAGCGACATGCTGCTCACCCTGGTGGACGCCGATTTCGACCCGCTGGCCGCCAGCGAGCTCAGCCTCACCGCCGAGCTGCTGTGCACCAACCGCCACCTGGCCGAGCAACTGCCGGCCGGCGCGCCGCTGATGTTCGAACTGCCCGGCCCGGTGGGCCAGGCGCGGCTGCTGCGCCCGCCGCGGCCGCAAACCGAAGCCGCGCTGGACGGCGCCTCGCGCTGGAAACTGGTGTCCCAGCTCAGCCTCAACCACCTGTCGCTGAGCGAAGGCCCGCAAGCGCTGGCCGCGCTGCGCGAAATGCTGGCGCTCCACAATCTGGGCGAACAGCCGGCCGCGCGCCGCCAGATCGAAGGCATCGCCGCGCTCGGCAGCGAACGCATCGTCGACCACGTCGGCGCCGACGCCTGGCGCGGCTGGCGCAACGGCCTGCTGCTGACGCTGGAGCTGGACCCGGCCTGCTTCGCCGGCGGCAGCCGCGTGCTGTTCGCCGCCGTGCTCGCCCACTTCTTCGCCCTCTACGCCCACGCCAACCGCTTCGTGCGCACCCGACTCGTCCACCAGCAACAGGAGATCCAGACATGGCAGCCGCCGCCCGGCCCCAGCCTGGTTCTGTAGCCGAGCGGCTACTGACGCGGCCGCAGGGCTTTGAATTCGCCCAGGCGGTGATGCTGCTGGAACGGCTGACGCCGCAAGCCGCGCCGCTGGGCCAGGGCGCGGACCCGGCGCGCGAGGCGCTGCGGCTGCGCGGCCCGCTGCTGCCCGCCTTCGCCGCCAGCGAACTGAGCGCGCTGGAACCGGGCGCGCTGGGCGGCGACGCGCAGGACGGCCAGCCGGCGCTCGATGTCGAATCCTTCGGCCTGGGCGGCCCGGACGGCCCGCTGCCCTACGCCTACCAGGAATGGCTGCAACAACGCCGCCAGGACAAAGACCACGCGCCGGCGGAATTCCTGCAACTATTCCAGCATCGGCTGCTGGCCCTGCTCTACCGCGCCCAGCGCAAATACCGGCTGGCGCCCAGCTTCGCCGCGCCGCGGCTCAGCCCGGCGCGGCCGCTGCTGCTCAGCCTGTGCGGCCTGCTGCCCGCCGGCCTGCAACAACGCCAGGCGGTGCCGGACGCCGCGCTGCTGGCCCGCGCCGCCCTGCTGGCGGACCGCCGCCGCTCGCTGGCCGGCTTCGCCGCCTTGGCCAGCCGCCACCTGGCCGCGCCGGTGCAAGCCAGCCCCTACGCCGGCGGCTGGCGCGAGATCCCGCCGGCCAGCCGCACCAGCATCGGCCCCAATGGCCGCAACGCCGCGCTGGGCCAGGGCGCGCTGGCCGGCCGCCGCGCCTGGGACGAACACGCCGGCATCCGCCTGACCGTGGGCCCGCTGGACCCGGCCGGCTACCGCGCCTTCCTGCCCGGCGGCGAACGCCACCGCGCGCTGGCCGCGCTGGCGGACTTCTACTTCGGCCCGGACCTGGACATCCAGCTCAGCCTGCTGTGGCAGGCCCCGGCCGCCGCGCTCAAGCTGCAAGCCCGCGCTGCGCCGCGGCTGAGCTGGGACAGCTGGCTGGGCGGCCCCGGCGGAGCGCGACGGCTGGACACCCGGCTGCAACGGCCGCCCCCGGCCGGCGAGGAGCCGGCATGAGCGCCGAACTGTCCGAACTGGTGGCCCGCCTCAACCCCAGCTGCCGCAAGGCGCTGGAGCTGGCCGCCCAGCGCTGCCTGCAACAAAGCCACTACTACGTGGAAATCGAACACGTGCTGCTGGAGCTGCTGGAGCTGCCCAACGGCGACCTGCCGCTGCTGCTGCCCAAGCTGGGCCTGAGCCCGGACCAACTGAGCGCGGAACTGCGCCGCAGCCTGGACCAGTTCAAGCGCGGCGAAACCCGCGCCCCGGCCTTCTCCAGCCACACCGTGGCCTGGCTCAAGGAAGCGCTGCTGCTGGCCACGCTGCGCCAGCAGGCCAGCATCCGCTCCGGCCTGCTGCTGCTCACCCTGCTGGAGCGCGACGAGCTGCGCAATCTGCTGCTGATCGGCGCGCCCTGCCTGCTGCGCGCGCCGCGCCAGCCGCTGAGCGAACAGCTGGACGCCTGGGCCGCCGCCTCGCGCGAAGCCCCCTCCGCCGCCGCGGCGGAACCGGCCGGCGCGCTGGCCCGCTTCACCCACGACCTGGTGGCCGACGCCCGCGCCGGCCGCATCGACCCCATCGTGGGCCGCGACGGCGAAATCCGCCAATGCCTGGACATCCTGCTGCGCCGCCGCCAGAACAACCCCATCCTGGTGGGCGCGCCCGGCGTGGGCAAAACCGCGGTGGCGGAAGGCCTGGCGCTGCGCATCGCCCACGAGGAAGTGCCGCCGGCGCTGGCCGGCGTCGGCCTGCTGGCGCTGGACCTGGGCCTGCTGCAAGCCGGCGCCGGGCTCAAGGGCGAATTCGAACAAAGGCTGCAAAGCGTGATGGACGACATCCGCGCCGCCGCCCGGCCCATCATCCTGTTCATCGACGAAGCCCACACCCTGGTGGGCGCCGGCGCGGCCGAGGGCCACAGCGACGCCGCCAACCTGCTCAAGCCGGCGCTGGCGCGCGGCGAACTGCGCACCGTGGCCGCCACCACCTGGCAGGAATACAAGAAATACTTCGAACGCGACCCGGCGCTGGCGCGGCGCTTCCAGCCGGTGCAAGTGGAAGAACCGGACGAAGACAGCGCCGTGGCCATGCTGCGCGGCGTCGCCGCCCGGCTGGAACAACACCACGGCGTGCGCATCCTGGACGCCGCCATCCACGACGCGGTCAAGCTGTCCCACCGCTACATCTCCGGCCGCCAGCTGCCGGACAAGGCCATCAGCGTGCTGGACACCGCCTGCGCCCGCGTGGCGCTGGCCCAGCACGACCAGCCGCCGCAGCTGGAAAACCTGCGCCACCGCCAGGCCATGCTGGACGAAGAACTGGAGCGGCTACTGAACGAACAGGCCACCGGCCTGGACCACGCCGCCCGCATCGCCGCGCTGCGCCAAGACAGCGCGCGCCAGCTGCAAGCCATGCGCGAACTGACCATGCGCTGGCAGGACGAATTGCGCGCGGTGCGCGAAATCCTGCGCACCCGCCAGCAACTGCTGGACTTCCTGGCCAGCGAGCCCGAGCTGCCCGCCGGCGAACCGCCGCTGTTGCTGGAAGAAGCCGAAGACGGGACCGCGACCGCCGACGAGGACGAAGCCGCGGACCCGGCGCTGCGGCTGGCGGAACAACTGGCGCGGCTGGAAGCCGGCCTGGACGCGCTGCGCCAGGACGACCCGCTGGTGCCGGAACACGTGGACTCCAAGGCGGTGGCCGCCGTCATCGCCGGCTGGACCGGCATCCCGGTGGGCAAGATGCTGGCCGACGAAGCCTACGCCATCCGCACCCTGGCCCAGCGCATGGGCCAGCGCGTGATCGGCCAGCCGGCCGCACTGGGCAAGATCGCCCAACGCATCCAGGCCTACCGCGCCGGCCTCACCGACCCCGGCAAACCGGTGGGCGTGTTCCTGCTGCTCGGCCCCACCGGCGTGGGCAAAACCGAAACCGCCTACGCGCTGGCCGACGCCCTCTACGGCGGCGAACGCAATCTGATCGTGGTCAACCTGGCGGAATACCAGGAAGCCCACAGCGTCAGCCAGCTCAAGGGCGCGCCGCCCGGCTATGTAGGCTACGGCCAGGGCGGCGTGCTGACCGAAGCGGTGCGGCGCAAACCCTACAGCGTGGTGCTGCTGGACGAAATCGAGAAAGCCCACCCGGACGTGCTGGAAGCCTTCTACAACGTGTTCGACAAGGGAGTCATGGAAGACGGCACCGGCCTGACGGTGGACTTCAACAACACCATCATCCTGGCCACCAGCAATGTGGGGGCGGAGCTGTTGCAAACCACGCCAGGCGAACAGCTCGCCACCCAGTTGTTCGACGAACGCCTGCGCAAAGTGCTGTTACAAACCTTCCGCCCCGCCTTTCTCGCCCGCATGACCGTGGTGCCCTATCCGCCGTTGGCGGAACGCACATTGGAAAACATCGTGATCAACAAGCTGGAAAAACTGCAAGCCCGCTATAAGGCGGCGACAGGCAAACAATTCGATTTCGACCCGGCCATTGTGAAAGCGGTATTGGCTAAATGCAGCTCTGCCGGCGCGCGGGATATCGAGAATGTGTTAATGGCGCAGGTGACGGGTAGGTTGGCGGAGTGGGTATTGGAGTGAAGTCCGATTACCTAGGTATCAGAAAAATCCCCATAAGCAAACTGGAGGAAATACGTATGTCAGATTTTGCAGATGACTACAAATTTGGCGACATTATCTATGGTCGCTTCGATGTGACTATTGATTACTGGAAATATCTGCTGAATAAACGGAACGATGTACTCCATGAGTTCATCACTTCGGAGCAGCAGAAAAAAAATTGCCCGAAGATACTTAAGACATTCCAACTCCAACCTGACACGACCTACGACACGCTCGAGAAAATTGCAAAG
Organism: Chromobacterium sp. IRSSSOUMB001; assembly: GCF_023507765.1. Classification (NCBI taxonomy): domain Bacteria; kingdom Pseudomonadati; phylum Pseudomonadota; class Betaproteobacteria; order Neisseriales; family Chromobacteriaceae; genus Chromobacterium; species Chromobacterium sp. IRSSSOUMB001. Next base: position 210,016 of record NZ_JALCYU010000005.1, read on the forward strand.
GAGCATGCTGACAACAGCCAGACTCATTTTTTGATCGGTTATTTTCATAAAGGTTTCAAAGAGAAGGATACCCCGAAAGAAAACCTGGAATCTATGAAGGAAGCAGATCCGAATATTCCCCAAAGATACAACGACCAGCGCCACACCTATCATCAAAACCTCTACAACTCTCGTTACAGCCCATTTTCCTGCTTGAAGATTGACCATCACACGGCTGTAGCCCAAATTGGCAGCATCGGCAATTACGATGAATACCTGCGTCGGGCCTGTAAGTTTGGAGTAACCAACATAAAATCGGTCATGCCCACCGCCACCATCCGTTTCGCGCTAGACAATATCCCCATGAACAGCGTGATCGAAAAATCCGAAGTCGTAACCCCCAAGGGGAAGGTGGTACCGATCACTACATCGGAGCTCAGAACATTATTTAGGACCTGGCTCCATTCAAAAAGCCATGTGGTGTTCTATAAAGGAAAACAATCGGTACCAGCGCCGTGGGATGAAAAACCGGAGGACTGGCTTAACTATGCCAAACATCGCTATGAAAAATATTTCAACTTGCTGAAAAAGACCGGCCAAGCACCAGTAGTCAATTTTCTTCTCAACAGCAATGACGCAATCGCCATCGACAAAGAGGCCAACCTACTCAAGGTTACCTATGAAAAGCTCGCCAATTTCAGCCAACACCAGTGACATCCAACTTGTAGGAGCCCCTTGCTTGAGAGCTATTGGATACCCCACACCACCGACAATACCACCAGTCCTTCCTCACCATCAGCACCCTCAACGACCTCTATCCAAAGTTAATGAGCAGCGGGGAAATACTCAACGGTCTGTAGCCTCAGCGGATCAGCAGTCACTCAGACACTACCCCGACCATCCGCAACGCTACCGCCGACCACTACCCGCTGAGGTTGCGCTCCCGGCCCTGCTGGCTGTCCTAGCGAGCAACAACCGAGCGCTCCAGATCCTTACCATGACCATAGGTTGGGCTAAGTGCGATGAAGCCCAAAGTTTCCGCGCGCCATCCACAAGCGACATAACATTGGGTTTTCCCATTAAGGACCGTAGGTTGGGCTGAATGCAATGAAGCCCAACGTTTACCGCGTACCAAGCACAAGCGGATAACGTTGGGCTTTCCCCTTCTCCCATAAAATGAACGTACTCTATTAAACCACCATGCCCCGCCCCTCCGACAAAACCACCCCGCTGTCGCTCAGCGCTTCCGCGCTGAAAGAGCTGTACCCGGACAGCCTGTCCGGCGCCGAGGCACTAAACGCGCTGGGCAGCTTCACTCTGGCCGGCTTCAGCGACAGCGCGCTGACGCTGAACAAAAGTTCTTCCACCTTGGTTAGCAAGATGGCAGAACAAATTTAGAACCGATGTGATGGTTTAAGCAGCACCCGGCAGAGTACCGACTCATTAGCACCCAAAATACGGAGGCCGCATGATTACCGTTATGACCCTCAGTGGTGGCTCGGGCACCATGTTTTGCAGTTGCAAGAATGGGGACTGCCAAGACCACAGCCTCATTTCCATTACTACTCAAAACCATGAGGTCTATCAGTTTCAATACTCCGCCGGCCATCAAAAAATGCATCTCAGAACCACCAAGGATGAGATCACCCGGTTTTGGGCCAATACCCGAGGCAAGGGCATCCGGGTCCGGCATGTGATTTACATCCCCAGCAAGAATGAAGTAGCGCACATACTAAGAAGCAAGCCGCCGGAAATCGGCATCCCGCCAACAATCGCCATCGGCAGGCTGCCGCCAGCCCATCAGAGCATAGGTTCGGTAGTGGAGATGAAGCCCCTCAGCATGACCATGCGCCGCGGCGATGAGGTCTTAATTGATATTGGCGGCAGCCATGGCGATGAAAAGGCCGTCTCGCACCAGCCGCTCTTAAAAAAAACGCCACCGGCGCTGGGGCTGGATCAAAACAAAATGATCCAATTCATGACAGCGAATCATGGGAAAAACCTGGGCAACTGCGCGGAGGTGGTGGCGGCGGTGCTTGAGGCCGGCATCACCGACGCTCGGGATAGGCCGCTGACCACCGGCTACACGCTGCCCTTATGCGCTTGCATCTGCTGCTGCCATTCGCCTACCTCGGTGAGCAAACTGGCCTTTAACATCCAGAAAAACACCCTGGCGCAACTCAGCGAACAAGGCCTGCTGAGCACGGACTTGCTGGGCTACGCCCCCAATAAAATCTCCCAAGCCGGGAAAAGTCAACGTGACGAATTCGACTTATTCGATATCGACTTTGACTCGCTGTCTTACTACCAGAAAGATGACAATTGCTGTACCTCCCTGATTAAAATCATCTGGGACACTTTATCCATGTGCACCTTCAGCACCTACTCCAGAGCGCAAAGCGGGGGCCAAGACAAGCAGCACTAAAACCGCAGCGTTAAATTAGACCGGCCAAGGAGCAAAGATGCGCGTAGCCAGCTTCAACCTGGAAAAAAACGGCGAATCCTCGCCGCTGGATAAAAAGGCGCAGGTCGAGACCTTCATCCACCAATGCTGCTCCAACGACAGCTGGGACGTCGACGTGGTGTTTCTGTGCGAAGTGCACTCCGCCAGGCTGGACGACTATTACGATTATTTACGCAAGGTGTATCAAGACTATGATGTCCACGCCTTTGCCGGCGGCCATTCCAACGGCTACATCGTGATGACCAGGAAAGGGCAGCATCTAGAAGTTGTCAGCCAGGGGCACTTGAAAGGCCTGAACCGGGACCTGATCGCGGTCGTGGCCGAAGCCGTCAACGGCTACACCGGCTTTCTGTTTCTGGCCCACTTCAAATCCGGCCAGGGCGGGCTGACCAAGAGCCAGTTGCGGGACTGCACCAGCCTGGGCGGACACTGGGTGGCCACCGGCGATCTGAACCTGGACTACACCCGTGTAGAGGAACTGGACACCCCCGGCGTGGCCTATGAATGCTGGCAAGGACAGGCTACCCACGCAAAAGGCGGCATCCTGGATTGGGTGCTGGCCTCGGTCGACGTCAAAGTCGCGCCTTTCGACATCAGCCGCTGGGCGGACGCGTTCGACATGAGCGGCCCGGACCATCGCCCCATCGTCTTCGACGTCCTCTGCTGACCTTTGCTACCACGAGATATCCCATGCCCCGCCCCTCCGACAAAACCACCCCGCTCTCGCTCAGCGCCTCCGCTCTGAAAGAGCTCTACCCGGACAGCCTGTCCGGCGACGAAGCGCTGAACGCGCTGGGCAGCTTCACCCTGGCCGGCTTCAGCGACAACGCGCTGACGCTGGACAAGGCGGTGGCTTCCCACCTGACGCTGAGCCTGCGCCGCGACGATAAGACCCGGCCCGTAGACGGCCTGTGCGCGGCGATACGCCAGCTGCCGGGCGACGCCACCGCGGACCGCTACAGCGTGACACTGCGGCCCTGGCTGTGGTGGCTGAGCCTGGCCGGCAACAACCGCATCTTCCAGAACCAGAGCGTGCCGGACATCGTAAAAGCGGTATTCGCCGGCCACGGCTTCAGCGACTACCAGCTGAAGCTGGATGCGACCTATCCCAAGCGCGAGTACTGCGTGCAATTTGGCGAGAGCGATCTCAATTTTGTGATGCGGCTGCTGGAAGACGCCGGCATCTTCTGGTTCTTCACTCACGCCGACGGCAAACACACCCTGGTGCTGGCGGACGGCAACAGCCATTTCCCGGACTGCCCCAATAACGCCAAGATTCCCTACCTGGGCCAGGACCTGGGCGGGCGCGAGCTGGAAGGCGTGCGCAGCGCCGGCATCAGCCGCCAGGCGGTGGCCGGCGGCTACCGCGCCGGCGATTACGAATTCACCACCGCCAGCACCTCGCTGTACGCGCAGGCGCTGGCCAAATCAGACCTGCCCAATCTCTACCAATACCCCGGCGGCTACGCCAAGAAGGCCGACGGCGACGCGCTGGCCAAGCAGCGCAGCGACGGCCTGCGCGCCGAGGAAGTGGAACTGGTGGGCGACAGCGACTGCCGCTGGCTGATTCCCGGCCACTGCTTCACCCTGAGCGGCCACCCGGACCCGGCCTGCAATATCGCCTGGGTAATCACCCGCGTCAGCCACGAAGCCGGCCAGCAGCATTACCGCAACCGCTTCGCCGCCATCCCCAAGGCCACCCCCTACCGCCCGCCGCGGCTCACACCCAAGCCGGTGATGCACCCGCAGGTGGCCAAGGTGGTGGGCAAGGCCGGCGAGGAGATCTGGACCGATAAATACGGCCGCGTCAAAGTGCAATTCCCCTGGGACCGCGACGGCAAGGACGACGAATCCAGCTCCTGCTGGCTGCGGGTGATGCAGCCATGGAGCGGCAAGGGCTTTGGCATGCAGTTCATCCCGCGCATCGGCCAGGAAGTGATTGTCAGCTTCATCGACGGCGACCCGGACAAGCCGCTGGTCAGCGGCTGCGTCTACAACGGCGACAACGCGCTGCCTTACGAACTGCCGGCCAAGCAGGCGCAGTCCGGCCTCAAGACCAATTCGACAAAAGGCGGCGGCGGCTTCAACGAATTGCGCTTCGACGACAGCAAGGACAAGGAGGAAGTGTTCTTCCAGGCGCAGAAGAACTACACGGTAAAAGTGCTCAACGATGTGGCCGCCGACGTGGGCCACGACGAAACCCTGGTAGTGAAGAACGAGCGCAAGCGCAGCGTCACCGAAGGCAACGACAGCCTCAGCGTGGACAAGGGCAACCGCACGGTGGAAGTGAAAACCGGCAATGAAACCCTCAACGTCAAGGGCAAGCGCACGGTCAAGGTGGAAGGCGACCAGAGCCACAGCACCGGCGGCAACCACGAACACAAGGTCAGCGGCAACTACACGCTGACCGTGGACGGCAACCTCACCATCAAGGTCAGCGGCACCCTCACCCTGCAAAGCGGCGGCGCCTTCACCGCCAAGAGCGACGCCGCCTACACCGCCCAGGCCGGCACCAGTCTTACCAACAAGGCCGGCACCGGACTCACCAACCAGGCGGGCACCGAGCTGACCAATAAAGCCGGCACCACGCTGACCAACGACGCCGGGGTGTCGCTAACCAACAAGGCCAGCGCCAGCCAGACGGTGGACGGCGGCGGCATGCTCACCCTCAAGGGCGGGCTGATCCAGCAGAACTGATGCGATGGCGGAACCGATAGACATCCAGCAAGACCAGCAGCGCTTCGTCGGCCAGCTGGGCGACGGCAAGCTGCAAGGCCCGGCGCGCATCGAGCAGGCCGGCGCGCCGCTGGCGCGCTTCCACTACCAGGACGGCCAGCTGCACGGCCCGGCCACCCTGCTGCACCCCAGCGGCCAGCCCTCGGCCCAGCTGCATTACCAGTGCGGCCAGCTGCACGGCGCCGCGCAGTATTGGTCGTCGGAGGGCGCGCTGCAACGCCAGGCCCACTACCGCCACGGCCTGCCGCACGGCGAAACCCGCACCCTGTTTCCCAACGGCCAGGCGGCGGAACTGGCGGTCTACCGCAACGGCCTCAAGCACGGCCTGCAACAGCGCTACCACCCCAACGGCGCGTTGGCGGAACGGCAGAACTTCATCGAGGGCAAGCCGCTGGGGCCGCCGGAACGCTTCGCCGACGACGGCCGGCCGCTGAACGCGGACGGCAAGCCTATGGCGCGCTGGCGCTGGTGGTGGCATAGGGTGATGGGGTGAGCGCAGGAAGCCTAAGAACCTGTTTACAATCTTTCCGAGTGATGGCTCCAAGACATGGAATCCGCTGCGCGGATGATGATTTTCATTGCCGGGGCTGCCCGGCGAGCAGGGAGGAGATATTTGCTTGGCCAAATATCCCCTCCACCCCTAAAGGCCACCCTGCAAGCCTGGCCTGCGGCTTCCCGCCGGGTCCCGTCAGGCCCGAGGCGCGGCTGAACTCGCGATTTGCTAGCGTCAAATCGCTCGAACAAGCAGCCGCTTAAGACCTCGGACCTGCCACCCGACGGCAGGCTTGAAGGGACCCAGGGCGCGTCGAATACGCGACTTCCTGTGTAGCAAACCGTGTTTCAAAGTACAGACAAAAGTGTAACGGCGCGGATAACTTTGCATCGCTTTGCGCGCACTTTTACACCGACGCCCCCGCGATCTAGTGCAATTCCGCCCGCAAATCATAGGGCGGTTGCGGCCAATCAATCAACGCTGGATAGCCTGGCTGCTGCGACAGTTTGGCCAGCATGTTGCAGTAGCGCTTCCACGCGGCCAACAGTTCCTGTTCATAGGCCGTTGCAGCGCCTGCTTTGACGGCATCCTCTAGCGGTTTGCGGGCAACATACGCGGCCAGCAGCCGGGCACGGGCATCTTGTTGGGCCTGTTGAGTTAGAGCCGCTCGGCGGGTTGAGTCGTCCAGATAGCGAAACTCCGGCTTGGCCGCCTCCGCATCTGCGGCGGTGCGGGCATCTTGATCTATCACCCAATCCTGTCCGTTCCACACTCCAAATGCCGGCGGCGGCTTATCCGTTGCGCCAATTGTCGCCAGTGATTGCCCCAACTGTGCGCTGACGTGCGCGCCGGTTTGCGTGCTCCACAGCATGACTTGCCGATAATCTGGCACCAGCACCCATTGCCCGTTCAGCATGATTGCGGTCTGCCGCTCGCCGGCCGGCGGCGCTTGATCCGTGGTGAATGGCGGCCGCAAGACCACCTCGTCAGCGTCAACGGGGGAGACATCGGCGGGACGACTGCCCTGATACTCCCCGGTAACAGGGTGAAACGCGTACAGCGTGACCGTGCGCGGGTTGACCTGGCCGCCTATGTAGATGCAAGCCCACACCCCAACAGGGGCCGGCAAGGCCGGCAGGTTGAAGGTGTTGGAACCATCTCCATCGCCAAAGGCAGTGCCGAGCAGCTGGAACAAGCCGCTGTATCGAGTGCGGGAGAGTTCGGCCCCATTGGCCAGCAGCCAGCCACACGGCCGGGCAGGCGCTGCAAAATAGCCGATCTGCCCCAGCGCCAGCGCGGCCTTGATGTCTCGTCCAACCGCGGCAAAACCGGCGGCAATCCGGTCTATCAACATCACGCTTTGCTGGCGTTATAGATGGCGACGAAATCGGTCTCAGGGTCGCCGATCCCGATATTGGCGCAGGCCTGGGCTTTCTGCGCCGCTGTCAGCGGCTGGGCATCGGCATAGCTAACCCGGTGATTAACTGCAGTCAATAGCCCTGCAGTTGCACCATCGCCGGCCCCTAACTTCTGTTCGATTTCAAGCAGGGTGTCGAAAGCCGAACTTGCGCCACCGAGAATCTGATTTTTCAGATCAGCGAGCAACTGCAAGATCATCGACGATGAGTAGGTTTTGCCCGCTGCCGCAGCCGTATCGTCGATGACCGCACCGCGGCCGGTCGCCAGGTCGAGAATCTCGTTGATTGCACCGACGAGGCTTGCCTTCTGCGTTGTGTTCAACGCCGCCAAGTTGCCCTGCGCCGAGGTCAGGGTCTTGATATCGCCGCCGACAGATTGAATCAGTTGGGTGAGGCGTGCTTGCAGTGTCATGGATGCTCCCTATAGTTTTGATATCTGGTACAGCAGCACTAGATCGACGTCGAAGCTATCGATGCCAGGACCGGGCGGTCCTTGTTTGCCTGATTCAATGATCAGCTCTCGCTGAATGACGGGTGTTTCGACACGTTCAACTTGAGGCTGCGGCATCAGTTCAACGAGTTCCGATAGGGTCATTGCGCCATCACGCCCGGCCGTACTTCGAATTTGCCGCCCATGAACAAGTCAATGCGCCCGCTGGGCCATGTAACACGAAGGTCGAACACCGCTGCGCGCCAGTCGTAAGTTTTGGTTTGCTCCGCGGTGATTTTCAGCGTGATGGTGTTGCCCAGAACCGAGATGCCGCCGTTTTCCGTACTCAGGAAGATCAGCACCAGGCTGTCGCTTGCGCTCCCCTTTGCGACGAGCTCGAAACGTGCGCCAGTCAGATCGACCGGCTGACCGCCGGCGGTCCAGGCCCAGCTCTGTTCGAATGAACAGCCCTGAACAATCTGGAGCGGGTCTTTACGGATGTAGGGATGCATGATCACGAGACCGTGGTACTGGACGATGCCGCAATTGTCACGAACGCTCGGCCCGCACACAGGGGGGAAGTCCTTCGGCACCCCTCAGGCAAAGCAAACCGGCCCAGAATTGAACACGATTTGCCTGGTGACAGGGTGAACAGCTACGTGCGTTGCCCCCGCTGGCCACAAAGTACCGGTTCCCGCGACAAGGTCGACAACGCCGTAAGTCACAAGCTCAAGCCCGATCCGGGACGCAACCGTCACTAACCCATCGCCAACGACCTCGAACAGAATGTCTTGGCTCCACAAAAAATTAGGGGCTTGAAGGGCACCAGATTGAATCTGCAAAGTCTTGGTATTAACCATGCCAGCCAATGGACCACGATCAATATGCTCAACCCAAAACTGGCCCAACTTGACCGTCCCGATCTTCCACTCAAACAATGCGGTGTAACGAGTCTTCGCTCCTTCAACGCCTGGCACTTCGGGAATTTCCTCTGTAGTAGAAGACAACATCACCGATTCGCAAAAGACAGGAACGATTTCGCTGCCGTATGGGTAGGCCGCTACTTTCAGCCGTCGCTCAAAGTAGTAACCAGACCGCGCCCCCGAGGTTCCACGCTCATTGAAACTGATAGTCGCGCCATTTGGTGTGAGTTGCAGTGTCACGGCATTGATGGAGAACTCTCCCACGAATGACAGCACGGCGGCGTTGCCGCTGATGGAAACCGCGGCGAGGCTCCATTTCCAGCCCCCGTTTGGTTTGAAAGCATTGGCCACTGGCCCCCAATTCAGCGCAAAAACGCGCTTGGCCTTGCGGTTCAGACACTCCAGCGTCAAACCTGCCGCGGTGACTTCAACAGTCCAGACGTCGGCCGGGCCGAATGCAACCAACCAATCGCAGTTGTTGCTGAACCGCCCGTACAAATAGCAGCCGCTGAAGAAGGCCGCTCGCTGATAAATCGCATAGGGCAGCCAGCGGTAGCCGGTTGTCGGGTCATACTGTTCTGGCCGATCCCAGCCGGGAACCTTCAGAATGGTAGAAATTCCGGTGACGCTATAGTTGATGACCTGGCCGTTAGGCAGCGTCAGGCCACCGTCCTTTACCAGCCCATGATATGGATGTCCGGCCTGGGTCGGCCGGGCGGCCGGCAACGGTGAACGGGTATCAAGTTTCACGGCGCAGCATACTCCATCACCACCTTTTGGCCTTTGGCATCGGTCAGCGTAACTTGCTTGATCGGCTGGACGCGGATGACGAACAGGCCGTCGCTGGTTGTCATGTTCGTTTCCGGGTGGTACTGACGCAGCGACGCGTCTTTTTCGACCAGCGGCCCGGCAATCGCACCCGTTGCCGGCAAGCTAGCTGCGCCGCTGCGGCCGACGCCGGTTTTACCAGGCAACGCCCCCTTGGCCGCCGGCGGCGGCAACGGGGATTTGCTGACGGTTTTGCGCTGGGTCTGTCCCAGGGTGTCGGCAATGCGTTTGGCCTCATCGTTCCTCATGCTTCGATCACCTCGCCCAGTTGCAAGCCAAACTGCTGCCATGCGCCAGCGCTGCCGGCATAGTTCCATTGCAGCCAGATCGGTCTTGCGTTGTTTGCACCGCCCTGCAGCGGCGTCGCCAGCTCCAGGACTTGACCCGGCGTTGCGCTGGCCAAGTCGGCCTCGTTATGCGCCAGCCGCCATTCTCCGGGCAGCTGCTGGCCATTGGCCGCGGCCACGGTCAGCGTCAGCGGCGCGCGCGCCGGCGTGAATATGGCCTCGGCACGGAGGGAGCCCAGGTAGACACAGCGGCGGACCTGCTGGCCGCTTTCCAGCCGCATCGCCAGCTGCGACAAAGGCAAGGTCAGCGCCGCGTCGTCAAAAAACTGCAGAGTGATTGCCATGTGCGGCCTCCTAATTACGGGTTGAGAATGAGCGGATCAGCAGGCAGCGCCAGCTTGTGCTCCAACTTTTGCGCGACCTCGACCGGGTCGCGCAGCACCGCCGGCACCTCCGGTGCGCTGATGCGAAACTCGGATGGCCGCTGCGCGCCGTCGCTGGGTTCGTCGCTGAATCCGAGAAACCCGTCGTGCTGCAGCGTGGCCATGCTGGATTTGTCCAGCACCGTGATACCGCCGGCACTGGTTGCCGCTGGCGGTGGAGGCTTGGGGGGCGTCGGCGGAGCCGGCAGCGGTGTCGCCGGCACCGTACCCACCACCAGCGCAGTGGATAGCACCATCGTCACTTCCACCGTGGCTTGTCCGCTGCCGGTGTCTAGTGTCTCGACAATGCGCTGCACCTTGCCGCGGCCGGATGCATGCGGATGCTCAACAGCGATGCTGTGGCAGACGTCCAGCGTCGAGTGCGCAGGCATCTGGAACGTGAGCCGGGTGTTGCGGTGGCTGGCAGCGATCTGAGCGGCCGCCACCGCCTGCAGCGTGCGAATGCCGGCGTTGGCTTCGGCGCGCCCTTGGCCGGGCAACTGGTCGAGATCGCCGGCGGCCAGGCCCTGGCGGTTTTCCCATGCAGAGGTGTCGGTTTCAACGGCGAGTTGGCCGTGCTGGCCATCTTGTTTACGCACGCCGTGCACAGCCACCGAGTCCGGAGCCGTTACCGTGACCGTCCATTTCTCCATGACGTCTTGCGCGCCACGCCAGGCCATCGCCACCTGTGCGCGGCTGCAATACGGGTCGGCGTCCGGCTGGTCGGTAAACGGGTTTTTCCAGTTGTAGACCACGCCGTTTTCCTGCCAGGTCTGCGACGGCGGCGCGGGGTCGAATCGTGCGGACAACATGCCCCAGCCGCTGACGCCGCCAGCCGCGCTTTCTACCGTGGTCTTTTCCGGGAAACGGAATTTGTTCGCAAAAAACTCGCGTAGCGGCTGGTCATTGCTCCATGTGAATGTGTGTTGCTGCTCTATCAGCCGCGGGTAACGGAATTCGAAGCTTGACACCACGGTATTGACCAGCTCGCTGAGCCGGTTTGTCTGCAACCGCAACGAGCTGTCCAGAATGATGCCGGCGTCGAAACGCAGCGTCGGCGGTGTAGCGCGCCAGGCCGTCAGCCGCGGCTGACGGTAGACGTCCAGGTCGTAGCTTGCCTGGATGGTGGACAACCGGTCCTCGGCGTAACGCAATGAGTCCGCGTCGGCGCTGAACACGGTATCCGACCAGGAACCGCCCAACAGCGTGGCGAGCTGCGGGCGGGTCTTGGTGGCGAGGGTGTCGTTGCGAGCATCGGTTGCATGCAGTGTCAACAGCTTGCTGCCAACCTCCAGTTCCGGCAACTCGACGACGCCGGTAAAACGCCGATGCCAAACCCCACCTGGCTGGCATTGCAGGTCGATCTGCACGGTGCGGCCGCTAACGCTGGCCAGCGAATACGGCCCGCCCGGCAACAGCTGCAGCTCGGCAATACGCGCCGCGCCTTCCTCCGCCTCGGTGCGTATCGTTCCGGTCAGCCAGGCCGACACGTCGGCGTCTCCCAGCTTCACCCGCACGTCCCAAATGCCGGCATGTTCGGCGCTGCCCGTGGCCAGCAAGCTGAGGCCCAGCCTCGGCGCGCCGCTGCGGCCGGCGATGAACAGCAACGGCAGCGTCAGAGCCTCGCCGGCCGGCGGCGGCGCGTCGGCGCTGGCCAGCGCCGTGACCGGGACGCGGGAAAGCGGCGCAAGAATCATGGCAGGCGCAACTCATTGAGGACATAGGCGGCCGGCGCTTGGCTGGTATCGCCCCACATCGCCGGCACATGCATTAGCAAATCGAGATACCAGGCCCTGGTTTGGCCCGGCCCCATCTGCGGCGGCACAACCGGACTCCCGTCCATTTTTTTGATCGTGCCGCCATCGTTCAACAAGGTCAGTACATTGGCGCTATTGTTGGCGACGACAAAGGTACAGCGCGGCCACGCCAGGGCCTTGGTGCCCGGCGCATACACATAGCATTCGGTGCCGGCCGGCAGTGCGCTCAGGTCGAACAGCACCGCTGGCGCTATTGGTAGCGCTTCAGCCTCGAATGCCTCTTTCGGGCGCTTGATCAACGTGCCTGCCGCGCTAGCCGCCGATTGGGTGACAAACACTTTGCACGGGACGCCGTCCCAGTTGTGCTGGGTTTGCTGCATCTCGTCGCCGACCCGCACCGGTTCCGCTGCCCTGATCACGTTGAATTCCTGGAAATCGGCATGCACCACCTCAGCTTTGCTGCCGTCGTTGGCGCGAATACAAATCACCGTTTTAGCGTTGCGCTTATCTATCGGTAGCAGCGTCATGCCAAAAGCGCGGCGCATCAGATCATCCGGGTTCGCCAACTTCATAGGCTCCAGCCCCGTCGGCAGGTCGGCAATCAGATCATTCCAGTAAATGAGCATTGCTATATCTCCTCGCAGCTCAACGACCAGGAGTAGCTGCTGTTGCGCATGTCGCCGCTGTCCTGGTACTCGGCGAATACGTTCAAAATCGGCCAGAAAGCCACCTCATAAGCGTCCGCGCCTGCTAGCGGCGTCAGCAGCGCGATGCCGTTTTGCACGCTCGTTTGCACCGGTACTCGATAGCCTTGGCGCAATGCGTAGCCGACTGGCGGGATGTCGGTGCGGAACGCCGGCAAGCCGATCTGCGGGCCGGCCGCCTGCAGCGTGCGCGCCGCGGCGCAATGCAGCTCCAGCGGTTCGGCGGAGGGCAGGTTTGCCAGGCCGGCCGGCACCCAGCCGGAGCCGGACAACGTGGTTTTCAGCCGGCTCCAGCGTTGCTGGATGTGCGCGCTACCGTTGGCACTGCGCAGGATGCTGCGCGCCGCCAAAGTCTCGTACTGCTGGGTAAACGCTTGCAGCCTGGCTTCAAGGCTCAGTACGCGGCCGCCGATGATCAATGAGGGGGCGTAGTTCATTAGGCATTCTTCAGGTTAAGGCGCAGAAACTCGCGCTTGAAATCGGCCATCGCGTCGGGGTCGCCCTGGACGGTCAGCCTGCGGCCGCCGGCGACCAGGTCCAGCGAGCCCAGGTTTTTGCTGACGGCGTCGGCCGTGCGCGGGGCCGGCAACGAGGCCAGCGGCGGCAGATTGGGCAAGGAGGTCAACGGACGCAGGTTCGGCAATGCCGGCATGCGACCGGCCAGTCCGCCCTGGGCAAATTTAGGGAGCCGCATCTGATTGAGCGCGTGCAGCAGGTCCACGCCGTAGTGCGACACCGCTGCCGACCTGAGCACGTACTCGCCATCAGACAACCAGGACAAAATGCTGTCCGAGGTGCCGGTGCCTGGCCCGCGGATGTGGCCGCCTTCTGCGTTTTTCTGGATGTCGCCTGCGGCGGCCGCGGGCAAGGCGGCGGTGCCGGCCTGCGCCACCGTGACGGTGACGGTTTTGTCTTTCAGCGCGTCCAGCTTGGCCTGGATTTCGGCAATCTTGGTCTTGCCGGCCTCAATGTCGGTATCGACTTTCAGCCTGGTTTCCTTGCCCACCAGTTCGGACAGCTTCTGCGTCAACGTGTCGATTTGCTTCTGCGCGTCGACCGCTTGCTGCTCAGTCGCCTTGGCATCGGCCTGCTGCTTCTGCTGCAGCTTTTGTTGCTCCTCGATCTCAGCGTCTTGGGAACGGTTCAGCTGGTTGGCGGCTTGTTCCGCCAGCTCGACGGCGCGCTTGCTGTCCTTGATCTGTTCGCCAAGACTCATTGCTGCCTGCGCCAGGCGTTTGGCCTCGGCGAAATTGCCGCTGTTGCGCGCGCGCCGGCTCTCGTTGAGCTTTTCCTCGGCTTCGCTGCCGATGTCTTTCTGCTGGTCGCCCTCGCTCATGTCGCGACGTTTCAGCGCCCGCAGGCGGCCGGCGACGTCGTTGTTGCTGCTCTCCTTGTCCGCCTTCAGTTCCTTGATCTTGTCGGCAGTTTTTTTCTCTGCATCCAGCTGTTTCTGCAACGTAGACTTGAGCTGCTCAAGCCGCTTTTTGGCTTGATCGATAGCGACATTGGTCTGATCCTGCTGCAGCGTGTTGCTGTGGGCGACGTAGCGTTCTTCCTCGCTGGTCAGCTTTTGCAGCCCCTTGATCTTGGTTGAAATCGCCGCCTCATAGGCTCGGGTACTGTCTTCCTGGAACTTCTTGCTTCTTTCCTTCTCCTTCGCCACCAGCTCGGCCTTGGCCGTGTACAGCTGGCCTTCCAGCTTTTTGCGCTCTGCGACTACCACCTTGGCGCGCTGCAGGTCTTCCTGCGCTGCTGCATACTCGCGCTGCTGGCGCGCCGCGGCGAAGGCGTCCGCGCTATCCCATTTTTTCTCGGACTCCAGCGACGCTTTGCTTTGCCAGAACTTTTGCGCATTGCCCAGGCGCTTGGCGTACTCCTCCCGCTCGCGGTCGGTCAGCTTCTCCAACTCGTCCGCGCTCAGTTTTTTGAGGTTGGCATCGGCGGCATAGTCTTTGATTGCCTGCTGCGCGGCGGCTTGGCGCTGCTCGACGGCAGCGGAGATGTCTTGGTTTTCGCGCCAGAGTTGATACAACTCCATCAGTTTTGAAAGAGTAAATCCAAATGAGGCAAGCAGAGCCATATTGATGGCCAAGCCCTTGGCCGCAGCGGCGACCAGGCCCATGCCTCCGGCGACGCCAGGCATGGCCGCGGCGGCGGCCGTGGCCTGCGCCGCGGTGCCGCCCATCAAACCGGGCAGAGGCAACATAGCTCCGCCCAGGGTTCGAATAATTGCAGTGGATGCTGCAAGCCCACCGATGGCTAACACTGTCTGCTTAACGCCACTTGGCAGGTCATTGAAACCACGCAACAGGTCCGTCAAGAACGCCAATACCGGCTGGCCCTGGGCGATTAACTTGCCCAGTTCCAAGAGCAGGTCGTTAATCTCCGCCTTGAACTTGGCCACCTTTGCGGCATCGCTTTCTTGGACGATATTGAACGCCCCTTGCGCTGCGCCTGCCGCACCCTTCATGCGTTCGATTTCGTCGGTCAGCGCGCCATAGTGCGAGGCCAGCGTCAGCACCCCGCGGGCACCTTCAATGTCCGGCACGATGGAGCGCACGGCGTCCAAGCTTAGGTTTTTCTCCGAAATCTGGCGGATGGTGTCTCCGAGGGAGGTCCACTGAATGCCCAAAGCCTTGAGTTTTTCTTTGGCCTCTTGCGTCGGGGCGGCCAACTGGACGATTGCGCCGTTGATTGCGGTAATCGCTTGTGGAGTCAGGACCCCGTTTTTGGTAAGTACCGCTAGCGCTGCGCCCAACTCTTCGAACGAGACGCCGGCCGCGACGGCTGTCGGCACCACCTGGCCCAGCCCCTGGGCCAATGCGGGGAAGTTGGTCACGCCATCTTTGACGGTTTGGAACAACACGTCATAGACGCCCTCCAAGTCGCCGACTTCTTTGCCGTAGGCGTTCAGTACCCCAAGCCCCACTTGGACCGCCGTGCCGACGTCGGTAAATCCGCCTTTGGCCGCGACCGTGGCCTTATTCAGCACCGTCATTGCCTCGGCCGGGTGGTCGAAGTCGCGTGAGCCAAAGATGTCGGCCAGCGCGTTTGCGCTTTCGGTGGCGTCGACGCCCATCGACTTGGCCAGCTTGCGCACCTCGCTGTCGAACTGCGCCATTAACGGCCGGTTGCCGTCGATTTGTGTGCCGACTTTTGCGATGGCGGTGCCGTAGGCGAGGGTTTGCTGGGTGGCCTCATGCACAATAGCGGCCGCACCAACACCGGCGGTGGCCCGCCGCAGCATATCGCCAGCGCCGCTGGTGCTGGGCTGGGGCTGCGTCTGATTGAGCGTCAGATTGACGCCCTGGCTAGCCTGGCGCTGCAGCTCAACGATTTTCTTTTTCACTTGCTCGGCTGCTTGCTCCAATTGCTGGCTGCTGTAGCGACCAGAGCTCGCCATCGTCCTATAGGCGCGTTCGAGTTCAGCAATGGCCATCGTCGCCTGACGTGTCTGAACTAGACCCAGCGTGCGCTCGGCTGCGGCCAGCCGCTGCGCCTTGTTGGCCGCTTCGATACGGCCGTTCAGCGCGGTCTGCTCGCCGGCTAGGTTGCGGGTGTCGACGCCGGCGGCGGCCAAACTGTCGCGCATCGCGTTCAGCGATGTGACCTGGTTGCGCATTTGTGCGCCGGCGCGCTGCTGGGCCAGCTCCGATTTGCGGACCTGGGCTTCCAGTTCCTGGACCGGACGCTGCGCATTGGCCAAGCCAGCGCGGTAACGCTCCAACGCCGCCTGCTGATTTGCGTACTCGGCACCCGATGTCGCGACACGCCGCTGCATCGCCTCGACGGCCGCGGTGGTGCTGTCGAGCTGACGACGAGTGCGCGCCAACTCGCCGGCGTACTGCTCTGCGCTGCCGCCGGCGGCTAGTGCCTCTTTGCGTGTCGCCGCGTACTCCTGCGCCGCGGCCCGCTGTGCGGCCTGGAGTTCGCGCAGTTCAAGATTTTGCTGTTTAACAGCCGATGCGCTTTGCCGAGCCGCCGTCTGAGTTTGCGTCATGCCTTCCTGGAAGGCGGCCAGCGGCCCGCGTGCGGCCGCCAGCGCAGTCTGGTAAGCGGCCGTCTCGTTCTTGAGTTTGAAAAACTCGCTTGCGGTTTGTTTTGCATCGGCCTGCGCCTTGCCGAACAGTTCCAGCCGCCGCGCGGCGGCCGTCATGTTCTCGATGGCTTGCTGGTGCGTGGTTTTGGCATTGCCGACCGCGGCAACGAAATCGTTACTGTTGCCGCGGATCAGGTATTCCAGCACTTTAGCGTTCATGCCTTTGCGCCTTTGCTCAGGTCGTTAATTACGGTCAGGAAAAAACGCCAGGCATAGCTGCCGGCGTCGGGATGCCCGCATGCGATGACGCGGGCGAGCAGAGTCTCCAGCTCGTCTAACTGGCGAGCCACGGCGTCGCGGCTATCGTCGCCATTTGCACCTGAAGCCTTGCTTCCGCGAGCCGCGCTCGCATCCCGAAAAAAAGCGGATTCAGATCCCGGCAGGCGTCAACCAGTTGCTGCAGCTCGGACTGGCTGAAGCGGTCCAGACCGGCCGGCGCCAGATCGGTCATCGCGGCCAGCTCATCCAGGCTCAGGTCGGCCAACAGCGTGCTACGCAGGATCAGGTCGGCCTGCAAATCGCTGTCTTCTGTAGTGGCCTGGCCGACTAGCGACGTCACCATCAAGCCGCGGATATCGGCGACGGTCAGTTCCTGGATCGTGACCTGGTGCTCGCCGATGTTGAGGGTTTTTTGAATGCGCATGGGGGTCTCTCCAGGGCGCGGCGGCCGCGCCCGTTGGCGGGTTACTTGAGCAGGGTTTCGCGAATCCAGCGGCTGCGGTTTTCGCCGACTTGGAGCGGGTCTTCGAAGCATTCGAACTTGACCCCGCTGGAGCGATAGCCTTTGCCGAGCAGCGCAGTTTTATCCGCAAAACCAAATTTGCCCCGGAACAGATCGACCACCACTTCGCGGTTGCTGGCGCGGTTGATGCCCACGAACATTAGCGACCGTTCCTTGCGACTGCCGCACAGCCACTCGACGACGTTGGCCTCGGCGGCCTTGTAGCTGACTTTGACCTCGCTGCCATCGGTAATTTGGCCGCCCGGCGTCGGGATCGGGCCTGCCGCGGTGGGGAAGTAATCGACGCCGGCCTTATAGACCTTGGTGCCGGCCTTGTCGCTGAGCTGGTAGTCGCTGCCGCCGGCGTGCTCAATGCGCATCACGGAGCCCTTGTAGGCGATGCAGACTTCGTCCGTCACCGTCTTGGCTTCACGGGTGGCGAATGCCCCCTGGGTCAGTTCGGCAATGACTGCCGGGGAGAACTGCTGGACGTTGAAGTCCACCATGACGGACTTTACGCGGGCGAATTTCTCGAAATTGCCGTTGCCCGTGAATGCATTGGGCAATTCCTCGGTCTCTTCGCTGATCGTGATTTCGGCCTTGTCGACCATTGCGAACGGCACAAATTTGTTTTCGCCGTAAACCGACCAGAAAAACTGGCCGTTGATGGCGTAGACATGTTTTTCGGTAGTCTCTTGGTACGGGGCGTAGCTCATTGTTCGTTCTCCTGCGTGGATTGGGTAGGTTGCGGCGGTGTCGCCGGGCCGTTGTCCGGCTCCGCGATACCGTGGCGGAACAGCCATTCCGCAGTGGATTCCGCGACGACCAGCACCGAGCCTGCCGGCAACTCGGTCCCGGCGTTCTTGTGGGCCTGGACGAGGCGGACGCTTTGCTTATGGCCAGCCATGGGGGCTCCTTTCATCAGGCGTAAAAGTCGGAGGTGAACAGCAGCGGGTAATAGCCGAAGCCGTCCTGGTACAGAGCCGGCGGCGGCGTGGCCGCCTTCAGCTTGTCGTAATGGGAGAAATCGGGAGACCAGCCCAACAAGGCATCGCGCACCTGGGCCAGCAACTGGCCGGCTTTGTCGAATGCGGCGGCGTTGTTGCCTTGCATCACGGCCACCACCAGCCAGTATTGCTGGATGAGGTTTTGAGCATCGGCCGACTGGCTGTCACTCGGCAGCACGTCGCGCTGATAGATCAAGTACAGCGCTGGCGAGATCTGACTGCCGCTCGACAAATCGTCCATCTCGCCACGTTGTTCTATCGTTCGAACGCCTGCGATTTCAGCCCGCAGCCGCGCTACCAGGTGAGCACCCAGTGCCAGGTGATTGGGGCGCATCAGTACCCCTCCATGGTCTTACGCGTAAACAGCCGCGGGGGGCCGTCTACGACCACCGCGCCGACGGCGCTGGCCGGTGCTTTCGATTCCGGGAGACCAAGGGAGACGACACCGGTGGACACGTCGCGCAGCCAGCGCTGGGCAGCATCATGACGTTTGCTGATGTCTTCGCTGGGGCTGTCGAACAGGAAATAGCGGACCAGGTCGGCGGCAATGCGCTGCAGCGCGTCGGGCACATTCGGCACCGGCAGCAGATAGCGCTTGCCAAGATAGCTATTGATTAAGCTGGTGGCGTCGGCGATGGCCCGCTCCACTTTTGCCGTATTCACTTCACCGGTGTTGGTCGGATCGGTCGCGATGAGCAGGAAGTCCCGGCCGAAGCGGGCTTCCAGATCAGGGGCGGTGATGTAGGGGCTAGATGCAGTCATGCCCGCATTGTGCGGGCATGATCAGGGGGAAACAGTCATGAAGGGGTTCGGTAGAGGATTCACTCTTCCTCCTCCTCTATGAACCTAGGCCATAGATTTGCTCCAATAGCAAGACCAGCCAAACTTGCTGCTGCTTTGAGTTTTACTAAAAAACATAGTTGCTTCATGTCCACAGACGCTACTTGATGGCTTTGAAGCAAAGCCCATCCGTCTGGTATGAGAACGCAAGCAACAACGGCTATCGCCACGGCACAAAGGGACACCACAAAATTTAGCCCACATAGCCACTCGCACAAGATACGGCAAAGGAAAAAAACAAGGATATAGCCAATTAAGATGACTAATGTAGTTGCCGTATAAACTGTATAAAGTTCGGGCATCATTTGTATGATTAAGTTAGTTAGAGTTAATGCGATTTTGAAACTGAAATCAACTTCGCTTTTCTTCCGTGCTTAACGTAACCCTGATGCAGATGGCGTGGTTACATGAGGTATGGCTACAATGGTTATTATAGTGCAGCCTGGCATTATTTCTAACCCCACTCAATTTATGTTCCGATTTAAAATAATCAGCTCCCCAGCCTCTTTCCTGGCAGCTCCCTGGCCCACGGTGTAGCGAATGCTGACGCGCTCCTGGTAGAAGTCCTGGAACACCTCACGGATCGCGGGATGATCGTTGATGCTCAACACAAACTGCCCCCGGCACTGGCGCATGATCTCGGCCAGTGCCACATACTCATCGAATGGGAAGGGCACGCCATAGCCCTGGGTTTGCCAATATGGCGGGTCTGCGTAAAACAGGGTGTGCGGCCGATCATAGCGCTGAATGCAGCTCTTCCAATCCAGGTGTTCGATCAAGGTCCGAGACAGTCTCAGATGGGCCGCGGACAGCTCCTCCTCCAACCGCAGCAAATTGAGCCGGGGCGCACTGGTGGTCATGGTGCCAAAGGTCTGGTTCTCGGTCTTGGCCCCAAAGGCGGTTTTCTGCAGGTAATAGAATCGTGCCGCCCGCTGGATGTCCGTCAGCGTTTCCGTCGGTGTCGCCTGCAGCCATTTGAAAATTTGTCGGGAGGTCAGCGACCATTTGAAGTGCCGGATGAACTCCTCTAGGTGGTGCTGGACAACTCGGTACAGATTGACGATCTCGCAGTTGATGTCATTCAGCACCTCAGCTTTGGACGGTGCCTTCAAAAAGAACAACGCCGCCGCACCGCAGAAGGGCTCGACGTAACAGGTGTGTTTGGGGAACAGGGGCAAGATGTGTTTGGCCAGGCGGCGTTTGCCGCCGATCCAGGGCACAATGGGGTTGCTCGTCATGCTGGGCTCCAGTGGCTCTCTAGGGGCGCTGGAGTCGGGGCGCGAGGCCCTCGGGCTTTGGGCCGGGCGAAAACCCGGCGTTACGGTTTACTGCTCTGTCGCCGCCGGTGGTCGAGGCAATCTCGCACCGATGCCGGCATGCGTGGAGATGTAGCCACAAAGGCATTCATGGCGCTGCACCGCGGGCACTTGATGCGCAGTTCAACATACCATCCCTCCGCCAGCTTTTTATGACAACATCCGCACCGTATTTCCTCTGCAATGGTTTTATTCATGCTGCAAGTTTCTTGAAACCCGGTAGACTGGTCTCGCTTTCTGGCCAGAAAGTGACGGCCTCCGGGTTGGCTTGCAGGTGCTTCTGCAGGTCAGCTGGCCGGCGACGTGTTACCGCACGCCACCGGTCGCCGTCTCTCTACTGCTGCGCTATTTCAGCGCCAGTTCTACCAGCATCTCAGGGCGGAGACACAAAGGCAGCGGGTTGGACTGGGTGTGCACGTCGACGCCGCGGTCAAAATCGGTGTTTTTGATCTTGGCGTAGTACGGCTCGCCGACCGTGCCCACCGCTTCCATGAAATCGCCTGGCGCATCGTAGGTGCGGAACGAGTTAACAGTCCCCAGCGGCACCACATGCCCACGACCCGGATCAATCAGCGGATGGAGTTTGTCCGAGCTGTCCGAGACCTCACCCACATATTCTTCGAACGTAAGGCCGCCGAATTTGAAACCGCTGCGGGTATCGCCCCCAAGCGCTTCCTGTGCCGCCGCCCAGCCCTGGAACGCCTTTTCGACTTTGGGGTGAGCCGTCAGGGCATCGAAGAAATCCGCATCGACCCAGACCAACTTGTTGGTATAGCGGTCGCCCATCAGGTTTTTCTCGATGTGGCGCGAGACATTCATGCAGGCGCGTTTGACATCGAATGCCGCATCGCTCAGCTTGAATTCGATCGTCTTTTTGGAGATGCCGTATTCCTTGAACAGGTCGTACAGCAGATTGCCGTCCCCATCCAGGATTTGTCCCTTGATGGCACCCAACATCATCCATTCCTGCGTCAGATCGTGGCGGGCTTTCATTTCTTGAAGACGTTCATTCACCACCGCGGCGACATCCGCAACCGGATCGGTCGAGCCAAAGCCACGGCTCCCGCTTAGGTCCGACGCCAGAATCGTATCGTCATGCGGGATGTGAGGGATGACGAAAGAGCGGACATTCCGGCCCTTTCGAGCTGACCGGCTGCCCGGCGCGCCCAGGTCTTTCGGACCGAGCAAGTGGAGCCGGCCATTCGCGTACTCGATAACCACCGTCCGCGTGTTGACCCCTTTGCGCGTGAAAATGCCGCGCTGACCGACTTTGCTGTACATGTTGGGCAGCAACTTAATGGATTCGGTGAGGCTGGCAACACCGAATGCCGGGTCTTTCAAAATATCTGCGATTGTAGTGAGCATATTGGGGTGTCCTTTGCTTAATTACGTTCGACGATCCGGGCACCACGCGCGGACAACATGCGCACCGCCTGGCGATAGTGCGCCGGTGCGCTGGTTTTTGCATCGCGCAACACCGGCAGGGTGTCCAGCGCTAGCGAGCAGTTGCCGGCAACGATATTGGCGGGTCGCTGTGTGACGCCAGCCGTGGCGGCCGGCAACGGCGTGCGCACCACGCCGACGACGAATGCTGGCAGCGGGTCGGCGGCGTTGAGCCAGGGAACCGCCAGTTCGTCATCCAGCTTGTCCACGCCCAGCAGGGTGCCGGCGGCCAGCGCGACCGGGCCGACGAGGACGCTCTCTTGCGACAAGCCAGGCTCGCCCTGGAGCGGGATTTGCGGCTTGATTTGTTCGGTGATGGTTGCCATGGGGTTTCCTTATTTCTGTGCGGCGCGAGCCTTGGCGTTGGCGATCAGCGGGTTGTCGCCGCCACCGTGCTGGCCATCGCCTTTTGCATTGGCGGCGCGCTGCGCATCAGCCGCGGCCGCGATGACCGGAGCGCCAGCGACGAACTGGCGGAACGACGACATGTCGGCCGCGCACTGGGCGCGGAAGTAACTGCGGGAGGCCGGCGCAATCTTGCCGGCTTTGATTGCCTCGTCGAGCATTTGGTCAATCTCCGAGTCCTTAGCCCCAGCCTCCTGCTGAGCCAGCGCATTGGCGACGCGCTCGTACTCTGCTTTGGGCACGAATCCGGTCAGCACGCTGTTGGCAACGGTTTGAAGCGTAGCGTCATCCGCTGCGCCGACGGCCTGGCGCAAACTGTTGGCCGCGGTTTGATTTTCCTTCTTGGCCGTCACCAGCGCCTTGATCGCCTTAACGGCCGCGGCGGCATCCGCATCAGCCGGCAGGCCGAGCAGTTCCAGCAGTTTTGCTAATTCCACGATGGTTCCTCCATGTGTGGTGTTGAGGGCACGCAAAAACAGGTTCGGGATATTGCTGAGAGCGACCGAGACGATGAAGACAACGCGGCCGGTTGGGTCGAAATCGAAAACCGGGGACATATAGCGGTATTCTTTTTTGCCGATTTGATCGGCGGCGGCCGCGGTCCACTCGACGCGTGCCCAGACGGCCCCGCCTCGCTCCTCCATGGCCTTGATCCAGCCTGCGGCAGGCGCTTTTTGTCCGGTTTGCTGCACAAGCATTGTTTGGTGGTCGTAATCAAACACCGGCTCAATGCCGCCGCTTTGATCCGCCATGAACGCGCTCAGGATGGCCGGGATGTCTGCAAGCCATGGGCCGCGCCCATCCCGGCCGCTAAATTGTCCAGCCGGCAGCAACTGGACCCATTCCGGCACTTGACCATCGACGAGCTCAAGGCTCATAGAGCAGGCCGCTCGCGATGTCATATCGGCGGCGGAGTTGAGGGCGCGGAAGTAGGTTTGCGTGTTCATGGGCCGCATTGTGGGGCGGCCATGTCGTGGAGAAAGATATGGAAGGGCTTCGGCAAGAAACTTGCTACGTGAAGCTGAATCAAAGCCTTCCAGCAAAAATGGCATCACTTGCTGGAAAATGACATTTGGGATGTGGTAGATTTTATATTCTTAAAACAATAGGAATATAAAATGTTTGAAACTGCTGTAAGTTGGTTTAAAGATAGTACCGTCCAAGGGCTTTTCTTGTCGCCATTAATTGGTGCCATCATGGGACTGCTGCTGACCTTTCTTACTCAAGGTAGCCAGTTAAGCAATGCCAACCGTCCAAGAGACGTCATTCTGATTGTTCAGAAGAAAATCACAAACAACAATCCAGCAAGAAACAACTCTGATGATCCTGCTGCTGTCTTGATTGCCTTGGCCGCTGCGCTATTGTTTTCGATTTACTTCTATGCGGTGCACTCCGTTCTCATAATTGATACTGCATTCAAGGCAACATTGTTTGCGATCTCATTGGGAGTTGCCTTTGTTTTTGCGCTTATTTTACAAAGCAGAATATCTGGTGCTGAGTGGATTGCCAGGGTTGTTCTGCCTCTGGTCTTTATTCTGTTCTCGTGGGTATTGTGGGGCTATGCTCAACGTGGCATTGTTCCTGGAGCAAAAGAAGTTGCCGAACAGTCGGGAGTTGTGAAATTTTACTTCTCCGCATTAGATGAGCCACATAGAAACTGGATTTTGAGTCAACTGCTTGGTGTACTGGCAAGTGCCGTCTATACCATTCTGGCAATTGTAAACCTGTTTCATAATATGGCTTTGCTCCAAGTGCGCTATCAAGGACAGCTACAGGCTTTCTGGCTGTGGGTTTTTAGGGCTACACACTTCTTCTCTACAGGTGGTGTCGTATTCCTGATCATCCTCCTAGGGGCATTGGCCTTGTGCTTGCTCAATGGAATGGGGTACGAATTTCTGATGAGCCGTGTAAAACTGTAGCGCCCCGCCTCTGGAGTGCAAATTTAACGTGAGTTAACGGGGTCTGGTTGCGTTTTGCCAGTCTTCCTGCAACCTTGCCCCATCCTCCGCCCACTTGTCGTGATAGTGGGCTTTTCTACGCCTTCTTCAAGACCACAAACATTCGCAAGACTATGCAAGCGTGAACCAAAGGCCAGTACCTTGGAGAGCGCATGCAATCTAAAATGCTGGTTTTACTTGTCGCAGGAAAGCCAATGAAGCGCGTTATCCGCCTTGGAGACCCCACCGATCACGGTGGTTTTGTCACCAGTGCCGCATCGACCACGGTTTTCTTTGGCAAGCCGGTCGCTTTGATTGGGGATGCCGTGAGTTGTCCGAGACAGGGGCACACGAACTGCGTCATCGTTGAAGGCGATGCTTCTTGGGTCGTGAATGGTAAAGGCGTGGCGCTGGAGGGGCACAAGGTCAGTTGCGGCGCAACATTGATTTCCACTATGCCGGAGGTCGGCCGATCTTACGAAAGCAGCGGCTCTTCCTCATCGGGCATTGGAGCCGGCATGGCTCTGGCCGCCACAGGAGCCGCCGGCTTGCTCCAAATGTTCAATGAGAAATTCCAGCTCCTAGACGAGTCGTCCGGCCACCCCTTGGCTAACCATGAGTACGCTATTGTGCGAGCGGATGGAAAAGTCGAGCATGGCGTCACAGACGATGATGGACACACCCATCTTACAAAAGCCACTGTTGAGTCGGAAGAACTCAGCATCTACCTGGAGGGCTGAACGTGGCCGGGGAAAACGCTAGTCAAACCCTTAAAGCACCGAGCGGAAAAGACCTGTTCCTGGTAAGGAAGCAGACCTCAACGCCTACCACCAATGATGAGCTCAAAAAGGTGCTGTTAAAGCGGGAGCTAATCGAGGTTATCATCAGCGACTCTAGGATGCGCAGCATGGGCTCTCAATGGGGGCATGCCGCCATTGTCATTGATGGCCAGGTCTATAGCCGTGCGCATGAAGAGTATGTGAAAACCGACAAGAATACCTACCTGAACGGCGGGGTTGTTCAGAGAGCAAACGACACTATCAATGTCAATGGCAACCGTTGGCGCGACAATGTTGGCGTTTATCTCACTGTATCAACAAGAGAGAAGGACATCGTAAAAAACGAATTGGAGCGGCGAATTAAAGTTGATCGGGAGTTCAAGCGCAAGCATCCGGACGAGACGTCATATAGTTTGTTCAGTAATAGCTGCTCGTCTAATGTTGCTGACGCTTTGGAGTTGGTCAATATATTGGCCCATGATCCTCGTTGGATTCCTTTTCCGGTTGCCCCCGCCGAATTGCTTGCTGTTATCGAAAAATCCAATCGAGCAGTAAAAAAAGAGCTCTACCCCAAGAAATGAAAAAAGCCTTACTTATCAATTTTATTGTGACTGCAATCTCCGTTGCAGTTACATCCATATACTTTTTGAGCCAGCAACCCAAATTTTGGAAGGAGCGCCTGGAGCTAAAGAAATTTGAAGTCATGAGTGTGGAGCCGACTTCAGTGTATGAATTTTCCGATTTAAAAAATGCAAGCTTCAAAGTTAAAAAAGGCGATCAATGCTTCTATGTAAGCGAGGGGAGCTTTTCATTTGGCGAGGCTACGCCTGATCTGGCTTGGTACAAGAAGCTAATTATTCTCTGCCCAGAAAAGGGTATTGGCTGGATTGAGAATGGTAAGTGATTCGTGACTGACTCATCAACGCCAGGCGGCATTAGCCCTCTCCATCAATATGGCGATTGATCACGGCCACCAGCTCCGCCTCGGCCCGCGGTGCCAACTGCCCGTTTTCATCCACCGGCAGGTAAGAACGCGCCGGCAGATAGACGCTTAGACCGCGGCCAGCAATGCCGCCCAAGTGCTGGATCGCCGCATAGGCGTCCAGGCCATTGCCCCAAGGGCCGAAGCGCAGTCCTTCCGCGCTGGCGGCATAGCTGAATGCGGCACGGCGCAGATTGCCATCGACCTGCAAAATACGCTTTGCGCCTAGGCGGCGCTCGCCGGCGATGCTCAGCTTGCCGTTCCGCTTGTAGTTCTTGTGGCCGCCGTGGCTGCGCAAATAGGCGGTGAGCGTCGACGGGGCATTGGGCTGCCAGGGTGTGCCGGACCAGTCGCTTTGTTCACTAAAACGCTCGTCGGTTTCGCCTTTTGCCCATTCGGCCCAGTCCAACAGCGCTGGCCGCAGGTTTTGGCCGCGCTGCTCCAGTTGCGCGAGCGATTGCTCGACCGTGTCGCTGACCACTTTGATTTCAAAGCTGTTTTCACTCATAATGATTAAACACCGTGCGGGAATACGTGAATTCGCCTGTACGTATGGCAAGCCCACCAGGGAGTGCCCACGCAGGAAGTGGCGTCCTGCCTGCCCGGTGATTCCCCCCTCTATTTGACCCGCCGGTATTGCGCCGGGTTATCCAAGTCCGACAGTTCCACATAGCCCAAGGTCGTTAACGTATTGGTCTGTATGCTGACCCGCTTGCCATCCTGTTGTTTATCTTTTGTGCGGTAATTTGCACTGACCACGGCTTTTACGTGTTTCTTGCCTCCCTGGGCAGGGTAGATCATCAGGTACAACGGCTTGGACTCCCCTTGCTCGACGACCTGGTACACCCTTTCCGGTTGGTACATGCCGACTACAGCGCGCAGGGCGTCCGCCTGGCTGATCCGCTTTGTCGCCTTACCGCCGGCATCGCGCAGCGCGTGTTTGATCTCGCTATCGTCGACCGAGATCACCGCAGTGGCCAGTTCCTGACCGGTCACGGTTTCGATGTGCTCGACCAGCTCCGGGGCCAGCGCGCCGATGTGGATGCGCTGCTTGCTCGGCTTGTAGTTACTCGGGTCCGGGTAGATCCGTTGCACAAGCGGCCGCCATTGTTCCTGGAGCACCTTGTCCAGGGCGTCGATGTTTTCCGCCGCGCTGCGCACCGCAGCCGCACCGATCCGCGCCGAGGTGCTGGCCGCCTTGTCCAGCAACTGGCGTCCCAGGTAAGCCTGGCCGGGGGCGTAGTCCCAGCCAAAATCGACGCCGTCCGGCACAAAGACGCTGCTGCCGTCCGGCCGAATAATCTCGCGGGTCTCGATGACGGGTGCGGTGTCCGGGCCGGACTTGCCGAATGTGCTGCGCAGTTCCTGTTCGGATACCGCGACGATGCTGCACTGGCAGCCCCAGCCATTAGGAGGGAAATGGATCTGCCACCATGGGTCGTCGGCCCGCAGAATGAGGCCGTTCCAGGCCAAGTGTTGCGGGCGCGGCCGCAACACCGAGTCGCTGTGTTTGTAGCGCCAGTATGGCCGGACCTTGAGCATGTCCGGGTCGGTCAACTGCTGCCAGCGCCCGGCGGCGTAGCTGCTGGCGAGGTTGGTCTGGTAGATCACGCGGCTGCGCCAGTCGCGGCTGCCGTTGTACTCCCAGCCACGCTCCGCGACGATCTTGTCGAAGTCGCGCCGGAAATCCGCCAGCGTGCTGCCGCCGGCAACTGCCTTGTCAACCGCCTGGCGCAAATCCTCAAGTAAGTCACCGGCCATCGCGCCGGCCACGACGAAGGCCTTGTCGTGCTGGCCTTTCATGATGTCGGTCCAGCGTTCGGTGCCCAGATTCAGTTTCTGCCGAAAATAGGTGAGCTGGGCATCCCAGGGTCGCTTGAACACTGCGGCCAGGCTATCGGCCATGGTTCACCTCGTAGCGCCCGGCCAACTCGGCAAGGCTGAAACCGGTATGCATCACGCGCTGCAGCTGCTCGGTTGGCAGATCGCCGTAGGCGTCCAACAGCCATGCACGAAACGACTCCAGGTCCGGCGCATCGGCCAGCGCCTGGCGGATGACCTGCAGCATCGCGTCCAGCGGCTGTTGGCCTGCCTGGGTCAGTTGCTGCTGCAGCGCGTCCAGTTGCCCGCTCTGGCTAGGCTGCAGCTGGTTGGCTACGCGATAACGATTGACGGCCTGGGCCAGGCCAACGCCGGCGTCAACGGGCTGCAATAATGCCTCGCCTTCTTTGGGTTTCTCCAGGCCAAAGCGCTGATAGACCGAGTCCTGGCTAATTGGCAACCCCGCCCGCACCAGCGTATTGACGACGCCGGCCAGCGCGGTCAAGTCCTCGGGTTTATTGACACGAATCTTGATCGACGGATAAACCGACTGCGGCCCGAGGTTTAAATCAACCAGCGGCCGGACATAGTCGCGGGCCAGTGTCGTTTCGAGCTGCCCGACATCCGACTCCAAAATGTCTTGTCGCACTTCGTTGTGAACTTTGCCGAGCGCGTAAGCGCCGCCGCCGCTTTCGCCGGCATTGGTTGACAGCGTTTGCCCGAGCACGATCTTGCTAATGTTGCGGTCGAAATACTCGCCGAGTTTTGCATAGATATCGACGGAGGCAGTTTTATTGCCAGCGTCGACGAATTCTATTTTCATGTCCTTGGGGATCGCCGCCGCCGCGTCGGTGCCCAGGCTGCGCAGCGCTTGCAGCAGCGAGTCGATGTCCGCCGGCGTCGCGCTTTTCTCGTAGTAGCCAACACGCAGCGGCTGACCGTAGGCTTCAGCGAAGGTTAACCAATCTTTGATCGCAAAATTGCTGAACAAGAAGGCCCAAGTCGCCATCCGGGCCAAGCCGCCGCGGATCAACACCCCGGATTTCGCCTTCACCTTGTGCACGATGAATTTGTACGGCAGCAGCGGTTCCCCCGCCTGGTCCATATCCGAGCGCAGAAACAGCGTGTCCGGCTCGGTTTTGCGGGTCTGCAGCCAGTAGGGCTGGAGGTGTTGCAGCCCCCTGGGCATCCATTGTTTTGCACTGGTTTCCCAGTCGATTTCATGCACGCTATAGCCTTTGCCGATGGCGTCCAGCAAATCGAACAGGCTCGCCCGCACCGGCTCCAGCGCCTGCTCTACAAGCTCGGCGGCGCGCAGGCTGGTGGCATCGTCGCCGGCCGGTTCGACATAGAGTTCCAAGCCGACCAGGGCGCGTTTACGCGTTGACAGCTCAGAACCGTAATGGAGGTACTTTTCTTCCATATCTTCGGCAAGCTTCAGGTAGTCGCTAGCATTGCCAGTCACGGCATTGCGCAACATGGTGCCCAGTCGATGCGGGTCCAGCCCCTGAGTGACGCCGGCAACAATTTGACGAACCCCGGTGGTGGTCGGGGTGGCGATCGTGGTTTTTAACAGGCCGGTGCTGATCGGCTGGCCATCGGGGCCAAGGATTCTGCTCGCCATTTTTCTTCCTTTACCAGGTGCCGCGACCGAAACGACCGGACGCGGCATGCATGCCGCGGCTGATGCCGTGATAGCCGCGGGTGGCTAATGGCGTTGCGTTGATTTCGCGGCTGGCGTATTTGGCCAGTGCCAGCGCAATGGCCGCATCACCGTGGCGCTGGCCCTTGTCTTCTCCCGCCGTTCGGCTTTCGGGCACCCTCGGCACGCCTTTGATGATTTGGACCGACCGCAGGTCG
This sequence comes from Chromobacterium sp. IRSSSOUMB001, assembly GCF_023507765.1. Lineage (NCBI taxonomy): Bacteria > Pseudomonadati > Pseudomonadota > Betaproteobacteria > Neisseriales > Chromobacteriaceae > Chromobacterium > Chromobacterium sp. IRSSSOUMB001. The sequence goes on from NZ_JALCYU010000005.1 coordinate 239,667, forward strand.
GCCAAAATGTCCTTATCTTTGGGGATGTCGATCAATTCGCCGTCCTCTAGAGCGGCTTTCAATGGCGGCATATGCTCGCGATACCAACTTTCGGTGGGCATGATCTGATGAATGCGTTCCACGCCGTAGCGCTGCATGGCCACCTCCGCAAGGTATTGACCGTTCCCTCGAGCGTCGAACGCGGCCCCAGCAAAATTGGGCAACCCATCCAGCAAGTGAAAACAAAGTTGTTCCTGCTGCCGGAATGGAACATTGCGCAGCTCTAACACGAAGGGCACCCGATGCAATAGATTCTGCTGCTCAATCAAGGGCACATGCACCGACAGATCGCCGCTACGGGCAAAGTCCTGGCCGTCGAATGACCGCAGCTCCGGTGGCAGCTTTTTCAACACGGGGTCCAGGTGTTCCTCAATCCAGTCCTGACAATCAAGATGACGGGTGGTGTCGGACAGCAGCTCGAATCCCTCCTTGCACTCGTAGCGCAAAACCGGGGTCTCTGCGGACATGCGTAGCTCAATCAGCGCACGCGATAGCCAGGCACCGCCCGAATTGGCCGGCACGCAGTCCAGCTCTTCCACCGCGCCATCGCCATAGAAGGCGTAGACCCCCGCCATCCACTCGGCCTCGTCCGCAGCGCTCCAGTCCTTGCCCAGACGTAAGCAAACCCGCCGATAAAGTCCGTCTGCAACGGCTTCTTTGAATGTCACACGATGCACACTGCCTTTGCGCTTGCCGGCCCGGATATCTTCAATCAGGTCGTTGAACGGGTTATCGGTGCCGTTATGGGTGGAAATGATGCGCACCTTGCCACCCCAGATCAGCATGGCCAGCGCTGCTTTCAGCAGCTCGCCCAGTTTGTCGTGGAATGCGGCCTCGTCAATGACGATGATCCCTTGCCGGCCGCGCAAGTTGGACGGCCGGCTGGACAAGGCGACGATACGGAAGCCGGAGGCGGGGAATCGGATGGTATAGGTCTTGATGTGTTTGTCCGCATCGTCTTCCCCGTCCCAAAACCCTTCTTCCACTTCACCGGCCGCGTAATTGAAGACTCGTGCCCACATCGCACATGCCTGGATGTACTCGATAGTCATGTCCTGGTTGTAAGCGATGTAGTAGACGTTCTGCCCGCCGGCGCTGCGGGCAGTCGCGGCCGACAGCACATCATCTGAGGCCTCACCCCAGGTCAGGCCGGTACGGCGGCTTTTCTCTATGACCTTGAGCGGGGACGGGTCAGCAACCCAGCGCTGCTGATACCCCATCAAGGCTGCCGGAGCCTCAATGCTTGCCGTATTGGGGAGCTGAACTGGAAGGTTAGCTTTCATCCACGGCCTCGCCCTGGAGGAGACTATCAATGACCATATCCGGCTCCGCTTCGGCCATAATGGCCCTCACTTCCTCCTCGCTGTCGGCAATCACCGTCGCCTCGTAAACTTCGCAGGATATGCGCGAGCCATTGCTCTTCGTTTCACTGTATTTCACATGCCATTCATACATTTCAGTCCCCATGCTCACGTTGCTTTAGCCCGCAATCCCAAGGATTTCTCGACGCAGCTGTGCTGCTACCTCGGCCGACAGGCCGCCTTTCTGGGCGATCTTCTCGACATTGGCGGCGGCTGTGTCCACCTTCGCCTGCACTTCCTGGCGAAACCGCTTCTGGTTGACGCTGGCCCTGGCCAGGGTGGCGATGTTTTTCGCCGCTTTCGACAATAGCGCGATGCGGTCTTCCGGTCGGATGTCTTCCTCGTTGGCCTCTTGCAGATTGACGATGCTTTCAAACATCTCTGTCTGCACCAGTGCGATCACCGCTTCGCTGCGTGCGTCCTGATCATCGGCCGCGCCCTCGGTTAGAAAGCGCGCCGCCTCAGTGCTCGCTTTAATGGCGGCGAATCGGCGCTCGATTTTCTGGCCGTAGCGGTGAATCGCTGATCGGCTGACCGCGCAGCCCCGCTCGCGCAGGGCCTCCTCCAGCGCCTTATAACCGCTGAAATTGCCATCGATCAGCGCTTTGTCCAGCCAGTCGCGTACCGCTTTGGGCAACTGCTCGACACTGTTGCGACGCGCCATCTCATTGGCCCCAGTATTTTTGGGGTCGGGCAATGCCAGGTTCGCAGTCGATGGTGTACTCGGTGATATCGACGCCGTATCGGGTCAGATCGCCCCACCACCGCCCGCTAGCCTCTTTGCGCAATTTCACCAGCACCCGGACGGCCAAGTAATCCAGCTCTTTGCGGACCTCCAGTGCCGTGACGTCGGGGTATAGCGTCTGCATCGTCATCAATACGATGTCCTCGCAGACTTCTTCCGGACGTGCGTTGTACAGTGCCAGCAGCAGATACCAGCGCAGCGATTCACGACGCAATTTCGCTTGATCCACATTCATCGGTGTGCCCTCAATTGGATGTTCTCGATTTTCAGCGCCACAGCGTCCAACTTGGCTTCGATTACCGTTTGATTGCGCATGTAATCTTCGCGGCGCACATAAGAGAGAGGTAGGTCTCCCTGAAACTTCAGGAAGTCCCTCTCCAAGCGATGCACGCTTTCAGCTTGTTGGGACAACTGTTGATTCACGCTTTCGGCCTGTTGGCCCAGCTGCTTAAGTAGGGCCTGAGTTTGCTGTTCCTGTCGGTCATCCCGCTCACTCTGCCGGCGGTCCACTTGTGCCAGGAACAGCTTGCCTGCGGCAAATAGAAAACCGAAAAACGAGAGCGCTAGCCCAATCAGGTATGTCGGCTCCAATGTGATCAATATTTCCCCCTCGGCGCTCAGCGGCGCTCCTTGCGTTCTTGGCAGTAAATACAGCGGCGGCAGCCTGGCATCGCTCTAGCCCGCGCCGGCGGGATCGCGTCGCCGCAATCCTCGCAGTGGCTCAAGGCCAGCCCGCTGGCGGCACGGGCCAGTTGATCGCTCAACGCGATATCGCGCTGCAGCTGTTCCAGCTCCGACGCCTGGTCAAACTGATCCATCAAATGCCTCCGTCCACGACGCCTGGGCTTCCGCCAGGCGGTTTGCGGCTTCTTTTGCACAATTGCCATTTCCCCCCATCGGAGCGATCTGCTGAATCAGCCCGGACAGCCTGTCGCTGGTGGCGTCAAGTTCGTCGAGCAGATCGCCGCGGTCATTCATTCGCAGGCCAAGGAAATCGATCACCGGGACTCCGCGTGATACAAGCGGTTCAAGCTGTCGAGCTGCTGCTCTATCTTCTGGCACCAAGCGCCGTAATCGGCGGAATGAGCCAGGAGGTCGACTGGTAATAGCCCGGTCTCGGCGGCGGCGGTCGCATCGGTTTTTGCAGCATTTCCGGCGTCGGTTGCGGGCAAGCCCTTTGCGGCGTCGACATAACCGAGGTTGTCGGTGTAGAGCCGCAGCCCTGCAGGGCCAAGGCCAGTAAAAGAAGAGCCGTCGGAACGAGTCGCATCGGGGATTCTCCGTTTCAGTGCGGCATGAGCCGCAACGAGTTCAGCGCGGGTGTTCAGCAGTTCAACGCCTAGGCGGTGCGCCTGTTCGTTGAGCGCGGTTTGCTCGCGCAGCGCTTTGTCCAGCGCCGTCGCCTGGGCTTCCGCCTGGCTCTGGCGCTCGCGTGCATAGTCGGCATGCAGTCGGTCCAACTTGGCCTGGTAGACATTGGCGGCGACTTGGTATCCGCCGCCGGCAATCAGGCCGGACACTGCGATCACCAACAGCGCCAGGCCAATGGGCCTCAACCAAGGATTCATGGCGTTTCCTCCGGTTTTGTCGGCAGCGTGTCGCGAGTGATGGCGGCGCGTTTGGACGCTTGGCTTTGCGTCACCCAGGCAGCCAGATAGCCAACAAACAGCCATTCGCTCAGTTGGCCGGTGACAGTGGCGTAAAGCAGCGCCAACGTGCTGGCCAGGAATGCGCCGACCAGGGTGCTGTCGCTGGTAGAAAGCCGGCCAGAGGCCGGGTTTGTGATGAGGTCTCGCAGCGCCATGGTCAGCCCAACAGATGCGCGGCTAAGGGCTTCATACCGCTAGACAGCCATTCGGCGACCGTGAAGCCCGGGCAGGTTTTGGTCCACTCGTTCGGCGTGATCTTGCCGTCGCCGTTGAGGTCCGGGGACAAGTCGCGATGGCCGAGCACGGACGCACCAGGGAACTGCGCCTGCAGCGCTTTGACCAGGCTGTGCAACGCGCTCCACTGCGCGCTGGTATAGCGGTCTGTGCCGACCAGGCAAATCCCGATGCTGTCAGCGTTATGGCCCTGGACATGCGCGCCGATTTCGTCGAGATGCCGGCCAGTCGATTTGCGGCCGTCGACGTCCAGCACGTAGTGATAGCCGATGGACTTGAGATTGGGGTTGAAGCTGGCGGCATAGGGGCCGCTGCGCCGGAAGCCGCGCTGGCTGTGCCAAACATCAATGATGCCGGCGGCGGTTTGGCTGTCACTGCGCGCCAGTTGCTTGCCATTGGGCGAGGCGGCGCAATGAATCACAATTCGATTGATGGTTCGGGCCATGGGGCCGCTCCTGTCGTGGACATGAAGCGATATTAGGGAGCGGCGGCCGAAAAGAAGATCAGGAAGGAGTTCGGTAGGGGATGCGGCTTACTACTTACACAGACGTTCAGCGATGTCGAATAGTGGAGACAGCGACATCTTGGGCGTCACGCAGTTGGGTTCGTCAGGCCGGCAAGCCATTCCAGGGTTGGAGTTGTCGAGGAGTAGCGGGCGAATCTCAGGATACACTGCGTTCGCCATACCATTGATGCCCCAGCGCTGGCCGTTAGGGTCTTCGAACACGTAGCGAGCACCGAGTTCGCAGTAAACTTTGCCGGAGCTGACGCGTAGCGGCCACTCATTGCCCAACTGCGCGGCAGATACTGATTGGCTTTGTGCCTGCGAGGGGGATGAAGTGGGGGTAGTGGCCTTGTACTGGTAATACTCTGCACCTGCTATAGCAACCATGAGAACAGCCACAATGCCTAACTGCTTATTGGTAATCGCCATCACTCCCCCTAAAACAAGCTCCCTTGCGCCTCCGGCAACACCTGGTCGACCTTGGATAAGATGTCTTCCAGCCTCCGGTCGCATAGTCGGTACTTGGGAACCAGTATATTGTTGACAGTGGCATTATGCCCCAATTCCCGGCACCACTTATCATAGTCCGCACGGATGTTGGCATCACGCAAACCGCGCAGCGCCGCCGCGCATTTCGGCACATAGAGCCGGGTATCGCCATAACGCCGCACCAGCAGCCGAGCGGCATCGGTGCCCACGACCTCCGACAGCGCGGAGAAACTGCCACGCTCGCGTGTGGTTTTGGGTACAGAAACATGGGTGCCGCCAAAGGCGTTCACGAGTTTCAATGTAGTGGCCAGGCCGATGATGTCGACGACCTGGCGGGCATTTTCCGGCAGCAGATGCAAAGCGCGGGCCATCGCCGCTTCATGCTGGGCTTCGTTCATTTCGGCCTCCCATTGCGACGCGCATCGTAAACCAGCGCCAACATCAATTTGTTCAGCTGCTCGGCGTCCAGCCATTCCACGCGGGCAATCCGGAACATATGCCACGCCATGCCGTGGGCGTAGCTCCAGGGCCTGGCGGCGCTAGCCAGCTGCGCCTCAATTTTTGCGACCAGTGTTTCGCGGCTGTCCGTCGGCCGCGGCCTGCGGCCATGCTTTTGCGCTGGCTTTTGCACGAAACCGAGGCGAGCCATCTCGCGCAGCGCCATGTCCAGTTCGGCCCGCGTTAATTGCGTGCTGCTCCGTTTGCCCGATGCGATGCGAGCGAGCATCGCCCGATAGTCGGCGTCGTCCATTTGCAGCTTGCGCTTGGCGATCTGCAATTTAACGATCATCGGTTTGCGCGGGTCTGTCATCGTGTTTCCTCCTGCTCGCATGGGTGAGCCGCCTGCCGGCGGTATCAGAGAACGGCACCCCTGTTGAATGGATCGGGGCCGGCGGCTCACCCATGCGAGCTCTGTCGATGGTCTGCGGCTGCTCATCAGTACCGGGCCGCCACGCCCGGCAGACCGCCCTTGCGGGCGGTTTCGCGGGGGTCAGTCTTTCTCGATAAGGTCGCCGGCTGTGTTCCCAATTTTTTCGGCGAGGTGGGCCAGGGCGCCCTCGTTGTAGGCGTCGAGGTCTCCCCACTGCGCGGCCATGTCCTGCAACTTCCGCTGCATGGCCAGAAGGGATCGGCGCTGTCCGGCTGCGATCTGTTTGTGCGTGGGGGCCATCTCATTCACCCAGCGGAATCAGATCGTCAACGGGAACAAAGGCGTTGTACTCCTGCGTGCAGTACGGGCAGCGCAGGATCAGGTCGATGACTGGACTCGGCCCCACCGCGCTGTCGAACACATCCGCCTTGACGTGATTCAGCCAGCCCATCGTTTCGCTGCAGTTGATGCAGTTAGCCATCTCAATCCTCCTGCGCGTCGCGCATTGCCTGAAGAACCGCCTGGGTGTGATATCCGGAAATCATCACGATGGCGAAAGTTCTGCTGTTATTCAGTTCCATTTCAACGACCTCGAACTGATCATCCTCAGCGTTAACCGCCTCGTTGAAGACATTAAGAAGGGTGGTTTTGGGCCAGTCGAACACGTTTGTCAGTGCGCTCATCTCAAACTCCCGCAATATCAAGGGGGATCATCCGGTACTGTTCGGATTTGCCGATTCGCTCATAGAGCCGGATATAGGTGGAGCTGCCTACCACCTGCAGCGCCTCGCCAATGGCCGTCATAGCCCGCTGCCAACGCTCGTCTTGGATGTCCAGGCGACGCAGAGCCAAAATGCGGGCGGTATTGATCTTGCCTTTTTTGTCCACGGCAAAAGCCTGGTTCACGATCGCCTGCAGTTCCGGCCCGGCCCCTTCCGACCAGTCGTGTAGACACTGATCAATCAACACCTTCGCCGCCTGCAGACGCTCATCAAAGGCGATCCGGTCCTGGAACGCGCGTTCCAGGCGATAACGGCCGTCGAAGCTGTGCAGCGTTACGTTGCCCTTTTTGCCGCCCACCACGACGCCGTACTGTTCCCAGGACAGCTCGGTAAAGGCGGCCACGTCGTCAAAGGCACTTTTCTTGAAGCCCGCTAGGGCATCGGAAATCGGCAGGGCCCTGCCCACCAGCTCTTTCACCAGGCGGTCCCGTTCCTGGTCAATGGGCCGGATCAGACTGACCGGCACTAAATGACCTTTGGCGTCCTGCCAGTACCCCTCCGGGATTTGCATATCGTTTTGCATCGTCATCACCTCAACAATCGCTTTACATGCGCCAGTTGCCGCCGGTTCCTTTCCAGCCACTCAGGCGTGAGTGGCGGCTCATCCTCCGCCCGCCAAAACGGACGATTAGGAGGTGGAGCACTGGCCGGCGGCTCCGGCACCGGGACAGCCACAGGCGGCGCTGGCGTGGCGACCAGGCTGGCAGCCAGTTCGTCCTGGTAGTCGTCCCATACGATCCGCCGCGCGTCTCGCCGGTCGATGTCCATCGCTACCAGCCGGTCCACCTCGGCAGCCAGCCGCTGCCGGGTCGCCTCGTCCAACACCGCCTGTGTCATAAGGCGGCCCCGATCAGCGGCGCCGCGAGACGCATGAACTCGTTCAGGGCCGCGGCCTCTGTCACGCTCAGCGTCAATTTCCCGCCATGGTTCTGAATCTCCAGCGAGCCGTTATTCACCACAGCGATGCGGAATTGCCGGGTGAAGCGGGCTAGCGTCTGGTCGATCTGGTCCAGTTCCGCGACGTCGGCCGGCTGGGCCGTTGGTTCCGGCAACAACACCGGGGCCGGGTCCAGTTGCACGCCTGCCGGGACTCCATCCGATGCCGGCACGCTGGCGGGCGGCTCCTGCCACTGCCAGCCATCGTTGACGATGCGCACGCAGTTTTTTTTGCGCCAGTGCTGCAGCGCTGCGTTGATTGCCTGACGCGAGCCATCTACCCGTTTCGCCAGTTCGGCGACGCTGAGTGTTTGCTGTGGCGCGGCCTCTAGGTGCTGCCGCACCTGCTGCGGCACTGACAGGCTGTCGCACGGCGCAGCAGCGATGGGTGTCGCTGGCGGCGTAGCGACTGTAGTCGGCAGGTTGATTTGGTAGGTCTTCTGGTCCAGGTCGAATGTCACGAGATAGACCTCGGCCAGCTTGTCCAGGCATTGCTGCACCAGTTCGCGGTTCAACTGGGTGGCCTCAACCAGTTGACCGAATGTCAGCGGTTGCGAGGCGCGGTTCAGAGCGTGGACGATGGTTTGTTGATGCGGAATGATTTGCATGGTCAGCCCTCCCGGCCTGTTTCCAGTTGGTTGACGCTGCCGGCCTGTTCAGCCTCAGCTGCGGCCAGCTTCATTGACGCGATCAGCACCTGGAAGCGCTCGGCGGTGCGGCGCAGTTGCCCGGCGTCCAGCGTTCCGCCGATCACGGCCCGCACCAGGTCGGCGTTGCCGCTGCTAATCAGCCGCGTGTCGATGTCAAGTTCGTGCTGCAGGCGGACCAATTCAGCGACCGGCTTCGGGATTTTGCGCTCGTTCTCATAGCGCGAGCCGCCGGACTGGGTGACGCCTACCCGGCTCCAGAATTCGCCCTGTTTCATGCCGCGGTTGCGACGGATTTCGAGATAGTTTTTGCGTGCGGTTTGCATGTCATGCTCCTGATGGTTACGGGGGTGTCGTGGGTTTGGGGTTACGGGTACTGGGTCCAGATCACGCGGCAACCGGCGCGTTCGAACTGGGCCTCGCTGAAGCGGCCATCATCGTTGCTGCCGAACGAGTAGAACGAGGCCTCGCCGGTGGCGATCAGCCGGTCGCACTGGATGCTGTGGCGCACGCGAATCGTTGGCTTCATCGGGTGTTCCTGTACCGAACTCAGCACGGTGAGCCCTTCGCGGCTCAGCAGCTCAATCGCGGCGGCGATCCGGTGAGCGCCGGCCAGCATGTAGACATTGGGCACCGGCCGGCCCAGCGGCAGGACGGCGCTCATGGCCGGGCCTCGGTCACGTAGAGATTCAGCGGCCGGCGCTGCAGGCAGCAGCGCGCCATGCGGTACAAGAGGGCAAAGCCGGTGCGCCCCATCGGCACATTGACCCGCAGCTCGTCGTCCCGCTGGTCGTCGTCGCTCCAGAAGTCGACGCGGCCACTCTCAAAACGCTGACGATAGAAATCGACGGTCAGTTGCAACGCCGGCTGGCGGTCCAGCGTATGGCGGCGGATCAGGAAGTATTCCCGGCCGGCAACGGGCTGCTCGTGCAGCTGCTGATTCGATTGGATGCGCTGCAGAGCAGCGGTTTCGCTATGTAACATCGTCACTCTCCTGTGCTGCGGTTGGGGCAATGCCGGCAGTGCTGCCAGTTCGCCAACTTGCTGGGGTTATGTGTCGGGATCGGGCCGGCGGAGATCGTCGCGCAGACGTCGCGGGCGATGGCGTGCCCGGTGAACGGGCACGCGACAGTGCCGAACTCTGTTTGCACCGCGTTTTGCACCAGGTCGACGCGGCCGCCGTATTTGCCGGCCAACACTAGGCTGATGGTGGTGCGCGAGTAGTTCAGCCGACGCGCTACCGCCTGCTGGCCCTCGGCCTGGACGGCGGCGTGCAACATCGCGAGCCAATTAGTCATGGTGCGGTGCCTCTTGCTGGACGATCTGCGCCCAGTTCGGGTCGTAGACCGTTTTCAGAAGCTGAACCATCGGTGCCCGCGGCCCCGGCGCTTTGCCGGTGATGGGGTGAATGGGGCGCAGTCGCAGCCGGCAGGGGCTGTTGCCGCCGCCGGGCTTCCCTTGCGAGGGCTGAACGATGTCCAGATAGCCGGCCTGCTCCAGTGCGAGCAGGTAGTTTTTGGCCGTGGATGGGGCAATCTGGTGTTCAGGCGTCGAGGCATCGCGGGCGATGCTGTGATAGTCGAACTCGCTTTTGCTCATTCGGATCACGCGCCACATATTGGTGTTGCCAATGCCACGATTCACCACTTGGCCGTGACGATTGAGCCGCGGCGCGTCGACGCCGCAGTCGTTGGCCAGCCGGTAGGTTTTGGCGGCGATACTGGTGTTGCGGCGCGGGCTGGTGCTGCTGATATAGCCGCCGCGCTCCAGCGCCTGCAGATACGCCTTCGCGGTTAGGATGTCGATGTCGGCATAGCAAGCGACGTCGTTCAGCGTGAAGCTTTCACGACGGGCGCGGATGGTTTCCCAGGCCAGCTGGCGCGGACTTTTACCGCCGGCCAGTTCCAGTTGAGCCGGTTTGCGGCCGTTGCGGGGCGCGGTCATTGCGGCAGCCTCCGGGTCGGTGCTTTGCCGTTGTACAGCGGCCGGGTACCCCACACCTCCAGGGTGGCCACGTCCCAGCCTTCGGCCAGTCCCTCTTCGCGAATCAGGTTCAGGTTGTTACCAACGCGGCGCACCGAGCCGCGGGCTTCATCCACCACGCGCTGCAGCAGGCAATCTGCGACCGGCAGATCGGCGCAATAGATCGGTGCCAGTTTGCGGGCGTCGGCCAGGCTGACCGGCTGGGCCGGCACCCAATCCAAAACGCGGCTATGGACCCGTTCCCATTTGGCGAGCTTGTGCGGTAGTGCTTCCTCGCCGACCAAAATGATGCTGGCGCGCCAACTGGTGTCGTGAATGTCGCGGATCAGTTGAATCAGCCGGGGCTTGTCAGCCGCATAGTCGGCTTCATCGATGATCATCGGGCGCTGGCTGGTCGATAGCTGCTGCGCGACTTGGTCGAGCATGGCGCTGGTGGTGCGGCCCGCTTGGATGTCCATTTCGGCGAGGACTTTTTGCAAGAACGTCTTGCAAGTCCACGAGTCGGAAACGCGGACGAAATAGCCGTTGTGGCGCAGATAGGCCTGAGTCGCGGCTTGGGTTTTACCGTAGCCGCTGGGGCCAAACATCACGGCCAGCCCATCCGAGCCACTCGGGCGGTTCAACAGGCGCAGCGCCGTGGCGTGCATCAGATCGACATTGGTAATGTCGGCGGTAGCATTCAAAGTCATGTTTCAAACTCCTAGTGGTTGCCGGCGTTGCGCGGCTGGCTGGCCTGCAGCTTCTGGTGCTTCTCGTGCTGGACCATGAATCGGGCGGTCTTGGGGAAGCCGGCGAAAAAGCGCTGTTCGTTTTCGGGGATCGCCTGACCGTGCTCGACCAAGTCGGACAGTTCCAGCCAGCGGCGAAACTTGGCTTCGTCGCTCAGCGGGATGTCGACCGGGGCCGGGGCAGATTTAGCCGCCAACGCCTGCTGGCGTTGAATCGCCAGCGGGATATTGGATTGAGGGTTGTCGACGGCCTGGACTGCGGCTGCGGCGGCGCGGGTGCCCTGGGTGTCGACGGCGGCGGCCGGCCGCGGCAGCGAGACCAACTTGCCGGCGCGCTCGGCGTCGGCGCGAAGGATTTCCTGCACAACTTCGTCGGTGGCCGCCTTGCGTGCCAGCGCTTTGAGTTCGCGCTTCTGGCGGCTGACCTCAGCGGCCTGCATGCGTTTGGCCTGCTGTGCTACAAGTTGGCGATCCATGCCGGTGCGTTCCGGGCATTCGGCGACGCAGATGAACTGGCCGTCGTGGAACACGTAGACGCGGCCCAGGTCGGTGGGGTCCAGCCGGACCTGGACTTGACGGCCGATCAGATTCACCGCCAATTCCGGGGCGATGAACCAGCCGCCGTCGATCTGCAGGCCTTTTTTCAGCACGGTGCGGTCGATGCGTTCGGCCAGCAGCACGTCGAGCAGGCGCGGGTTGTCGATCTCCTCGACCTCACCGGCCCAGGACGCCGCTTTTTCAACGGGACTCATCTCAAGCTGGCTGTGCGTCGTGTTGTGGTAACGCACCAGCCATTGGTCGCAGAACGCCTGCAGCTGCTGGCTGCTCATGCCGACATCCAACACTGTGTTTTTGGTGAACAGCCGTTCCGAGAACTGCTTGCGCGCCTCAATGGCTTTGCGCTCGGCGACGTTGTGGCCGATATAGCCCGGCAGCAGCTCCAACAGATCGTGCGAGAAAGTGCGGAAAAGTCGCTCGATATGGGGTTTGTGCCAGGGCTGGAACGGCGGGCATTTGATCTGCTCAATGTCCAGTGCGCGGAACACGTCGTCGACGTAGACGCCGACGTATTCCTGGCCATTGTCGGTTTTGGCCTCGGCGCATTTGCCCCAGTCCAGCAGCGCGGCCCGGACCAGGACGCCCACGCCCAGGGCGCGGCTGGTTTTGGCAACCAACAGCTTGGCGCGGCGGCTCCAGACGTCGATGACGCCGAGCAAGCAGTAACGGCCATCGGTCAGCATCAGATCGGCCGGGGTGGAGTCAAACTCCCAGCGCTGGTTCAAGCCGTAAACGTCTTCAGACGCGGAGCCGAACGCCGACATGTGTTGGTTTTTCCACGCGTCCGGGTTGATTAGGGCGGTAAACAGCTCGGCGTTGTCGGTTTTCCATTGATTGATGAAGCGGCGGAACGCGTGGTATCCGGGCACGGACACGTTGCTGTGGCCGGCAAAGCGGGCGGCGGCGGCTTGCTCAAGGTGGACCGGCTTGATATGCGGATTGCTGACCAGCATGCCGAGGGTGAAGTTGTGCAAATCCGGCTGCAAACTGATCTGGCAGCGGCCGCGCTGGTGGCTGCCGTCGAGTTTGTCGACGAAGGCCGCAAGGCCGGTTTTTTCGTAATCGGACACCCACATCTGCAGAGTCCGCAGCGCGATCTGCTCAATCACGCCGGCGGTAGCGATGGCCAGCTCCGGGTATTGCACCTTATTCGCCTGCAGGTGGCCGGCGTTGAAGTGGCTGACGAAGGCTTCGTACAGCTTGCGCGACGGCCGCATGCCGTGGAGCTTGAGATAGGTGTACCAGGCTAGGGTGATACTGCGGCGCGCTTCGAAGCGTGCGACCTGTTTTGGCGTCAGTTTCGGCAGCCGCAGCAGCACTTCGCGGTCGGCTTCACGGCGGTTTTCGTCGTCCAGCAAGCTCATTTGCGAGCCAGGGATTCGGCTATTGATCGCCGGGGCGGCGGCGGGGTCCATCAGTTGGTCAACGCGACCGGCGGCAGCGGCGCGGGCTTGGATGGCGCGGACGGCGTCAATTGGGAGGCTAGAAATAGCGTACTCGAACCCCTTACCTTGGAGCTTCTTGCGAGCGTCCCACTTATTACGCTCAGCAGTGATGCGAATGCCCCTTTCAGTCCCCGGAAGGTTAGGCAAGCGCATATTCGCTAGCTCTGACGCGCTGAAATACGACTTGAATGCGGGGGAGTTCATGCTTGGCCCTCGCAGAAATCGAGCTCAGGCTGGCCAATTTTGCGGATGTTTTCGCGGTGGTAGGCCGCTTGCGAAAGGACAACGCCGAGTAAGGCCAGGGTTTCCGCGACGCTCGTTTTGTCGCGGTAGCATTGCTCCAGCAGCATGATCACTTCGCCAAAATTAGCCTGCATTTCCCCAAGGTCGCTCGCTTTGGCGGCACGGCCAGACGGGATGGCGATCACCACTTTGTCTCCATGAGCCGTGCAGAGGTATTCGCTGATGTAGGAGGCTTTGCAGAAGGTTTCGAACTGGCGAACGCGGTTCAGCGGCATGCTGTTGTCCGCCAGCCAGCGGTAATAGGTCTTGAGTTCAACACCCATCAGGTCCGACATGCGCTTCGGAACCAAGCCGATCTTGGATGCCGCCTCTACTTGCCGGTTGATGGCATCGCTGAGGCTCGATGAAACAGTTTGTGTTAGTCGTTTTCCCATTTGTCTTGACCTCTGAATGAGAATTGGCGTGGTAGTTATTCCGAGTGGGGTTCACTACCATTCACGAGGAGACAGGGGACGTACTTGCGCAGTCCTCTGTAGATTTGGGAAGCGCGGCAGGAAAAACCGGCTTAAAATGGCGCTTGTTGTAGCGACTTGGCCAGATGCTTTCCGGGGGGACTCCGATAGCAGCGGCAATGATGCCCTCTGCTTTCGGCCATGACCGGTCAAGTGCATTGTTGAGTGCGCCTGCGCAGAGTCCGGCTTCAATGGACAGTCTGCGAAGTGACCACCCCGCCTTGTGGACGGCTGCAACAATATCCGCCCGATGCCAGTCGGCGGCTTTTTTTTGCACTGTTGGTGTGTTCATTTGATGATCTCTTGCAATGAATTCGCAAGCACATTATGGATCGCATCCGATCCATTCATCAATAAAAAACACTCATTTCCGATTCGCTTCCGATTCGGATGCGATTGATTTGACTAGGGATTGCACTGTTTTCTCAATGAAAACAGACATATACGATTGGAATTTGCATGGCTTCAGCCAAAAATGGATCGTTTCCGATTTGCAACAGTGGCATCGGAGACCGCATTGGAACCGTTGCAGACCTCTACGGCACAAAGGGTGAGGCCGCCTCTACAGCTGGGGTTAGCCCAATCTCGCTCCGTAGATACATCGCGGAAGAGCAAGCACCACCATTTGAGGTTCTGGCAAACTTGGCTATGGCAAAAGGTGTTTCTCTTGAGTGGCTGGCAACCGGGGAGGGTGAACTCTACGCGAGACAAAGAGTTGTTCACGGTGAGGTAAAAGCATCTGAGGACGACGCCGTCGAAATGGTCAAACTAAGCGTTCAGGCGCTAGAGGAATGGCTGCTAGAGGAAAATTTAGAGCTCGACCCGGAGCGCAAAGCGGAGGTTGTGGTGGTGTTGTATCGCTACTTACGGTCTCGAAATACAGTCAATCCACAGGAAATTGCTAGCCTATTGCAAGCGTTGGCGGCCTGAGCTTAGCAACTGCCCTTAGTGCTGGTTGCGAGCCTGATAATACTAATCTAGGATGTCCGCGTCATATTAATTTGCGGCGGCAAGGCGTCATGGGGGATCAGGGCACTATCGATCATCTCAAGGGGCTGCTCGCAAAAGCTAGGCCACCAACGCCCCGACGACGCTTCCCACGGGATATAGAGGCTGCGAATGATCCCACAATCCCGCATCAGACAAGCGTTTCAGCGGCTGTAATGCATGCAGGTAGCCGAGCAGCGCCACTTTCCCTCGCATTTGCCCACTTTTGGGTGGAGGATCGATGGCAAACGGCCATTGTTTGGCTGGTGGTCTTGTGGCCATACGCAAAAAAGCGGTGGCGGCAGGGTTGGGGCTGGCAGGTTCAAAACTCTTCTAAGACGCCGCCAGATGGATGCAAAACCAGCCACAAAAATCATGCTTCCACAGATTTTCGATGCAACGGCTGGCTTTCGTCATCAAAATGGCGGCTAGATTGCTCAGAGACAGCGCCCAGGCTTGATTTCCCGCCACTTTATCCCATGTCATCCTGGCTCATCCCACTTCCTGACCCAGTGCAATACTCCTAGCAACATCACAAAAAGATCGTAAACAGGTTCTAAGAGCGGCTAGCATTGTCAGTTTCACGTCTTTCGCCAATCAAGACGGCTCTACATTTCCTGGACAAACATCACCGTGTTTCCGGCTGGATCGCTGACTTGGGCAAGCTTTATGAATCCCAGGTCCTGTGTTTCGCTAGCGGCAACACCAGCGTCTTGACAAATTGCCCTCTGTGTTTCGATATTGCGGACACCGCACACTACACATGATTTACCCGCCAGGCTTGGGTCTGGCGCAAGCGAAACTTGAATCCAAGCATTTTCTGCCAGCCGCCATTCGGCGACTCCCTCATAAGGGGTAACATCCGGCTTGCGCCCAAGCCATTTGGCGTACCATTCAACGGCTCCGCCGAAATCATTCACGTGAAGAACGGAGACTACGCTCGTAAAATTGTTATTCGACATGTCCTTATTCTCCTTGTTACGATTTTTTCAGTGCGTGAAATGCTGCTTAACCGCGCAGCGGATTCAATGCCTTGAGCAAGGCTGCCAGTAAGCAAAGACCATGAACAGGTCCGCGCTACACCTGCCGCCCCAGCCACACCACCCGCCCCAACACCGAGAAATCCGCCGGCGGCGCGGCCAGGTCCACCTCAAACGGCGGATAAGCCTCATTGGCGCTGGACAAGCCCAGCTTGCCGCCCGGCAGCCTCTGCGCCCGGCGCACCACCACCTCGCCGTCCAGCTCCAGCGCGTACAAGCCGCTGCCCGGCTGGGTTTCCGCCCGGTTGATCAGGGCCAGGTCGCCATCGTTCAACACGCCGTCCATCGCATCGCCCGCCACCGCAACCGCCGCCAGCTGGCCGGCCGGCAACTTGAGCCGGGATTCCAGCCAGCCCAGCGCCAGCGGCAGAGCCGCGCCGTCGCCGTAACACAGCACCTCCACATGCGCGCCTTGCGGCGCATACGGCGCCAAGGGCTCGCCGGTGCGCGGCCCCGTCGCCCCCGGCAAGGCCTCCCCTTCGCCAAACAGCAGCCAATCCAGCCGCGCGCCGGTCAGGCGTGAAAACTTGGCTACCAGCACGGCGGACGGTTTGCGCGTGCCGCCTTCGTAGTTCTGCAGCGACACCAGCGATATGCCCAGTTTCTGCGCAGTGACGTCGCGCGCTTCCTTCAGCACCGTGTCGCGGATAAACCTCAATCGTTTGCCAAGAGATTCCAATATCCACCCCCTCAGAATCGGTTCAAAGTCTGCTGCGCTTCATGGCGCCTTGTACCGCGCCGCGCCGCCATTCCGCCGCCTCAGCCGCAACGCCTTGTCCCGCTTGAGCCCCCCTGCGCCCTGAACAGGCTCTCAGCTTCAACAAGGAACGAAGCGGATAGACGGAAAAACCACATTCACGGTCACTGCAATGAGTTGATTTTATTGAATATATTTATATTTTAAAATTGCGGACCACGCTCGCATTTGCAATTAACCGCGATCGTGGTGAGATAGCGTCACGCCAATGACTCAACAGGCTAACGCCGCCAAGGCCAGCCAAACCAGTCAGCGGATAAGCCCCGCGGCCACCCGCCAGGCCTCCCTTGGGTCAAGGCGGAACCGGAGTTCCGACACGATTCGTGCATTCTAAGCCGCTCATCTCGAAATCGCGAATCCAGCCGGTCCGCCTTCCGCCCAGCGGACCACGCCCCGCGCCAGCCCATAACGGACTTCCAGGAGCTTCCATGCCGATACGCAACCTCCTCGCCCGATTCGCCAAACCGCCGCCGGCCAAACCGCCCGCCCGCCTGATCAAGACCGTCCAGCAGTTGCACGCGCAGCGCAGCGACAACCCCGCCCTCGCCGCCATCGACCTTGAACTGGCCTATCTGTCCCGCTGCTGCGAACACTACGACGACATCGCCGACGAACTGCGCCAATGCTGCGAGGCGCTGAGCGCGCTGCTGCTGATGCTGCGCCACACGGAAAACGCGCAACTGCGCGGCAAGGCGCTGTGGGCTTTGCTGGAGCCTTTGCAACAACGTTTGCAGCTGGCCGCAAGCAAGCTGGAGGCGGTGACGTCCTGAACGCCCATCGGCCCGCATTGCCTGATGCTTGGGCTGCGCTGGCGCCATGGGAGATACACGCGGCGGGCGCCCCTCATCCCTCCAATATCCGCCGCGCGCAGGCCTCGTCGGTAACCAGGCCGGACAGCCATTCGCCGCGCAGCGCCGCCAGGATGGCGGCCGCCTTGTCCTCGCCGCCGGCGAAGGCGATCACCGGTTTGGCCGGCCGCGGCCTCAAGGCCAGGCTGGTTACCCGCTCCTGCACCGTTTCGCCCACCAGCCGGCCGGCGCTGTCCATCGGCCGGCCCAGCAGCTCCGCCACCGCCTGGCGCGCCATCAGCCCGGCAATCTCGGTCTCGTCCAAAAAGCCGTCCTCCTGTAGGGGGCAGCCCGGCGCAATGGCGCCGATGCCGATGAAGGCCACGTCGGCCTCCGCGCCCAGCGCCTCCACCGCGCGGTACAGCCGGTGGTTGCACCATTGCGCGCGGTCGTCGGCGCTGTCGGCGTACAAGGGCGCCGGCAGCAGGTAGTAGCGGCTCTGGGTTTTCTGCGCCGCCGGCAAGGCCACGTCGTAACGGTTGGAACAGCCGTCGTGGGCGATGGTGCCGATCAGCGACACCAGCCGGTGCTGCGGGCTGTGAATGTCGCCCAGTTCGTCGATCACGGCCTTGAGCGTGCGGCCGGACCCCAGGGCCGCCACCAGCGGGCGCGGCTGCTGCAAATAGCTCTCGAACACGCGCGCGCCGGCCACCGCCAGCTTCTTGCGCAATTCGGCCGGGGCGTCGCCGTCGGCCGGCACCACCTCGCACAGCTGCAGACCAAAGCGCTGGCGCAAGGCTTCCGCCAATGCCAGGCAGGCCGCCACCGGATGCGCCACCGTCACCTTGACCAGGCCCTGGTCCACCGCCGCCGCCACCAGCCGCTGCGCCACCTGGCGCGACACTTGCAACTGCTCGGCGATCTCGTTCTGGGTCTTGCCCGCCACGTAATACAGCCAGGCGGCCCGCGCCGCCTGGTCCAGCTTTTCCTGCTGTTTGGACAAAACACCCTCCTCGCTTGATTTGGCCCTCGCCCGCGTCCGCAACGCAGAGACACGCATTCTAAACGATTGGCGCGCCGCGCTTCATTCGCCGCAAGCACGAAGAAATAGGCTTTTAAAATCATGCTGCTATGCAGCACTTCTTTTTCGCCCTCTGCGCTTGACAGCCCTCTTCATTTTATCGAATATTTGCCCACAACAAGAGCAAATGCTCAAAAACAATCTTTGGAGGAGAAAGCATGAAGTTGAAACACAAGGTGGCCATCGTCACCGGCGCGGCCGGCGGCATCGGGCTGGCGGTGGCGCGCCGCTACCTGGCCGAGGGCGCGCGCTGCCTGCTGGTGGACCTGCGGCTGAGCCCGGAACTGCTGGCGCTGGCCGGCGGGGCGGACGCGGACAACACGGCCTTGCTGGCCGCCGACATCGGCAAGCGCGACGATATCGAACACATCGTCCGCGCCGCGATCGAGCGCTTCGGCCGCGTGGACATCCTCTACAACAACGCGGCGCTGTTCGACCTGGCCCCGCTGCTGGAAGCCAGCTGGGACAGCTATGAGCGGCTGTTCGCCGTCAACGTCAAGGGCATGTTCTTCCTGATGCAGGCGGCGGCGCGGCAAATGGCGGCCCAGGGCGAGGGCGGCAAGATCATCAATCTGTCGTCCCAGGCCGGCCGCCGCGGCGAGGCGCTGGTGGCCCATTACTGCGCCAGCAAGGCGGCGGTGATCAGCTACACCCAGTCCGCCGCCCTGGCGCTGGCGCCGCACGGCATCAACGTCAACGCCATCGCGCCCGGCGTGGTGGACACGCCGATGTGGGATCAGGTGGACGCGCAGTTCGCCCTTTACGAGAGCCTTGGCCCCGGCGAGAAAAAACGGCGGGTGGGCGCGGCGGTGCCGCTGGGCCGCATGGGCAGGCCGGAGGATTTATGCGGCGCGGCGGTGTTTCTCGCCTCCGCCGACGCGGACTACATCACCGCCCAGACGCTGAACGTGGACGGCGGCAACTGGATGAGCTGAGCCGCCACGCCGGCAAACCGCCCTGATTCACGCCTCAATACCCGATCCAGAACCGCAGACACCGCCCCGAGCGGGCCCGAGCCGCCGCCGCATCGCGCCCGGCGCCGGCCGCACCAGCTTTGTCCGCAACGCTTCAAGCTAAGGAGAAACGCCATGACCAGACCCTGCCGCTTCCCGCTGGCCGCCGCCCTGCTGCTGGCCGGCTCCGCCCACGCCGCCACCCTCACCATCGCCACGCTGAACAACCCGGACATGATCACGCTGAAAAAGCTGTCCCCGGCCTTCGAGGCGCAAAACCCCGGCATCAAGCTCAACTGGGTGGTGTTGGAGGAAAACATGCTGCGCCAGCGCGTCACCACCGACATCGCCACCAAGAGCGGCAAATTCGATCTGATGACGATAGGCACCTACGAAGCGCCGATCTGGGCCAAGAAAGGCTGGTTGCAGCCCATGGATCAACTGGCGCCCGGCTATGAGCTGGCCGATGTGGTCAAGACCGCGCGCGACGCGCTGTCCTACAAGGGCCAGCTGTACGCGCTGCCCTTCTATGTGGAAAGCTCGATGACCTATTACCGCAAGGACTTGTTCGCCAAACTGGGGCTGAACATGCCGGAGCGGCCCACCTATCAGCAGATCGCCGGTTTCGCCAAAACGCTGAAGGAAAAAGGCGGGGTATACGGCATCTGTCTGCGCGGCAAGGCCGGCTGGGGCGAGAACATGGCCTATCTGTCCACCCTGGTGCACACCAACGGCGGCCGTTGGTTCGACGAGCAATGGCGGCCGACGATAGACAGCCCGGAGTGGAAGCAGTCGCTGAACTTCTACGTGGACCTGATGCGCAACTACGGCCCGCCGGGGGCCAGCACCAATGGTTTCAACGAGAACCTGACCCTGTTCGCCAGCGGCAAATGCGGTATCTGGATAGACGCCACCGTGGCCGCAGGGCTGTTGTTCAATCCCAAGGAGTCTCAGGTGGCGGATAAAGTGGGCTTCGCCCAGGCGCCGACGGGGGTGACGCCCAAGGGCTCCAGCTGGCTGTGGTCCTGGGCGCTGGCGGTACCCCAATCCTCGCGTCAGCAAGCGGCGGCCAAACAGTTTGCCCAATGGGCCACCTCCAAGGACTACATCCGGCTGGTGGCCAAGGATCAGGGCTGGACTTCGGTGCCGCCCGGCACCCGCCTGTCCACTTACCAGCAGCCGGAATACCTGAAGGCCGCGCCCTTCGCCAAATTCGTGCTAGCGGCGATCCAGCAGGCCAATCCCAATGACCCGGCGCTGAAAAAAGTGCCCTACACCGGCATCCAGTATGTCGGCATCCCGGAGTTCCAGTCCTTCGGCACCGTGGTCGGCCAGGCCGTTTCCGGCGCGCTAGCCGGTCAAAGCAGCGTGGACGCCGCGCTGAAAGCCGGCCAGGCGGCGGCGGACCGGGCGGTGCGGCAGGGCGGCTATCAAAAGCCGTAAGCATAAGAACCCAAGAGCCTGTTCCCAGCGCTTTGCCGCCCCCATCCACCCACGACCGCCGCTACGGCGGTCCGGAGGAAACCCCATGCCCTCTCCCGCTCATACTTTACGCGCCGCCGCCGGCGCGGCCCCGCCTTCCAGGACGCGCCGCGGCGGCGCGCGGCGCTGGCTGCTGGCGCCGGCGGTGCTCAGCCTGTTGCTGTGGTCGCTGGTGCCGCTGGCGATGACCCTGTATTTCTCGGTCAACCGCTACAGCCTGCTGAGCCCGGACGAATCCGGCTTCGCCGGCCTGGACAATTACCGCTTCCTGTGGAGCGATCCGGCCTTTTTCCCCTCCATCGCCAACACCTTGCTGCTGACCGGCGCGGTGCTGCTGATCTCCGTCGTCGGCGGCCTGCTGATGGCGGTGCTGTTCGACCAGCCCTGCTTCGGCCGCGGCCCGGCCCGCTTGCTGGCCATCGCGCCCTTCTTCGTAATGCCCACCGTGGGCGCGCTGATCTGGAAGAACATGCTGCTGCACCCGGTCTACGGCCTGTTCGCCGCCGCCGCGCAAGCGCTGGGCCTGCCGCCGGTGGACTGGCTGGGCCAGTACCCGATGTTCTCGCTGATCCTGATCGTCAGCTGGCAATGGCTGCCCTTCGCCTTCCTGATCCTGCTCACCGCCATCCAGTCGCTGGACCCGGAACAGAAGGAGGCGGCCCAGATCGACGGCGCCGGCCCGCTGGCCATGTTCTTCCACATCATCCTGCCTCACCTGAGGCGGCCCATCGGCGTGGTGGTGATGATTGAAACCATCTTCCTGCTGTCGGTGTTCGCGGAAATCTACGCCACCACCGGCGGCGGCCCCGGCACCGCCACCACCACGCTGTCCTTTTTGATCTACGCGGTGGGCCTGCAACAGTTCGATGTCGGCCTGGCGTCCACCGGCGGCGTGCTGGCGGTGGTGCTGGCCAATATCGTGGCGGTGTTCCTGATCCGCATGCTGGCGCAAAACCTCAAGGAGGAAGGGCAAGCATGAACCGGAAACCGACGCTGTCCTGGCGCTACGCCGCCACCTCCGCCGCGGCCTGGCTGATCGCCCTGCTGCTGTTCTTCCCCATCCTGTGGATGCTGCTGACCGCCTTCAAGACCGAGGCCCAGGCCTATCAGCTCAGCCTGTGGTTCCAGCCCACGCTGGACAGCTTCCGCGAGGTGTTCGCCCGCAGCGACTACCTGGCTTTTGCCGGCCACTCCATCGCCGTGTCCTTCGGCGCCACCGCGCTCAGCCTGCTGCTGGCGGTGCCGGCCGCCTACAGCCTGGCCTTCCATCCCGGCGCGCGCGCGCAGTCGCTGCTGCTATGGATGCTGTCCACCAAGATGCTGCCTTCGGTGGGTGTGCTGCTGCCGGTCTATCTGCTGCTGAAACAGGGAGGCCTGCTGGATACCGTGACCGGGCTGGTGCTGGTCTACGCGCTGGCCAATCTGCCGATCGCGGTGTGGATGGCCTACACCTATTTCTGCGAAGTGCCGCGCGAAATCCTGGAAGCGGCGCGCATGGACGGCGCCGGCCTGTGGCAGGAAATCATTCATATGCTGCTGCCGATGGCCCTGCCCGGCCTGGCGTCCACCAGCTTGCTGCTGCTGATTCTGAGCTGGAACGAGGCTTTCTGGAGCATCAATCTGTCCAGCGCCCACGCCGCGCCGCTGACGGTGTTCATCGCCTCCTACTCCAGCCCGGAAGGCCTGTTCTGGGCCAAGCTATCCGCCGCCTCGCTGCTGGCGGTGGCGCCCATCCTGGCGCTGGGCTGGCTGACGCAAAAGCAGCTGGTGCGCGGCCTCACCTTCGGGGCGGTCAAATGAGCGGCGCCGTCGCCCATCTGGTCTGCGATTGCGACGGGGTGCTGCTGGACAGCGAGGCCGCCGCCCAGCACGCGCTGCAAACGCAGCTGGCTGCTCGGCTGCCCGGGGTGGACGCGGCCGCCGTGATCCAGCCGCGGCTGGGCATGACGCTGGAAGCGCTGCTGGCCGACATCGCCGGCCAGCACCCCTTGCCGCTGACGCCGGACGAGATCGCGCGCATCCGCCGCGCGGTGGACGCCGAGGTGGCGGCGCGGCTGCGGGCCGTGCCCGGCGTGGCCGCCGCCTTGCGCGCCATCCCCCTGCCCAAGGCGGTGGCCAGCAACAGCGCCGGGGCGCGGGTGCGCGCGGCGCTGCGCCGCACCGGGCTGTGGCCCTTGTTCCAGGGCCGCGTGCATTGCGCCGACGAGGTGGGCGCGGCCAAGCCGGCGCCGGATGTCTACCTGGCGGCCTGCCGCTCGCTGCGCGCCGCGCCGGATGACTGCCTGGCGCTGGAGGACAGCGTCACCGGCGTCACCGCCGCCCGTGCCGCCGGCCTGCGCGTGTTGGGCTTCGCCGGCGCCGGCCACATCGCCGCCGGCCACGCTGAGCGGCTGCTGGCCGCCGGGGCCGGCCTGGTCTTCGACGATATGCGGCGGCTGCCGGAGCTGGTGCGCCGGCTGCAAGCCCGTCCGTTCTGAAATACTGATAAGGAGAAAACGCATGGCAAGCGTCCAATTGCGCAATGTCGGCAAACGCTACGGCGACGGTCCGGAGGTGATGTCCGATATTCAACTGCACATCGACGACGGCGAGTTCGTCGTCTTCGTCGGTCCGTCCGGCTGCGGCAAGTCCACGCTGCTGCGCATGATCGCCGGCCTGGAGGAGATCAGCGCCGGCGAGCTGGAGATAGGCGGCGAACGCATGAACGAGGTGCCCGCGGCCAAGCGCGGCATCGCCATGGTGTTCCAGTCCTACGCGCTCTACCCGCATATGAGCTTGTACGACAATATGGCCTTCGGCCTCAAACTGGCCGGCAAAAGCCGCGCCGAGATCGACGCCGCGGTGCGCCGCGCCGCCGCCATCCTGCACATCGACCACCTGCTGGAGCGCAAGCCCAAGGCCTTGTCCGGCGGCCAGCGCCAACGGGTGGCCATAGGCCGCGCCATCACCCGCCAGCCCAAGGTGTTCTTGTTCGACGAGCCCTTGTCCAATCTGGACGCGGCGCTGCGGGTCAAAATGCGGCTGGAGTTCGCCCGCCTGCACCAGCAGCTGAAAACCACCATGATCTATGTGACCCACGATCAGGTGGAGGCGATGACGCTGGCGGACAAGATCGTGGTGCTGTCGGCCGGCCGCGTCGAACAGGTGGGCGCGCCGCGCACGCTCTACCACCATCCGGCCAACCGCTTCGTCGCCGGCTTCATCGGCTCGCCGCGGATGAATTTTCTGCCGGGCCGCGTGCTGAGCATCCAGCCGGAAGGCGTGGCCGTGCGTCTGGACGGCGGCGGCGAACTGCTGGCGGCGGTGGCGGCGCAAGACCTGAAGCCCGGCGACGCCGTCACCGTCGGCGTCCGCCCGGAACACCTGCAGCCGGCCTCCGGGCCAGCGGCGCTGCGCGCGCGCGTGGCCGCGGTGGAGAGCCTGGGCGACTGCGCCTATCTGTACGCCGAGGCGCCGGACGCCGACGAGCCGCTGATCAGCCGGATCTCGGACGCGCAGGACTTCGCCGCCGGCGACGAAATAGGCTTCAGCGCCCTGCCGCATCACTGTCACCTGTTCCACCAAGACGGCCAGGCCCTGCCGCGCCTGCCGCACTGAAGCCGCCACGGAGCCCTGCGATGAAACACACTCCCTCCCCGCCGCGCTGGCTGCACATCGGCGCCGGCGCCTTCCACCGCGCCCACCAGGCCGTCTATCTGGACCAACTGGCCTGCGCCGACGCCGAGCCCTGGCGGTTGGCCGTCGGCAATATCCGCGCCGACCAGAACCCGCTGCTGGAACAATTGGCGGCGCAGCAAGGCCAGTACACGCTGGAAACCGTCAGCCCGGCCGGCGAGCGCCGCTACCGGCGCATCCGCGCCATCAACGCGGTGCTGCCCTGGGACCGCCGGTTGAACGCGCTGATAGACGAAGGCGCGCACCCGGCCACCCGGGTGATCTCCTTCACCGTCACCGAAGCCGGCTACTACCTGAACCAGGAGCAGGCGCTGGACACCGCCAATCCGGAGCTGGCGGACGATTTGCACGGCGGGCTCAACACCCTGTACGGCGCCGTCGCCGCGATTTTGCGCGCGCGCGCGGCGCGCGGCGGCGGCGCGCTCACCCTGCTCAATTGCGACAATCTGCGCCACAACGGAGAACGCTTCCGCCAGGGCCTGGAACAGTTTCTGAGCCTGCGCCAGGAAACCGAGCTGCTGGCGTGGACGCGCCGCCACAGCAGCTGCCCCAACGCCATGGTGGACCGCATCACCCCGCGGCCGCCCCCGGAACTGGCGGAACGGGTGGCCGCCGCCACCGGCTGGCGCGATCCCTGCGCGATCACCGCCGAATCCTTCACCCAGTGGGTGATAGAGGATCGCTTCGCAGCCGGCCGCCCGGCGCTGGAGCGCGTCGGCGCGCAGCTGGTGGCCGACGTCCAGCCCTATGAAGAAGCCAAGATCCGCATCCTCAACGCCAGCCACAGCGGCATCGCCTGGGCCGGCAGCCTGCTTGGCCTGGACTTCATCCACCAGGGCGCGGCGGACCCGGACATCCGGCGGCTGGCTTACGACTACGTCAGCCAGGATGTAATCCCCTGCCTTAGCCCCAGCCCGCTGGATCTGGCCGGCTACCGCGACAGCGTGCTGGAGCGCTTCGGCAATCCGGCGCTGGGCGACAGCAATCAGCGCGTGGCGGCGGACGGCTACGCCAAGCTGCCCGGCTTCATCGCGCCCACGCTGCGGGAATCCATCGCCGCCGGCCGCCGGCCGGACGCCTGCGCCATGCTGCCGGCGCTGTTCCTGCGCTTTTTGCAGCGCTGGCGCGCCGGCCGGCTGGCTTACGCCTACCAGGACGGCAGCATGGACATCGCCGCCTGCCATCGCATGCTGGCGGCGGCCGACCCGGTGGCCGCCTACTGCGCGGACCCGGCGCTCTGGGGCCCCTTGGCCGGCAGCCCGGCGCTGGTCGCGCCCTTGCGCGCCGCATTGGCGCGGGTGGACAGCTGGCTGGACGGCCGCGGACGGGGATAGACTGCGCGAGAGAGCCGTCATTTGGCCGTCCGCCACTCCATCCAAGGACAAAACCATGTATCTGGGCATCGATCTGGGCACTTCGGAAATCAAGGCCGTGCTGCTGGACGGCGACAACCGCCCGCTCGCCAGCGCCGGCGCGGCGCTGGACGTGTCGCGGCCGCGGCCGGGCTGGGCCGAACAAGACCCGGAAGACTGGTGGCGCGCCGCCTGCGCGGCGGTCGCCAAGCTGCGCGAACAGGCGCCGGCCGCGCTGGCCGCCACCCGCGCCGTCGGCCTGTCCGGCCAGATGCACGGCGCGGTGCTGCTGGACAGCCGGGACCGGGTGCTGCGGCCGGCCATCTTGTGGAACGATTTGCGCAGCGTGGCCGAATGCGCCGAGCTGACCGCCGCCGCGCCGCGGCTGCACGCCGTCGCCGGCAACCTGGCCATGCCCGGCTTCACCGCGCCCAAATTGCGCTGGCTGGCGCGGCATGAGCCGGAGAGCTTCCGCGCCGTCGCCACCGTGCTGCTGCCCAAGGACTATCTGCGCCTGCGCCTGTGCGGCGACAAGATCACCGACACCTCGGACGCCTCCGGCACCTTGTGGCTGGACGTGGGCCGCCGCGACTGGTCCGAGGAACTGCTGGACGCCGGCGGACTGTCGCGCCGTCAGATGCCGCGGCTGGTGGAGGGGCTGGCGCCGGCCGGGAGGCTGAGCCCGGCGGCCGCGGCCGATTGGGGCATCGCCCGGCCGCCTCTGATCGCTGGCGGCGCCGGGGACGGCGCCGCCAGCGCCGTCGGCATCGGCGCGATCGCCCCGGGCGACGGTTTCCTGTCGCTGGGCACCTCCGGGGTGATCTTCGTCGTCGACGACCGTTTCCGCCCCAATCCGGCGCAGGCGCTGCACGCCTTCTGCCACGCGCTGCCCCGGCGCTGGAGCCTGATGAGCGTGATGCTGTCCGCCGCCAGCTGCCTGCGCTGGTTCTGCCGGCTGGCCGGCGTGGACGAGGCGACGCTGTTGACGGAAATAGAGCGGCTGAGCCCGGCGGAGCTAAGCGCCGCGCCGGTATTCCTGCCCTATTTGTCCGGCGAGCGCACTCCGCACAACGATCCTTTCGCCCCCGGCGCCTTCTGGGGCTTGAGCCAGGCGCACGGCCGCGCCGCGCTAGGCTACGCGGTGCTGGAGGGCGTCGCCTTCGGCATGGCGGACGGGCTGGACGCGCTGCGCGCCGCCGGCGCCGCGCCGCGAGCCTTGTCCCTGGTGGGCGGCGGCGCGCGCAGCCCGTTCTGGGCGCAATTGCTGGCCGACGCGCTGGACACCGAGATTCTCACCCACCTGGGCGGCGAAGCCGGCGCCGCGCTGGGCGCGGCCCGACTGGGCTGGCTGGCGGACGGCGGTGACCTCGGCGTCGTCTGCGTCAAACCGCCGCCGCGGACGCGCTATGCGCCGGACGCCGCCCGACATCAGGCCTTGCAAGCTCGCCTGCGTCACTTTCGCGCGCTCTACCAGGCGCGGCCCCCCTCATTTGCGGAGACCCCCACATGATTCTGTGCTGCGGCGAAGCCCTGTACGATTTTTTCCTGGAACCCGGCGCGGCGGAATGGCCGCAGCTGAACTACCGCGCCGTGCCCGGCGGCTCGCCGTTCAATGTGGCCGTGGGCCTGGCGCGGCTGGGCCGGCGCGCGGCCTTGCTGACGCCCTTGTCAAACGATTATCTGGGCGCTCAGCTGCGGCGGCTGTTGGATCGGGAGGGGGTGGACGGACGCTATCTGCTGCCGCGCGATCTGCCCACCACCTTGGCGATGGTGAGCGTGGACGCAGGCGGCCAGCCGCAATACGGCTTTTACGGCGAGCGCGCGCCGGAGGCCAGCCTGCGCCCGGAAGAGCTGCCGACGCTGGACGACGAGATCGCCGCCGTCCACTTCGGCTCCTACGCCTTGGTGGGCCGCCCCGGCGGCGAGGCGCTGCAGGCGCTGGCGGCTCGCGAAAGCGGCCGGCGGCTGATCTCGCTGGACCCCAATCTGCGGCTGAACGTGGAGCCGGAACGGGCGCGCTGGCGGCAATGCCTGGACATCCATCGCCGCCACGCCCATCTGATCAAGGTCAGCGCCGAGGATCTGGCCCTGCTGTATCCGGGACAGGAGATCGAAGCCTGCGCCCGCCGCTGGCTCGCCCCGCCATGCCAGTTGCTGCTGCTGACCCGCGGCGAACAAGGCGTACGCGTGTTCAGCCGCCGTCACGGCGAATGGGAACAGCCGGCCGCCGCCGTCCAGGTGGTGGACACCGTGGGCGCCGGCGACAGCTTCCAGGCCGCGCTGCTGTGCCGGCTGGCCGAGCTGGACCGGCTGAGCCCGGATGGGCTGGCGGCGCTGAGCCGGACGGAAACCGAGGATCTGGTCCGCTTCGCAACGCGCGCCGCAGCCCTGACCTGCGCGCGGCGCGGGCCGGACCTGCCGCAACGGGAACAGCTGACGGACTAAGAACCTGTTTACGATCTCGAGAGCAAGGGCGAGACAAGGAGAAAATGGCTGAAAAAGCAAAGTGCACACACGGGGCATGAGCATTTCGAGGACATTTTCAACGCCGTACCGCCAACGCTCAGCAGATTTTGAGCAGGCTCTGAGGCGCCGCCTACTCGCAGCCGCCCTCTTTTCGCAGCCAATCGAACATACCCGCCATCGCCTCGCTACGCAGAGCGTCCCGCGGCCGGGACAACCACCATTGCGCGCCCGGCTGGCGCGGGTAACCGGCCAGTTCGCGCAGCCGGCCTTCTGCCAGCGCTTCTTCCAAGGCCATCGACGGCAGGCAGGCGATGCCGTGGCCGCGCAAGGCCGCGTCCAGCGCCAACTGCGGCGCGTCGTAGGCGGCGGCGATGCCGAAGCGCGGCAGCATGGACTGCATCGCGGCGGCGGCCGCCTCCGGCATACTGGCTTTTTCCAGGCAGATCAAGCGCGTCAGTTGCGGATGACGCTCGGCCGGCAGCGCCGCCAGCCGTTCCGCCAAGGCCGGCGCGGCGACAAAACGCCAGTCCTCGCGCAGCCAGGCCGCGTCTTCCCAGCCGGCCATCGCCAGCGGCTGCCGGCCGATGACGATGTCGACGTCGATCTCATCGGCCTGACCCGGTTCTTCATCCGTGGACAGCAGCGGCACGATGTCGGGGTGGGCTGCGCGCAGGCGGTCCAGGCGCCCCTGCAGCCAGCCGTGCAGCAAAAAAGCCGGCCCCACCAGCACCACCAGGCCCGGATCGGTGTACACCGCGATGCGGTCCAGCCCGCGCCGCAGCGTGTCCAGCGCGCGTCGCACGCTCTGCTGCAGCATTTCGCCGGCAAAGGTGAGTTCGATGCCGCGGCCCACGCGCTGGAACAAGGGCTGGCCGACAAAGGCTTCCAACTGTTGAATCTGGTGACTGACCGCGGACTGCGAGAGGTGCAGCGCCTCGGCGGCGCGGGAGACGCTGCCCAGACGCGCGGCGGCTTCGAAACCAGTCAGCAGCCGCAGCGACGGCAGGCGGCCAAGCTCGCCGGTTGCCTGGTCTTCCCACTCGCCCGCCTTAGGCCCGCCGCTGTTACTGCCTCTATCCATCCGGATATGTCCTCTTGGTTTCCGGCCTAGGCCGGCGTGGAGGCGATATTGCCTTCTACGCCGCCCGATTAGAACATGTTTACGATCCCGCGAGCTGAGAACCGGTTCAACATCCCACAAGCAAGAAGAAGGCGCACCGGCTGAGAAAGCGGAATGTACAGGCGGCGCATGAGCATTGTGAGCTCGTTTTCAACGCCGTATCGCCGACGCGCGGCAGCGCGTAAACGGGTTCTCAGGCCGGCTGCTGCTGGGTGGCGCAATGAATGCCGCCGCCGCCGGCTGCGATGCCGTCGATGTTCAACTGCACCACTTCGCGCTGCGGAAACAACTCGCGCAGCGCCGCCCGCGCGTTGCGGTCCGCCTTGGCGTCGCCGAACTCCGGCGCAATCACCGCGCCGTTGCAGACATAGAAATTGATGTAGCCGGCCGCCATCTCATGGCCCTCGTACTCGGGCCGCACCCGCTCGGGACCCGGCAAGACCACCACCTCCAGCTTGCGGCCGCGCGCGTCCCGCGCCTGACGCAGCAAGGCCAGGTGGCGACGGGTCACCGCGTAATCGTAGGACTGCGGATCCGTGTCCAAGCCGGCCACCACCACGCCAGGACGGACGAAACGGGCGTAGAAATCGGTATGACCGTCGGTGATGTCGCGGCCGGCGATGCCGGGCAACCAGATTACCTTGTCCACGCCCAGCAGCCGGCGCAGTTCGCGCTCGCACCGCGCCTTGTTCCAGCCGGGGTTGCGGTTGGGGTTGAGCACGCAGCTTTCCGTGATGATGGCGGTTCCCTCGCCGTCCACTTCAATGCCGCCGCCCTCCAGCACCAACGAGGTCCTCACGGCCGGCGCCCCGCTCTTTGCAGCCACCGCGGCGGCTACTTTGGCGTCCCGACGGTACGCCTGCTTGCCGCCCCAGCCGTTGAAGTTGAAATCCACCGCCGCCGGCGCTCCGCCTTCGCCCTTGACGAAAACCGGACCGCTGTCGCGTATCCACAAATCGTCCAGCGGTTGCTCCAGCAGCTCCACCTTGGGGCCGCACAGCTTGGCCGCCAGTTCCATGTCCTCGGCGCGCGCCAGCATGCGCACCGGCTCGTGAGCGGCGATGGCCTGAGCCACCCGCGCCAGATCGCGCCGCGCCACCGGCAGCAAGTCTTCTCCCCACACCGCCAGGCTGGGGCCGAAGGCCATCCAGGTGGCCGCGTGGCGTTCGCCCTCGTCCGGCATGCGGTAGCCGGCCGCGCTCGGCGCGCCGCTCCAGCCGCGGGCGGCCAGCAGGCTCCCCGCCGTCAACAGGCTCGCGCCCAGGAAGTGTCGTCTAGTACTCATCGCCGCGTCTCCAAGACCGGTTTCCAGCCACATGGCTGCGGTCAGCATTGTGCAAGTGGACATACATTTGAAAAAGCGATGAATTTTGCGGAAACCTATCTATTTCTATCATGTATTTGTCTCCGCTGCGCGCTGGCGGCGGGAATGACATAAGCTGAAAACGAACGACCGGAGGGACCATCATGCGTCTCGCGCTTTGCCTCCTCATCGCCGCCATTGCGGCCCAAGCCTTCCCCGCGCCGGCGCAAGACCCCGAGCTGGTGATGGGCTACCGCACCAATGAGCGGCGCCCCTATATCGAGGACGAGAGCGACGACGGCATCTATAAAGCCCTGTACAGCCGCGCCTGCCAGCGCATCGGCTGCACGCTGAAAGTGGTGCGTCTGCCAAAGAAGCGGGTGTTGCAAGCGCTGGCGCAGGGCGAGGTGGACTTCTACCCCGGCTATACCTACAACGCGGAGCGCGAAGCTATCGTCCTGTTCGTGGCCAACGGCCTACGCGAGCGCCATGTGATCATTACCCGCGCCAAACACGCGCCCGTACGCGGCTACGCCGATCTGGACAATAGCGTGGAGCTACGCAGCCTGGGCAACCCGGACCTGCTTCCCCCTCCCTGGCAAGCGCGCACCAAGGTGCTGCAAGTGCCGGAGCTGGACGTCGAACGCGCCTTCCGCCTGATCAGCGCCGGCAAGGCGGATTTCTACATCTATGACGAACTCACGCTGCGCTTCTACTGGGAACGGCTGCGGCCGGCCGGGCTGACGCTGCACCCGTCGCTGGAGCCCTGGCAGGCAATGCATATGGGCTTTTCCAAGCATTCGCGCTTTTACCGGGCACTGCCCAACCCGGATTACCGCGCCGACCAGCCGCTAAGCCCGGACAACTACCCGCAACGGCTGGACCCGGCCTCTCTGGCCGGCAAGCTGAGCGCGGCCTTGCAGGCGATGAAGCAGTCCGGCGAAACCGAACGCATCGTCGAGCATTTTCTCCAGACGCCGGCCCGTTGAATAGAAGGCCGCCGGCTCCCGCCCGCATAAACAAAACCCCTGAAGCCGCCATGCGGCGCGTCAGGGGTCCATTAAGGCGTTTTCAACGCCGATCGCCAAGAGTCTGTTCAAGTCTCGCGTGCAAGGGCGAGACAAGGCGAAAACCGCTGAAAAAGCGGAGTGCACACACAGTACATGAGCATTTTGAAAGTGCACTCACCGAGCCACGTTTCACGACGCGTAGCAGATCGTAAACAGGTTCTAGGGCGTAACCCGCATATACGGCGTAGTGCTCAACGTCGCGCTAATGGAACAGCCGCCGGACAACTGGGCCGCATCCAGGCCAATCACGGTTTCGCTGCCGTTGTCGGCCACGCTGCCCACAATCTTGGTGGGGCCGCACAGGCCGCCGGCGATCGGCGATTTCACATTCACCGACACATTATCCAAAGTCAGTTGAGTGGCGGTATCCACGTGACCGGTCCACGGCGAAGCGACCGAGGCGGAGGGCTTGATCACCTTGCACAGCGCGCCGCCGCTGAACGAGGCGCTGGTGATGGCCACATTGCCGTAGCCGTCCACGGTGCCGCTGAACACCGCCTTGCAGTCCAGATCGATGCCGAACTTGCCCACCTTGGCCGGCCCCACCGCGGAAAACGGCATGGCCGCGCCGCCGGGGCCCGGCGGGGTGATGGTGACGGCGAAGGCGGAAGCGGCGGCCAGACTGAGTGCAGCGGCGGCGAGACAATGGGAAAAGCTCATGAGGGCTCCTTGCTTGAGAAGGTTGATTCATGCCAATCGGCAAGAAGCCCATAAATTAAAATGCCATTTAAATTAAACGTTTGATTTTCATCAAGCCACCGTCCGTCGGCTGCCTGACCTATAGGCTGATGAACAAGCGCCAGCTGTCGGCGCCAAAATCCGGTCGCTCAAACGCAAACAGGCTTCCAGGCGGAACCTGTTCAAAGTCTCGCGAGCAAGAGCGAGGCAAGGCGAAAACGAGCGAAAAAGCGGAATGTACACGTGGTACATGAGCATTTTGAGCTGGTACTCACCGTGCAACGTTTCACGAAGCGCAGCAGGCTTTGAACAGGTTCTCAGGGAATCATCACCGTGAACTGACCGGGCGAGTTGATCTTGATCACCCCGCCCCAGTTGCACATCAGCATGCTGTTGCTGTCCAGCGCCGGCATATTGCCAATCAGCACCGTGGGCGCGCCCGGCGTCCACGGCGCGGCGGTGACAGGGATGCAGGGCATGGGCGTCAGCACGCCCATGGCGGCGGCGGTGGCGGCCGCCACCATTGGGTTGGCCGGGCTTTGGCACATGCCGAAGGGCATGACGTTGAGCATGGGCACATGGTCCATGATGTTGGCGGCCGGCACCCCGCCGGCCATCACCCGGTTGGCGGGCAACACCACCAGACTGCTGGGGGCGACGCCGAAGCTGCATTGCAGCATCGCGCCCATGCACACTTGCGGACATCCCATGCGCGTTTCCTCACTCCGGCGGGCCAATACATGACATCGTCACGCCAAAGCGAGCCATCGTCAAGCGCGGCCGCGCCAGCCCTGGCCGCGCCGGGTCAAGACTCGCTCCAGCCCCAGCAACAACAACGACACCCCGGCCGAGCTCAGCGCGATCAGCGTGGCCATCGCCGCCGCCGCCGCGGTGTCGCCGGCGTCGTCCATGGTGACGATGGCCACCGCGGCCAGGCTATTGTCCGGACTGGCGATGAAGATCAGCGCCGACAGCGTGGTCATCGCGGACACGAACAGATAGCGCATCACGTCCAGCAGCGCCGGCAGGCACACCGGCAGCGTCACCCGCCGCAACGTCACCCAGAACGGCACTTTGAGCGAGGCGGCCACCGCTTCGAACTCGCCGTCCAGTTGCTTGAGCGCGGTGCTCATGGTCAGGTGGCCGGTGGTGTAGAAGTGGGCGATGGTGCAGGCGGCCATCAAGGTCATGCCGCCGTAGAGCCCATGCAGCGGATTGTCCGGATGGTTGAAGAAGAACACATAGCCCAGGCCCAGCACCAGGCCGGGCACCGCCATCGGCAGCATGGCGAAGAAGCGCAGCAGCGCGCGCCCCAACGGCGCGGCCGGCAGCTTCTCGCAGGCGTAGGCGCCGGCGAACACCAGCAGGCTGCCCGCGCCGGCGGTGATGCAAGCCAGTTTCAGGCTGTTGAAGTAAGCGCTCCAGCCGCCGCCGTCCACGCTGTCGAACTGATAGTGGGCCAGCGTCAGGCTTAAATCGTACGGCCAGTACTTGATGAAGGAAGCCACGACGCCCACGCCCAGCAAGGCCAACAGCGGCAGCGAGATCGCCGCCAGCAACAGCCAGGCGGCCAGGTCGCGCCATGGCGCGCGCCCCGGCGAAAACGGCACCGCGCGCGCGCCCAGCGCCGCCTGCTGGCGACGCGCCATCCGCCGCTCGATAAAGAAGGAAAACACCGCCGGCAGCAGCAGCATCAGCCCCACCACCGCGCCGCGCGGGAAGTGTTGCTGGCCCACCACCTGTTTGAAGGCCTCCACCGCCAGCACGTTGTAGTCTCCGCCCACCACCTTGGGTACACCGAAATCGGTGATCACCAGGGTGAATACCACCAGGCCCGCCGAGACCAGGCCATAACGCGCGCCCGGCAGGGTGATGGTGAGGAAGCGACGCAGCGCGCCCGCGCCCAGCGCGCGACCGGCCTCGTACAAACGCGCGTCCGACGCCGACAACGCGGTCAGCAGGATCAGCAGCGCATGCGGAAAGGTATAGAAGGCCTCGCCCAGCACCACGCCCCAAAAGCCGTAGACGCTGCCGCCGTCCAGCCAGGATTTGAGCAGGCCCTGGTTGCCGAACAAATACACCAGCGAGATGGCCGGCATCAGCGACGGCGCCAAGAGCGGCGACAAGGCGATCTGGCGGAACACCCCGCGGCCCCAAACGCGGCTGCGGCTCAGCCCCCAGGCAAAGGCGAAGGCCAGCGGCAACACCAGCGCGGTGACGGTCAGCGCCAGCCACAGGCTGTGCCGCGCGGCGCGCATCAGGCCGGGGCTGTCCAATACCTGGGCGAAGTTGGCCAGGCCGACGAAGCCGCCGTCCATGTCCAATACCGATTTGCCGAAGATGAACAGCAGCGGCAGGCCCAGCGCCAAAGCCAGCAGCGCCGTCAGCGTCCACACCAGCGCGGCGGCGGCCCGGCGCTCGCCGCAGGCCGGCGCGGCGCGCCAGCCGTTCAGCGCGCGGCTCAGCATGCGCCCTCCCCGGCATAGGCGCGCAGCAGCGCGGCCGGCAACTCCACCGGCACCACCTCGCCCGGCGTCAGCGGCTGGCGCTGCAGCATGGACGGACAGATTTCCGCGTGCAGCGCCAGGCCGGGCATGGCTTCCGGCTGCAGCCGCAGCCGGGTCATCGCGCCGCCGAAGCTGATGTCGGCCACCCGCGCCAGCAAGGTGTTGGGCGCGCCGTCCCAGCGCGCCTTGACGATGATGTCTTCCGGCCGCAGGAACAGGGTCAGCGCCTCGCTCTGCGGCAAGGGCGCGTCCAAGCGCAGCAGGCAGTTGCCGACGGCGGCCTCATGGCCGTCCAGCCGCCGCGCCGGCAGCCAGTTGGCGGCGCCGACGAATTCCGCGACGAAGCGGCTGGCGGGACGGCGATAGATCTCGGCCGGCGTGCCGATCTGCTCGATGCCGCCTGCGTTCATCACTACCACCCGGTCCGCGATGGCCAGCGCCTCGGCCTGGTCGTGGGTCACCATCAGCGTGGTGACGCCCAAGCGTTTTTGCAGGCCCTTGAGTTCGTCGCGCAGCTTGTCGCGCACCCGCGCGTCCAGCGCGGACAGCGGCTCGTCCAGCAGCAGCAGGCCGGGCGAGGTGGCCAGCGCGCGCGCCAGCGCCACACGTTGCTGTTGGCCGCCGGACAGCTGGGCCGGGTATTTGTCCTCAGCGCCGGGCAAGCCCACTAGGTCGAGCAGCTCCCGCACGCGGCGGGCGTGGCGCGCGCCGCCGCCGCGCGGCTTGAGGCCGTAAGCGATGTTGTCCGCGACATTGAGATTGGGGAACAAAGCATAGCTCTGGAACACGATGCCGTAGTCGCGGCGGGCCGGCGGTTCGCGAGTGATGTCGCGCTCCAGCAAATGGACGCTGCCGGCGTCCGGCTGGTCCAGCCCGGCGATCAGGCGCAACAAGGTGGTCTTGCCGCAGCCGGACGGGCCCAGCAGGCAGACAAATTCACCCTTGCGGATGGACAAGGACACCTCGTCCAAGGCGGTGAAGCCGCCAAAACGGCGGCTGAGGCCGCGGACGGACAGGTGTTCGGACAAGCCGTCCAAACTATCGGCCGGTTTCATGCGCAACTCCAGGGTGTCTTGAAATGAAACGACGCCGCCCGGCGGGCGGCGTAATGGCGTGAACCGGCTCAGCTCTTGGGCTCGGCCTTGCTTTCATAGCGGCGCGACCATTCGCGCAGGATGGCCTCGCGCTGTTTGGCGGCCCAGGCGAAGTTATTCTTGCTCAGGCGCTGGGCGTAGTCGGCGGGGATGAAGGGGTTGGGTTTGGCCACGCCGGGCATGGCCAGCACCGCGTAGTTCTTTTCATACAAACGCATCGCCGGCAGGCTGACCGAGAAGTCCGCCAGCTTCTGCGCGGCGGCCAGCTTCTTGCTGCCCTTGATGATGGCGGTGGCTTCCAAGTCCCAGCCCAGGCCTTCCTTCGGGTAGATCAGGTCGATGGGCGCGCCCTTCTCTTTCAGCTGGGCGCCGCGGTATTCGAAGGAGATGCCTATCGGATACTCGCCGGCGGCGGCCATCTTGCACGGCTTGGAGCCGGAATGGACGTACTGCGCCATATTGGCGTGCAGCTTGTCCATATAATCCCAACCCTTTTTCTCGCCCATCATCTGCAACCAGGCGGACACGTCCAGATAGCCGGTGCCGGAGGACGCCGGGTGCGGCATCACGATCTGGCCCTTGTAGGCCGGCTTGGCGAGGTCGGCCCAGCTCTCGGGCTTGGGCAGATTTTTCTTGGCGGCTTCCACGGTGTTGAAACAGATGGTGGCGGCCCACACGTCCATGCCGGTCCACTTGGGCGGCTTGGCCTTGTCGACGAATTCCGGGCTCAGCTTGTCCACGCCCTTGGGCGCGTAAGGCTGCAGCATGCCCTGCTGGTCCAGAATCATCAGGCTGGTGGCGGCCAGGCCCCATACCGCGTCGGCTTGCGGATTGTTTTTCTCGGACAGCAGTTTGGCGGTGATGATGCCGGTGGATTCCCGCACGAAGCGGATTTCGATGTCCGGGTTGGCCTTTTCGAAAGCCTCTTTGTATTCCTTGACCTGATCCGCCTCCAGCGCGGTGTACACGGTCAGGGTGGTGGCGGCCTGCGCCAGCGGGGCCGTCAGGCCGGACAGGGCCAGGCCGGCGGCCAAGGCAATCAGTTGTTTCATCGACATCGCTCCAATGGGTTTAGACGTATAGACCTCATAGCCCATGCGCCGTCCTTTAATCAGCCGCCACCTTACGACGCGCCGATGACAGCGCGGTGACGGCCGGGTGAAGCTTGTCTTGCGCGGCTGGATGTCTTGCCCGCCGGCGCGCGGCCTACCAGGCCAGCGGCCCTTTCTCGCCGTTGGCGTGCTCGCCGTAATACAGCGAGGGCAATAGCCGCGCCAGGCAGTTGAACTCGTTGTAGCAGTGGCGCATCAACTCCAGGCCCAGGCGTTCCGGCACCGGTTCGCCGACGCCGTCGGCCGCGCCCAGCAAGAAGCGGCTGCGCAGCACCGCGCCGTGGGCGGTGTCCCGCGTCAGGTGCACCATCTCGCCGTCCAGCGGGTCGCCGTCGGCGCTGAGCCGCGGCTCCTCGCCAAAGGCGATGCGCGCGCACACCGCGGCCGAGGCGTCGCCTCGCGCCAGCGCGGCGCTAAGCCGGCCGGCGCCGAAGAAAGTTTCCGGCGGGTGGAATTTCAACACCGCCGGCACCGGCGGGATCTCGCCCAGCGCCTCCACCGCGCGCACGGTGGCGCCCACATAGCCGCGGCCGGGTCGGCGGCGCCCGTCCCAACCGCGCAGCTCCACATGGTCGTGCGGGTGCCACCAGCGAATGTGCCGGGTGGATTCAAAGAAAGTAAACCACCAATCGAACATGCGGCCGGCGCAGCCGGGCAGTTCGGTTCGCGCGGCCACCAGCAGCCGGCCGTCGTCCAGCCGGCGCACGCCGGTTTCCAGCATCAGCGGGCCGGGCTGCAACAGCTCGTCGTAAGATGTTTCATAGAGAGAATTCACAGTACACTCCTTGGCGTGAAGAATGACAGGGCGCGATGCGCGGCTTCCATTAATTTGGAAACGCATCACGTTTCCATAATGAGGAAGCCATATCCAGATGTCAAGCCAAGATCAGGAGCCGCGCGCGCGCGGCCGCCCCGCCATGCCGGAACGGGAGCTGCGTCAACAGGTGCTGGACGCCGCCACCGAACTCTTGCTGAGCCAGGGTTATCAAGCCGCCACCATGGCGGCGGTGGCGCAGCGGGCGGGCGTGGCCAAGAAAACGGTGTATCGCTTCGCCGACAACAGCGAACAGTTGCTGGGCGCGGTCATTCACGGCTGGACCGACGCCTTCGTCGCGCCGATGCAGGAGCCGCTGACGGCCTCCGCCCACCTGCCACAGGCGCTGGAGGCCTTGCTGAACACGGTGGCGGCCAAGGTGCTGACACGTGAGGCGATAGGGCTGTTCCGCCTGCTGATAGGGGACTTTCCCGGCCGGGAACAGGCGCTGGCGCAATACGCGGAACACGGCGTGCAACGCTGCGCCGCGCTCTTGGCCGGCTGGTTGGAACGCCAGGCGGAACAGGGCCTGATCCACTGCCCGCAACCGGCGCAAACCGCCGAACTGCTGCTGGCGATGACGATAGCCGAGCCGCTGCGCCAAATGGCCTTGGGCCTGACGCCGCCGCTGCCGGAGCATGACCCCGGCGAGCGCATCCACGCCGCGGTGGCGCTGTGCTGCGCCGGGCTGCTGCCGCGCTGAGCCGGCCCGCCGGGCCTTGGGCATACAAGGCACAAAACCTTGACTAAACTATCTTGAAGACAACCCTATTTGCCGCCATGAGCCTGCGCCGCGTCCTTGATAGTATCGTTACCCGCTTGCT
The DNA here is from genome assembly GCF_023507765.1 of Chromobacterium sp. IRSSSOUMB001. Classification (NCBI taxonomy): domain Bacteria; kingdom Pseudomonadati; phylum Pseudomonadota; class Betaproteobacteria; order Neisseriales; family Chromobacteriaceae; genus Chromobacterium; species Chromobacterium sp. IRSSSOUMB001. The sequence continues at coordinate 278,497 of NZ_JALCYU010000005.1, forward strand.
GCTGCTGGCGCTGGGCATCGTAGTGGCCGGCACCGTGGCGCGCTACTACGCGGTCAGCCAGTTTCTGCGCGAAGACTTGAGCAAGGTGGTGCAAAACCAGCAGATGGCGCTGGCCAGCTATGTCGCGCGCGACGTGGACTTCAAGATCCAGCAGCGCCAAGCGCTGCTGCGCCGGCTGGCCACCGGCCTTCCCCTGGATTTGCTGCAACGCCCGGCCGAGCTGCAAGCCTGGCTGCGCCTGCATTGCGACTTCCAATGCCCGTTCTCGCAAGGCCTCTACGTGGTGACTCCGGACGGCCGCGCCGTTGCAGACTACCCGCCGATGCCGGGCCGCGCCGGCCGAAACTTTTCCGACCGCGACTACATCCGCATCGCGCTGTCCAGCCCGTCCAATCTTGACCGCATCGCCATCGGCCGGCCCGTCGTCGGCCGCGTCAGCAAAAAACCGGTGCTGCCTATGGCCGCCGCGCTGCCCTGGCGCGACGGACAGCCGCAAGGCGCGCTGGCCGGCGTCACCGCGCTGGCCGCGCCGGGCTTCATGGACTTGCTGCTGGCGTCCCACATCGGCGGGCCGAACAGCGGCTTTTTGCTGGTCTCTCCACAAGACCGGCTATTCATCGCCTCCTCCCAGCCGGACATGGTGCTCAAGCCCACGCCGCCGACGGGCATCAACCCCTTGCACGACCGGGCGATGGCCGGCTTTCGCGGCGTCGGCATCACCGTCAACGCCCAAGGGGGCGAGGAAGTGTCCGCCATCGCCTCGGTGCCCAGCACCGGCTGGTTCGTGGTAGCCCGGCTGCCCAGCAGCGAGGCCTTCGCCACCGTGGACCGGGTGCAAACCTTTTTACTGAAAACCGCGGCGCTCGCCATCCTGGTGTTCGCCCTGGCCGCGGGCGCGGGCCTGTACCTGCTGTTCCGCCCGCTGTTCCGCGCCGCCAGTCACGCGGACCGCATGACCCGCGGCGAATTGCCGCTGGAGCCGCTGCCGGTCAAGCGCAACGATGAAGTGGGCCATTTACTGGCCGCCTTCAACCGGCTGTTGAGCAAGCTGAACCAACACCAGGCGGAATTGGCCCGCATGGCCCATCACGACACCCTGACCGGCCTGCCCAACCGCGCGTTGCTGGCCGACCGCCTGAACATGGCGCTGGCGCGCGCCCAGCGCCATGAAAGCCGGCTGGGCCTGCTGTTTCTAGACCTGGACGGCTTCAAGCTGATCAACGACAACTACGGCCACAAGGCCGGCGACAAGGTGTTGTGGCAGGCGGCGCAACGCCTGAGCGGCATCGTGCGCCAGACCGACACCCTGGCGCGCATCGGCGGCGACGAGTTCGTGCTGTTGATTGGCGATCTGGGCGAGGACGCCGAGGAGGTGGCGCGCATCGTGGCGACCAAGTGCATAGAGACGATGCAGACGCCGTTCGACATCGGCGGCGAACAGCGCCAGCTGGGCATTTCCGTCGGCATCGCGCTGGGCAACGGCGAGAGCAGCGCGGACAGCCTGTTGCAGGCGGCCGACCAAGCCATGTACCGGGCCAAGAAATCCGGCCTCAGCGGCTGCGAAAGCGTCACGCTGTAAGAACCTGTTTACGGTCTGCCGCGCGTCGGCTATGCCGCGTTGAAACCCGCTTCGAAATCCGCATGTACCACACGCACATTCCGCTTTCTCAGCCGTTTTCGCCTTGTCTCGCCTTAGCTCGCGAGATCGTAAACACATTCTAAGAGCCGCTAACAAAACCTCGCAGAGAACCTGAGCCAAGGCGCGCCGACGCAGGCAGTACCCGTAGTACGACAAGGAGGCGCAACACAGGATCAGGGATTTTGTTAGCGGGTCTAAGCATGCGGCGGCCCTGCCAGGCCGCCGCCGCCGTCTACACTATCTCGGGAATAGGCTCGATATAAGCCACCCGCTCGTTATTGTGCAGCACTTCCACCGCCGTATACTTGGGCGCGCCGGGCGGCAGCACCCGGTCATAGCGGGCATGCGCCACCGCCAGCACCTGCGGCCACATGCCGGGCTTCTGCACCAGATGCAAGTCCAGCATCAGGATGGCCGGGTTGATGCCCTGCGGCTCGCGCATGGTCAGCACCGCTTCCACGCCGGGATTGGCCACCACCACATCCCCCGCCACATGCAAACTCTTGGGGTGGCCCGGCATCGCGTTCAGCCAGGCATGCCAGTTTCTCGATTGCAAAGCCATGTCCATTACTCCTGCCAATGGCGGGACGACCATTGCATGCGCACCGCTCAGAACCTGTTTACGATCTGCTGCGCGTCGGCGATACAGCGTTGAAAACCACTTCGAAATGCTCATGTACCACCTGTACATTCCGCTTTCTCAGCGGTTTTCGCCTTGTCTCGCCTTAGCTCGCGAAATCGTAAACACGTTCTCCGGCGTCCCGCCAGCCGGAAGCGGCGCGCGGCTCGCCGCCGCGCTGCCGGCGAACTGCCCCGGTTATAGCAAGCGACCGCGGCCTCGCCGGCCCGGTTTTCCAGACATTAAGGACAGTGCCGGCCCAAATCCTTGCTCAGCAAACGCAGCAGCCGTTCACCGGCCTCGGCCAATTCGCCATCGTTGCGCAACACCGCCGCGCCCGGCGGCGGCGTCAGCGCGGCGGCCTCTTCCAGCCGCTGGGCCACGCGTTCGGGGGACTCGCGGCCGCGTCCGGCCAGCCGAGCCGCCAGCGCCGCCGGACTGGCGACGATCCATACCGGCCGCAGGCCGGGAAAACGCCGCGCCGCCAGCGGCAAGGCCGAACGCGAACCGTTAACCACCACGTCCAGGCCCTGATCCAGCCACAGCGTCACCTCCATCCCCAGGCCGTAAGCCAGGCCGTGCCGCCGCCAGCTCAAGGCGAAACAGCCGCTGCGCTCGCGCTGCTCGAACTCCTCCAGGCTCAAGGCCACGTGGTTCTCGCCGCCGGCGTCCGCCGGCCGAGTGATGTAGCGGTGAGCGAACACCAGCCGGCCGGAAGGCGGCAGCCGCGCCCGCGCGTAGGCCAACAGGCTGTCCTTGCCGGCGCCGGATGGGCCGATCACATACCACAACGCGCCGGGTTCAGGCTTCATAGCGCGCCGCCTGGCCGTCGAAGCCGCAATGCGCCAGGTAGCGGAAGGGCTCGCCCGCCGCCGTTTCGACGAACACCGCCACGCCATCCACCCACGCGCGGGCGAAAGCGGCGAAGTGCCGGCGCGCCGCCCGCTCCAGCGCCCGCCCCTCCGCGCTGTCCGGCGTCAGCCGGCCGCTCAGCGTCAGGTGAAAGCGGTATTGCTCGAACACATAGGGGTAGCCCCAGCGCCGCTGCAGCCGCTCTTGGCGCGCGTCCAGGCCGGCGCGCACCTTCCACGGCGATTCGCGATCGGCCAGGGCTTCCAGCTCCACAACGCAGGCGGCGGCCAGTTCGGCCAGATCCGGCGGCGGCGCCATCGGCCGCAACGCCAAAAAATCCGCCAGCCAGGCCACTTCCAAACTCAGCTCAAAGGGCTGGAAACGGCGCGCCAAAACGGCCGTCCGCGCCAACAGCGCCGCTTCGTCCACCCCGGCGCGCAAGGAAAACGGCGCTTTCAGGGTGGCATGCCAGCCGTAACGGGCCGGGGCCGCGGTCAGCTCCGCCCAGGTTTCAGCGTCCAGGCCCGGCGCGTGCGGCGGCAGCACTTGCAGACCGCTGTGCGCATCCTGTCCCAACCAGCCGCTGCCGGCGCGCCAGAAGGCGCTGTCCGGCCTCGGGGCGTAATACAGCGCGTAACGCATCAGAGATCCTCCATCACCAACTGCACCAAATCACCGTTGAAACAGGTGATCCCGTACTGCACCGGCCGCCCTTGCGCGTCCACGTTCAAGGACTTCACATGCAATACCGGCCGGTTTTTGGGCAGGCCCAGGTAGTCCACCGTCTCGCTGTCCGGCAGCCGCGCGCTGACGCGGGTGAAACGCCGGGTGTAATCGTCCACGCCGAAATGCGCCAGCGCGCGCGTCACGGAGCGCTCTCTTCGATAGATCTCCGGCAAGCCGGGGAAGCGCGCCGCCGGGAAGAACATCGTCGCCCAATCCACCACCCGCAGCTCCACCCGGCTCAAGGTTTTGATGCGCAACAGCGGCTCGCCCGCCGCCACTTGCAGCAGCTCGGCCAGCTCCGCGTTGGCCGGCACCGTGTCGCTGGCCAGGACGTCGATGTCCGAACTCAGGTTCTGGCTGGCCATGTTTTGGGAAAAGCGGGTGCGCTTGCTGATCGCGTAATCAATCGCGTTGTCCTGAACGAAGGTGCCGCGGCCCTGCTCCACCCGCAGCAAGCCGCGCTCCACCAAGGTGGCCACCGCTCGCCGTATGGTGTGGCGGTTGACGCGAAAGCGCTGAGCCAATTGCAACTCGGTGGCCAATTGCTCGCCGGCGCGGATCGCCCCGCTGGCGATCTCCTCCGCCAGGCTGTTTTCTATCTGCCGCCAAACGGCGACGCCGGAACCGCGTTCAATCATCGTTCAAATCCTTTCTCCCCCGAGGCGGCCTAGGTCTAGCCCCACCACCAAATCGTCACAAAACCTTCATCGCCGCATGCTGTTTGCGCTTTGTCGCCGGCCATTATCATGGATACGTCTATACGTTTATATGAATTTTTGTTGAAACCGCACAGGGGAATACCCGATATGGAAACCTCGACCAGACAAGACTGGCTCAGCGTGCTGGCCCACACTCCGCCGCCGCGGCTGCGCCGGCTGCTAAGCCCGCAACTGCCGCCCGCGCCGCAAGTGGAATGGCTGCGCCGCGCCGAAACCGGACTCGTCATGCTACAGGCCCGCGCCGGCGGCGGCGGCGCCCGCTTCAATCTGGGCGAAGCCAGCGTCAGCCGCGCCAGTTGCCGGATAGCAGGCCGCCTGGGCCACGGCTGGGCGCTGGGCAGCAACGGCGAACACGCCGAGTTGATCGCCCAGGCCGACGCCTTGCTGCAGGATCCGGCGCGCCAAGACCAGCTGCTGGCGTTATGGATCGCGCCCTTGCGCGCCGAACGCGCCGCGCGCCGCGACCACGCCGCGCGCGAAGCCGCCGCCAGCAAGGTGGAGTTTTTCACCCTGGTCAGGGGGGAATGAGATGCGCGCCGCCTTCGCCGATCCTGTCCACGACAGCCAGCGCTGCTTCCGCGCCGCGCTGGCCGCGCTGGCCGAACCCTTGCTGCCGCAAACGCTGCCGGCCTTGCCGCCGGAGCTGCCCGGCCTGATGCCGGCCACCGCCGCCCTGCTCTACACCCTGCTGGACCAGGATGTCGGCGTCTGGCTGCCGCCGCTGCCGGCGGACACCCTGGCCAGCCTGCGCTTCCATACCGGCCTGCGCCTGGCCGCCGCGCCGGAACAAGCCGACTTTGTGGTGCTGCCGCTGGGCGCGCCGCTGCCGCCGCTGGCCGCACTCAAGGCCGGCGAGCCCGAATACCCTGACCGGTCCGCCACCGTGCTGCTGGAAACCGCCGGCTTCAACGCCGAGCAAGTGGAAGCCGGCGGTCCGGGCTTCGCCGCGCCGCGCCGTTTCGGCATAGACGGCGCGCCGGACGGTTTCTGGCGGCAATGGCGGGACAATCACGCCCGCTTCCCGCTGGGCGTGGACATCTTGCTGATCAGCGGCGAGCGCGTGGCCGGCCTGCCGCGCAGCACCCGCGTCAAGGAGGGCTGATATGTACGTAGCCGTCAAAGGCGGAGAAACCGCCATCGCCCGCTCCTGGGACCTGCTGGCCGCCAAGCGCCGCGGCGACGCGGCGACGCCGGAGCTGAGCCTGGCCCAGATCCGCGGCCAATTGCGGCTGGCGCTGGCCAGAGTCATGCAGGAAGGCTCGCTGTACGACGAGGAGCTGGCGGCGCTGGCGCTGAAACAAGCGGCCGGCGACTGCGTGGAAGCCGTGTTCCTGCTGCGCGCCTTCCGCACCACCCTGCCGCGCTTCGCCGCCAGCCGGCCGCTGGACACCGCGGCGATGCGGGTGCGCCGCCGCGTGTCCGGCACCTTCAAAGACGTGCCCGGCGGCCAGGTGCTGGGCCCCACCGCCGATTACACTCAGCGGCTGCTGGACTTCGATCTGGCCCAGGCCAGCGAACCGCCCGCTCCTGCTCTGTCCGACTTGCCACTGCCGGAACGGCTGCCCTGCGTGCTGGACGCCCTGGCGCAAGAAGGCTTGATCGAGCCGGAAACGCCGCCGCCGGGCGACCCGGAGCCCGTCGACCTGACCCGAGAGCCGCTGCTGTTCCCCGCCTGCCGCGCCGCCCGGCTGCAAAACCTGGCGCGCGGCGACGAGGGCTGGCTGCTGGGCCTGGCTTACTCCACCCAGCGCGGCTACGCCGAAAGCCATCCCTTCGCCGGCGAAATCCGCATGGGCGAAGTCAGCGTCTTGGTCTGCCCGGAGGAACTGGGCTTCGACATCGACATCGGCGAAATCACCCTGACCGAATGCCAGATGATCAACCAGTTCGCCGGCAGCCGCAGCGCGCCGCCGCAATTCACCCGCGGCTACGGTCTGAGCTTCGGCGAAGCCGAGCGCAAGACAATGGCGATGGCGCTGGTGGACCGCAGCCTGCGCGCCGAGGAGCTGGGCGAACCCGCGCACGCGCCGGCTCAGCAGCCGGAATTCGCGCTGTGCCACAGCGACAACGTCGAAGCGTCCGGCTTCGTCCAGCACCTCAAGCTGCCTCATTACGTCGACTTCCAGGCCGAGCTTTCGCTGATCCGCCAACTTCGCAGCGAACACGCCGCCAAGGAGCAACAAGCATGAACACCGCCGCGCCATGGGCGTACAACTTCGGCTTCCTCGATGAAAACACCAAGCGCATGCTGCGCCGGGCCCTGCTCAAAGCCGTGGCCGTGCCCGGCTGCCAAGTGCCCTTCGGCGGCCGCGAAATGCCGCTGCCCTACGGCTGGGGCACCGGCGGCATTCAAGTGACCGCCAGCGTGATCGGCCGCGACGACGTGCTCAAGGTCATAGACCAGGGCGCCGACGACACCACGAACGCGGTCAACATCCGCCGCTTCTTCGCCCGCGTCGCCGGCGTGGCCACCACCACCCGCACCGCCGAGGCCAGCCTGATCCAGACCCGTCACCGCATTCCGGAAACCCCGCTGCGCGCCGGCCAGATCATGGTGTTCCAAGTGCCGGAACCGGAACCGCTGCGCACGCTGGAGGCCAGCGAACAGGAAACCCGAAAGCTGCACGCCCATCAGGATTACGGCCTGATGCACGTCAAGCTGTACGAGGACATCGCCCGCTACGGCCACATCGCCGCCAGCTACGACTACCCGGTGCTGGTCAACGGCCGCTACCTGGCCTCGCCATCGCCGATCCCCAAGTTCGACAACCCCAAGCTGGACAAAAGCCCGGCCCTGATGCTGTTTGGCGCCGGCCGTGAAAAACGGCTGTACGCGATCCCGCCTCACACCCAAGTGGAAAGCCTGGCTTTCGACGATCACCCCTTCCAGACGCAAAGCTGGGAACAAGCCTGCGCGCTGTGCGGCGCACGCGACAGCTACCTGGACGAAATCATCACCGACGACGCCGGCGCGCGCCAATACGTCTGCTCCGACAGCGATCACTGCCGACAACGCCGCGACACACAGGACAATCCGCAATGACCCCGCCCCTCCTCAGCGTCCGCGGCCTCGGCAAGGACTACGGCAACGGCAACGGCTGCTTCGACGTGGACTTCGACCTCTACGCCGGCGAAGTGCTCTGCGTGGTCGGCGAATCCGGCTCCGGCAAATCCACGCTGCTGGCCGCGCTGGCCGGCAAGCTGGCCGCCGACGCCGGCAGCGCGCGCTTTCGCGAACGCGACGGCCGCGAACACGAACTCACCGCCGTCGCCGAATCCGAGCGCCGCCGGCTGGCGCGCAGCGAATGGGGCTTCGTGTCCCAGCACGCCCGCGACGGCCTGCGCATGAACGTCTCCGCCGGCGCCAATATCGGCGAACGGCTAATGGCCCTGGGCCAGCGCCACTACGGCCAACTGCGCCAAACCGCCGGCGACTGGCTGGAGCGGGTGGAAATCGGCCGCGCGCGCTTGGACGACCCGCCCAGCGCCTTCTCCGGCGGCATGCAGCAGCGGCTGCAGATCGCCCGCAGCCTGGCCACCCATCCGCGGCTGGTGTTCATGGACGAGCCTACCGGCGGCCTGGACGTCTCGGTGCAAGCCCGTTTCCTGGACCTGACCCGAAGACTGGTGCGCGACAGCGGCATCGCCGTCATCATGGTCACCCACGACCTGGCCGTGGCCCGGCTGCTGGCGCAGCGCACGCTGGTGATGCAAGGCGGCCGCGTAGTGGAAGCCGGCCTCACCGATCAAATTCTGGACGACCCGCAGCATCCGTACACCCAGCTGCTTGTATCCTCCATCCTGCAGGCCTGAAGCCATGAACGTATTGATAGACGCAAGGCAAATCAGCAAAACTTTCACCCTGCACCAGCAAGGCGGCCTGACGCTGCCGGTGCTCGACCAAGTCTCGCTGCAAGCGGCCGCCGGCGAATGCGTGGCGCTGGCCGGCCCTTCCGGCGCCGGCAAGAGCACGCTGCTCAAGGCGCTGTACGCCAATTATCTGGTTGAGCGCGGCAGCATCCGCATCCGCCATCGCGGAAACTGGCTGGACATGGCCGCCGCGCTGCCGCACGAGATCGCCGACGCCCGCCGCCACACCCTGGGCTACGTCAGCCAGTTCCTGCGCGCCATTCCGCGGGTGCCGGCGCTGGACATCGTCGCCGAACCGTTGTGCGAATGGGGCGTGGACGCCAACGAGGCGCGGCGCGAGGCAGGCGCTTTGCTGGCGCGCCTGAACATCCCGGAGCGGCTGTGGCGGCTGCCGCCGGCCACCTTCTCCGGCGGCGAACAACAGCGGGTCAATATCGCGCGCGGCATGATCGCGCCGCGGCCCATCCTGCTGCTGGACGAGCCCACCGCCTCGCTGGACGCGGCCAATCGCGCGGTGGTCGTCGACTTGATGCGCGAAGCGCTGGCGCGCGGCGCGGCGCTGGTGGGCATTTTCCACGACGAGGCCACCCGCGACGCCGTCGCCCACCGCGTGTTTGAAGTACCGCTGGCAAACAAACCGGAAGCCCTAGCATGAAACGGATCTTGAACAACGCCAGGCTGATCCTGGCCGACGACACTCTTGAGCGCGGCGCGCTGGAGATCGACAACGGCGTCATCGTCGCCATCCACTCGCGGCCGCTGAGCGCGCCGCCGCCGCATAGCGAGGACCTGAACGGCGACGACCTGCTGCCCGGCCTGGTGGAAGTGCATACCGACAATCTGGAGAAACACCTGATGCCGCGCAACGGCGTGCTGTGGCCCACGCTGCCGGCGGTGGTCGCCCACGACGCGCAATGCGTGGCCGCCGGCATCACCACGGTGCTGGACGCCCTGTCGGTGGGCGATCTGGAAGGCGACAGCGTGCGGCTGGACACCCTGCAAAGCGCCTTCGAGGCGATAGACGCCGGCATGCGCCAGCGCGTGTTCCGCGCCGAGCATCTGTTCCACTTGCGCTGCGAACTGGCCTATCCCCAATTGCTGGACGCTCTGTCGCCCTTGATCGGCCACCCGGCGGTGCGCCTAGTGTCCTTGATGGACCATACCCCAGGCCAGCGCCAATACCGCGACTTGGCACAATACAAGAAGTACTACGCCAAGAAAAACGTCAGCTGGAACGACGACACCTTCCTCGCCGCGGTGGAACAGCGCAAACTCAAGCAGCGGCAATACGCCGGCCGCCACCGCCAGGCGGTGGTGGAGCTGGCCCGCGCCCGCGGCGTCGCGCTGGCCAGCCACGACGACACCGAACTCAGTCATATCGACGAGGCGGTGCGCGACGGCGTGGCCATGTCAGAGTTTCCCACCACCTTGGCCGCCGCCCGTGCCGCGCGCGACCAAGGACTGATGACGGTGATGGGAGCACCCAACATCGTCCGCGGCGGCTCCCACTCCGGCAACGTCGCCGCGTTGGAGCTGGCCGGCCACGGCCTGCTGGACATCCTGTCCTCCGACTACGTGCCAGCCAGCCTACTGCACGCCGCCTATCTGCTGGGCCGCCAGCCGGGCTGGAATCTGCACCGCGCAATAGCCACCGTCACACGCAACCCGGCGCGAGCGGTGGGCCTGGCGGACCGCGGCGCCGTCGCCCTAGGCCAGCGCGCGGATCTGGTTCAGGCGCGCGAACGGGACGGCATCCCGCTGGTGCGCCAGGTATGGAGCGCCGGCCAACGCGTATTCTGAGAACCTGTTCAAAGTCTGCTGCGCTTCGGCGATACGGCGTTGAAAACACCCTCAAAATGCTCATGTACCCTCTGTACACTCCGCTTTTTCGGCCGTTTTCGCCTTGTCTCGCTCTTGCTCGCGAGACGTTGAACAGGCTCTGAGAATCTTCAAAGTCTGCCGTGCGTTGGAGATACGGCGTTGAACAGGCTCTGAGAACCGGCTTACGATCCGCTGCGCTAGGCGACGCCGGCTTGCACTGGCCGGATTCTCCTCACGCCAAAAGGGCCGCGTTATCACAACGCGGCCCTATTTCATTTCAATCCGAAAATGTCTACTTACTTACACCCGCTCCGGCAAGGCGAGAAGAAACCCGCGCCTGACTTTGCTGCCACAAACCAGGCGCAGGCGCTCACTCGCGCCGCAACGGCGCATTCAACGCTTTCTCCTTGCCAATATGCAAGAGCAGCATCAACACGCCAATGCCCAGCGCTTTCATTCCGCACCAGAACAAAGCAATGCTAAATACCCGACAACATACAAAGCCGATCAGCGACACTATTCATTTCCCAATCCAAAAATACACGCCACTACTGACCAAAAATCAAACTGAAAAGGATTCTGATTTTACCGCCCAATAAATATCCAAACGCTCTTTGCGCGTCAGATACACTTTACCGCCCACACCGCCGCCTTTTAATGCGACACTGCATATTCTCAAGGCGCGATATAAACCTGGCACCACCGCACCCATGGCGCTGGTTTTTCTGATCAGGTTTTCTATATACACCGTCAAGCTCTCCAGATCTTGCCGCCAAATCATCTGCCGCTCCCGGGCCAAGCCCTCCAATACCTTTTCATTTCTCGCTATTAACATGGCCACTTGCCTCCCAAAAACATGAGCAGTCAGCTTAACCTCATTGATACTAAATGTCTTTATCTTAACCAGTACAATTTATTATCAGCCATTAGAAATGATTATCGTTATAGCCATCCTGAAAGAACCGGAAATGTCCAACACAGCCCCAAAGAGAGGCCCGGAACTGCCTCATCAATCATTATCATTCCTTACCACCCCTGGCAAAAAGCTTAATTCTCAAGCCTTGCGCCCCCATCCATCCAAACTGCATGCTATGATCTGCACTCTGTTCCGTGGGCGCGAAATCCGATTTCGTCAGCCTAAATGTATTGAATAACGACACAACATCATTCAGCATGCAATATAAAAACAAAGACCACGCCAACGCCGGCGCTCCGCTAATGGAGCAACTCGCCAACAGTGCGAAACTCTCCGCTCTGATCCTATGCCTGGACCAGGCCCAATTGCTGAGCGAGCAACTGTTAAACGAACTTAACAGCAGAGATAAAAGAATTAACGCGATAGAGCAAGAGCTGCTTCTGGCGCAACAAGAAATCAAACAGCTTAAATCCACTCATTGAAAAAAAGGCGGGACCGGCTTAAAAAAGCCGGCTCCGCCATTTCACTGCCCCATCTATTCCATCCAATCCTAGTTAGATAGCGCCCGCCTATCTTCATTGACGGTTTTCCGCCCCTGATTTTCAAACGCCGCACTCGCCGGATTGGCCAATACGGACCTTTTCCGCCCCGCTACCGCGCCGGAGCGCTGTAATCGGGACGCTACAATTCCGTAGTCATCGCCCCCTACTCAGGCCTTTTGCCAAATTCATGGTTTTCGTTGCGGACAGGCCACGTCGAATACGCATCATTCCCCAGCGCCGCCATCCCGGCGGCAATGCCCAACAGGCCTGAGTTCCAGCAGATTTCGCCGCGCGCCCGCGCCCACGACCCGCGCTGCGGCGACAGCCATCCTCTTGAAAAGAAGCGGATTTTGTTGGAAAATATTTCACGTCAAACCAAGAGCGCCCCCGGCGCTCTTGTCATTTCCGCTTACCTTTCGGCTCCCCCGCAGCACCACTTGGCAAGGCCAGCTTGGCAGTTGGGTATTGCTATCTATAATCGATTTAGAGCAAATTACCTATGGGGTAATTTAAAATATCGCCGACCCCGCTATTGGCCGTAATATCAAATTTTCCAATACCGGCCTTCGCGTGGACAGAAAGATTATAAAAATGAGATTCCATATTGAAGACAAAGTCGTCTTCGACCCTGATGAAGGCAGCCTGCTGCCCTGGGATCAAGACAAGATCATCTTGAAGTACAACGAAGCGTTGCTGCTCAAGCTCTTGCTCTCCGGGCTGTTCGAAAAAAACGAGCTAATTGAAAACGTATGGGGGAAAACCATCGTCACAGACTCCAGCTATCACAAGCTGGTGTTCGATCTGCGCGCGCAGCTTGAGAAAAGCGGCCTAGACCCCAAGATCATCAAGACCATTCCAAGACGCGGCTGCCAATTCGTCGGCGCCTTCGTCTTACTGGAACCGGAGGCGGAGGCGGAGGCGGACGCCGACGGCCCGTCGCCGGCGACGGAAGCCGGCCCGCTGGAGACCAGCCCCGCGCCCGCGCCACACCGTCGCAAAACCCGCTGGCGTTTGCCGGCCCGCATTGATCGCCGCCAGGCACTGGCCGCGCTGGCTATCATCGCCCTAGGCCTGCTGCTGGGCTGGCATGCCTCTTGGTGGATTCCGCAAATGAATATTCATAAAATGCGCGACGGCGCGCGCAGCCTGTTCGTGGTGGGCAATGTCTACCGCGACGCGCCCAAGCTGCCGGAAAGCGGCGGCGACGCCTTCTACATCAAAAGCGGCAAGTGCACGGCGAGCTATCTGTGCGACAAGAAATACGGGAGCGATCTCAATTGCAAAAACAAAATCGTTTTCTGATCGCTCTCGGACTGTTTCTGGTCGCGCTCTACCTGGGCTATGCCAGCCGCAACTACATCATGGACAGCCGCACCATCTGCACCGCTCGCATCTCCGAGCTGCGCTTCCCGCGCCACAGCGGCGAAGTCGCCACCACCAGCGGATTCATCGACCTGGACATGAAGAACGAGACCATCCACTTCTTCCTGCATTCGCCCACCGGCGATTACATCAACCGTCTGCTGCAGTTCAAAACCAGCTACGGGTGGAACGGAGAAGCCAACGCGGTCACCATCGTTAAAAAGACCAAATCGCCGTCCGAATACGGTAGCCTGGCCAGCGAATACCACATCTTCGACATCGGCACCCGTCACCTGATCAATATGGTGCCGGTCACCAACCATGTCACCCAAGTCAATTTCGACTCGATCAGCTTTTTCTGCGAAAACCAGGAAATTCTCTAAAGAGCCTGTTTACGATCTCGCGAGCACGAGCAAGACAAGGCGAAAACCGCTGAGAAAGCGGAATGGTCATGTGGTACATGAGCATTTCGAAGCGGTACTCACCGTGCCGCGTCTCACGAAGCGCAGCGGATCGTAAACAGGTTCTCACGACAAACCAGGCCTCAACCCGGCGGGGTCGGCACCACCGGCCCGCCGGGTCTTGAGACTGTCTGTCAGAAGTAGGCCATCGCGTAAGTCATCGCCCCCACCAGGCTGCAAAAGATCAGGCTGTGCTTGAGGGTAAAGCGGAACAGGTCCGCCTCCTTGCCCACCAAGCCCACCGCCGCGCAGGCCACGGCGATGGATTGCGGCGAAATCATCTTGCCGGTGACGCCGCCAGTGGTGTTGGCCGCCACCAGCAGGATGTCGGACACGCCCAATTGATGCGCGGTGGACGCCTGCAAGGCCGAGAACAAGGCATTGGACGAGGTGTCGGAGCCGGTCAGGAACACCCCCAGCCATCCAAGGAAAGGCGAGAAGAAAGGAAAGGCCTTTCCGGTATTGGCCAGGCACAGCGCCAGCGTGCTGGACATGCCGGAATAATTGGCGACGAAAGCGAAGGCCAGCACCATGCCGATGGACAAGATGGGCCGCCTCAGTTCGGCCAGGGTTTCACCGAAGGCGGCGACAGCCTGCGCCGGCCGGAAACGCAGCAGCACAATGGACAGCAATGCCGCGACGAAGATAGCGGTGCCCACCGCCGACAGCAGGTCCAGCTTGTACAGCGCCTCGTAAGGCTTGTCCACGGCCACGATCGGCGCGGTCTTGATCACCAGATTGTCCAGATGCGGCACGTGGAACTTCAACACCCAATGCTCCAGCGCGCCCCCCTTGGCGAACAGCGCCTTGAACGGCTTCAGGCTCCACAAGGTCACTAACGCGGTCAGGATCAGGAACGGCCCCCAAGCGCGGGCGATCCGTCCCAGACTAAAGCCGGAAGCCTGGCGCGGGCTGGGCGCGCGGCGGCCGGCGAAGGTGAAGATCTCGCGCGGCTGCCATACTTTCAGGAATAGCGTCAGGCACACCAGGCTCACCAGCGCCGAAGTGATGTCCGGCAGTTCCGGCCCAATGTAATTGGAGGTGAAATACTGGGTGACGGCGAAAGAGCCCCCCGCCACCAGCACCGCCGGCCAGGTTTGGCGCACGCCCTTGAGGCCGTCCATCATCATCACCAGCCAGAACGGCACCAGCACCGACAAGAAGGGCAACTGATGACCGGCCTTGGCGCCGATGGCGAAAGGGTCCAGCCCGGTCACCTGGCCGGCCACGATAATGGGGATGCCCATCGCACCGAAAGCCACCGGCGCGGTATTAGCGATCAGACACAGGCCGGCCGCGTACAAGGGATTAAAGCCCAGTCCCACCAGCAACGCGGCGGTAATGGCCACCGGCGCGCCAAAGCCGGCGGCGCCCTCCAGAAAAGCGCCGAAGGAAAAGCCCACCAGCAGCATCTGCAGACGCTGATCCTCGGTCACGGACAACACCGAAGCGCGGATGATGTCGAACTGCCCGGTCTTGACGGTGATCTTGTACAGAAACACCGCGGCGATAATGATCCAGGCGATGGGCCACAGACCGTAGGCGAAGCCGAAACCCGCGGCCGCCAGCGCCATGTCCGCCGGCATGCCGTAGAACAGCGTGGCCACCAGCAGCGCCAGCAACACGGTCAGGCTGCCGGCGACGTGCCCCTTGAGCCGGAACACCGCCAGCGCCAGGAAAAAGAAAATAATCGGCAGTGCCGCCATCAGCGCCGACAGCGCCATGCCTCCGGACGGAAAGTAGTTTTGGGTCCAAACCATGATGTCTCCTCTGTAGTCTCTCCTTCTCCTTGCGCGCACGGGACGCCGCGCGGCGGCGGGCTAGCCGCGGCCGTGTGGACGGAATGCGCTCAGGGAAGGATGTTTACGGGCGTTTCAACTCGGAGCCGGCCGTCCTCCCGGACGGCGGCGCCAACGATGCGGCCTTCATAGCGGGCCGCTTTTTGGGGTGGTGCAAAAATCCAGCAGCGCCTCGATGCTGCGGTACTCGAAGCCGGCGTGTTCGCTCAGGCCGATCTGACAGGTGCGGCTCATCGACACGCCGTGGCGGCAGCCGGGGGGCAAGGCCGGCGGCAAGCGCCGCAAGCTGTGCGCGTTCAGTTCCGGCACGGTGAAGCCCTTATCTCCGGCAAAGCCGCAACAGGCGATGTCCGGCACCGTCAGCCGCTCGGCGCAGAGGCCGGCCAGCCGCGTGAGCGCCTCCGCCGCGCCCATCTCGGCGGCGCTGCAAGGAATGTGCAGCGCCAACTGCTCCAGCTTGCGCGTCACCGCCAGCCGCGGCGCGACGAAAGCCTCCAGAAATCGGGCCGCGTCGAACAGCCGAAGCCTGGCGTCCAGCCGGCCTTGACGTTGGGCGGACAGGATGCGCGCCGCGCACGGCCCGTTGTCCAGATACACCGGATGCCGGCCGTCTTCGCTGGCCGTCAGCAGCGCCCGGTTCAAGGCGTTCTGGCTGATGTCCAGCGCCTCGGCGGCATTGGACGAGACGAAAGGCTGGCCGCAGCACAGGCCGTCGTGGCCGGGCGGATAGCGGGGGTTGAAGCCGGCGCGGCGCAACAGCGCCAAGGTGGGCGCGGCCGCGTTGCCGCCGGCGGCGTCGACGGCCAGCGCTCGGTTGACGCAGCTGAGAAAGAGCACCACCGGCTCGCCGTCGCCGCCAATAGCGGCGGGCAGACGGCCGGCCGGCCGCGGCAGATGCGCCGGAATCAGGGGAATCACCTTATGGCGGCGGCGCAGCCGCAGGCTGATGCGATGCAGCCGCTCCGGACCGAATAGATGCGCCAGCGCCAGGCCGGCGCGAACGGCGGCGGCGGCGGCGCCGATGTGGCGGGCTGCAAAGCGGGCGGCGCGGGGCCGCGGCGACGGGCCTTGCAGCCGTTTCATCAGTTCGCCGGTATTGATGCCCACCGGGCAGCGCGTGGCGCACATGCCGGTGGCGGCGCAGGTATCGATGGCGCGGTAGCGGAAATCGGCGCGCAGCGCGGCCAACTCTTCCCCCGCGTCGCCGTCGCGGTTCAACTGCTGGATGCGACGCCAGGCGACGATGCGCTGGCGCGGGCTCAGCGTCAGCCCATGCGACGGGCAGGCCGCCTCGCAAAAGCCGCACTCGATGCAGCGGTCGACGACAGGATCGGCCGCCGGCAGGGGTTTGAGGTTTTCCAGGTGCAGCCGGTCGTTGTCGGTGATGATCACGCCGGGATTGAGCAGACCGTCCGGATCGAACAAGGCCTTGATGCGGCGCATGATGTTCCAGGCGGCGTCGCCCCATTCCTGACGCACAAAGGGCGCGACATTGCGGCCGGTGCCGTGCTCGGCTTTCAACGAGCCGTCGTATTCGCCGGCCACCAGCGCGCTCACGTCCTGCATGAAGGCGTCGTAGCGCGCCACCTCGCGCTCATTGTCGAAGCTGGGCGCGAACACGAAATGCAGATTGCCGTCCAGCGCGTGGCCGAACAACAGCGCCTCGTGATAGCCGTGGCGGTCGAACAAGGCGGTCAGCCTGGCCACGCCGTCGGCCAGCAGCGGAATCGGAAAAGCCACATCCTCGATCACCACGGTGCTGCCCAGCGGACGCACCGCGCCCACCGCCGGGAACAAGCCCTTGCGCAAGGCCCAATAGCTGTCGCATACCGCGGCCTCGCGGCTGAAGCCGCTGGACAAGCGCGGCCCGAAACCAGCCAGCAAACCCTCTATCTCCGCGCAATGGCGCTCCAGTTCCGCCTCGGAACCGGCCCGCGCCTCAATCAACAGACAGGCCTCGTCCGGGCCAAACGGCCGCGCCAGAAAATCCGGCAGCCCCGGCTTGCCGTGCAAGGCGCGCAGGCTGCGGCTGTCTATCAGTTCCACCGCCGCCACGCCGTGGGCGTCCGCGGCCGCGCTCAGCGCCGACACCGCGCGACAACAGGGCTCCAGCGCGTCGAACAGCAGCAGCGCCGACGCCTTGTGCGGATGCTCGACCACGCTGTGGAAGGTGATTTCGCTGATAAAGCCCAGCGTGCCCTCGGAGCCGATCAACACATGGCTGAGCATGTCCACCGGATCGTCGAAATCCAGCAAGGCGTTGATGCCGTAGCCGGTGGTGTTCTTCAGCCGGTATTTGCGGCGCACGCGCTCGGCCAGCGCCTCATCGGCGCGCAGTTCGGCGGCCAGGCCGGACAAGCCGGCCAGCAGCGCGGCGTGGGACTGGCGAAAAGCCGCCACGCTGGCGGCGTCGCCGGTGTCCAGCACGGCGCCGTCCAACAACAACAAACGCATCGCCGCCAAGGTGTGATAACTGTTGTCGCGGGTGCCGCAACACATGCCGCTGGAGTTGTTGGCGGCAATACCGCCGATCTTGGCGCTGTTGATCGACGCCGGGTCCGGGCCGATCTTGCGGCCGTAAGTCGCCAGCAAGGCGTTGGCGTGGCTGCCTATCATCGCCGGCCCCAGCCGGACGCGCGCGCCGTCGTCCAATACCTGGCCGTGGTTGAAGCCGTCGCCCAGCAAGACCAGCACCGAATCGCTGACCGCCTGGCCGGACAAGCTGGTGCCGGCGGCGCGGAAAGTCAGCGCCACCCGGTGGCGGCGCGCCAGCGCGAGGATGGCCGCCACTTCCGACTCGCAGTCGACGCGGGCGACGATTTGCGGCCGCAGCCGGTAGAAGCTGGCGTCGGTGCCGTAGGCCAGCGTGGACAGCGGATCGGTGTGGATGCGCGCCGCCGGCATGCTTTGCAGCAGATCCCGATGGAAAGCCTGATGCGCCGGACTCATGCTCATGCCGGCTCCCCGTCGCCGCGACGCGCTTCGCGTTCGCACACCAGCTCGTGCAGAGTCTTGGGCGCGGGCGTCAGCGGCGCGTGGTTTTGGGTCCAGCCCAGTTGACCGCCAAGCGCGAGCTTGCGCAGCCGGGTGGCCCCCCAGCCAAACCAGCGGTATAGCCGCGGCGAGGCGTGGACCTGCCGCCAGCCCTTCCAGGCCAGCCGCTCCGCCGCGCTCGCCGCCGCGCCCTGGCCGCGTAAGGGATGGCTGACCGCCTCGTCGGCCGGACGCTGGCTTTCTTCGCGCAGCCGCATCAGCATCTCGGGAATGGGAATCTTCACCGGGCAGACTTCGCCGCAAGCGCCGCACAGGCTGGAAGCCGTGGGCAGGTCTCGGGTGTTTTCCAGGCCCAGCAGGTGCGGCGAAATGATCTCGCCTATCGGCCCCGGATAAGTGGTGCCGTAAGCGTGGCCGCCGATGCGGGCGTAAACCGGGCAATGGTTCATGCAAGCGCCGCAGCGTATGCATTGCAGAGTCTTGCGCAACTGCGCGTCGGCGTAGGCCTGGCTGCGGCCGTTGTCCAGCAGCACCAGATGCACCTCGCGCGGGCCGTCTTTTTCGCCGGCGCGGCGCGGCCCGCTGATCATATTGAAATAGGTGGTGATGGGCTGGCCGATGGCGGAACGGGTCAGCAGGCTGTACAAGGGCGGCACGTCGGCCAGCTTCTCCACTACTTTCTCAATGCCGGTGATGGCGATGTGCAAGTCCGGCACCGTGGTGCACATGCGGCCGTTGCCTTCGTTCTCCACCAGGCACAAGGTGCCGGTTTCCGCCACCGCGAAATTGACGCCGGACAGGCCCACGTCGGCGTCCAGATAATGCCGGCGCAGCGCGCCGCGGCCTATCTGGATCAACTCGTCCACGTCCTCGGTGTACGGCGTGTCCGGCAACTTGTCGTGGAATAAGCGCGCGATGTCGGCCTTGGTCTTGTGTATCGCCGGCATGATGATGTGGGTGGGCTTTTCCCCGGCCAGCTGCACGATGTACTCGCCCATATCGCTTTCCACCGCGGCGACGCCGCGCGCTTCCAGATAATGGTTGAGTTCAATCTCCTCGCTGACCATGGACTTGCCCTTGACCATCAAGCGGCCGGAACGCGCCTCTACCAAACCGTGGATGATGCGGTTGGCCTCGTCCGCGGTCTCGGCCCAGTGCACTTGCACGCCGTTGGCGCTCAGCCGCGCCTCCAGTTGCTCCAGCAAGTCCGGCAAGCGCGACAGGCAGCGCTGACGGATGGCCTCGCCCAAGGCGCGCAAGGCGTCCAGTTCCGCCGGATCGTCGAAGGCCGACAAGCGCTTGGCCATCAGAAAATCCATCGCCCCGCGCAGGCTGTGGCGCAGCTCGCCGTCGGCCAGCGCCGCGCGCGCCTGCTGCTTGAATTGGCGCGATGGATAGAGTTCGATCTTGTGCTCGCTCATGGCCGGGCCTCCTCCTGCTCCAGCTGCGCCGGATCGATGTGCTCGGGCAATTGCGCCAGCACCAGCAGTTCGCGCGGCCCATGCGCGCCGTAGGCCAGCGTCAGTTGGATGTCCGCGGTCTTGGACGGCCCGGAAATCAGCAAGGCGTTGGTGGGCATGCCGTCCTGCCAGTTTTCAACGCGCATCGCGCTGTAGAAGTCAGGGTAGAGCGTGGCGGTGTCGAACAAGACAATGTGCAGCGGCGGCACCAGGCTCATGGTCCGCGGCTCCTGCGCGTCCGGCCACAGCACCAGGGTGCCGGTGGCGGCGATGCCGCAACGCGCCGTGGTGAACGCGGCCTCGATCTCGAATAATTCGGCCTTCCAGCCATCCACCTCGCGGTCGAAGAAACGTAAAGCCGGCGGCGTCGGCAAGTGTTGCAGCGCCGCCTCGGCGCGGCGGCCGTGCGCGGTGTCGGACAGCAGCAAGGACGCCGGACGCCGCTGCGCGATCCATACCGCCAAGCGGGTGTGCCAATCGTCGGCGCGCACCCACAACACTTCGGTCTTCACCGCCCGCATCGCCCGCGCCCAGCCCCGCAAAGCGGCCAGGCTGTGCTGCGGCGGCGCAAAGCGCCGGAAATGCGCGTCCAGCTCCGGCCGCGGCAGTTCTTGGCGCGGCGCGGCGCGCAGCTTGGCCAGGATGGCGTCGCGGGCGCTCATGCCTTGCCTCCCACGCGCTCCAGCAGAAAACTGGCCAGGTGCCGGCCTTGAAACGCCCTGCCCTCCTTGGCCAGTTTGCCGTTGATATTGAGCAGGCAGCCGCCGTCCGCGGTGATGAACTCCACCGCGCCGCTGTCCTGCAAGGCGGCGGCCTTGTCCGCCACCATCGCCCCGGCGATATCCGGGTGCTTGATCGAAAACGTGCCGCCAAAACCACAGCACTCGGACTCATGGTCGTGCGTCACCCTCTCGACATTGGCCAGACGCTCCAGCAAGGCCCAACAGGACAGATGCACATTCATCTCGCGGCGGGCGGAACAGGAGGTGTGCACCGCCACCTTCACCTTCGGCCCCAGATCTTGCGGCCGCCAGTCCAGATGGTTGAGCAGAAAGTCGCTGAACTCCACCACCCGCGCGGCCACCGCGCAGGCCTGCGCCTCATCCGGCTGGCCGGCGAACAGCTTGGGCCAATGGTGCTTGATCATGCCGCCGCAGGAACCGGACGGCACCACGATGGGCCAGTCCTCGGCAAAGCAGTCCAGCTGCGCCCTCGCCACCGCCAACGCTTCCGCCGGGTGGCCGCTGGTATAAGCCGGCTGGCCGCAACAGCTCTGACGCTGGGGAAAGTGCACCCGCAAGCCCAGCCCTTCCAGCAGGACGATGGCGTCCACGCCGGCCTGCGGCAAAAACAGGTCGAGCAGACAGGTGCCAAACAGATAGACGTTGGCAGGCTTCATCCGATTTCCTTTGTAAATTGGTAAGACCAATTATATTTATTAAAATAACTCTAGAGTGATTGCTTGACTCCGTCAATATGACGATAGCGGATTCCCCATTCGGCTGTGGTAAGCTGCACTCACTCTGGTCTGACCACTTTCGCTGAACGAACAAGCCCGGCGCCATGGCCTATCCCAAGCTGAACATCCCCAAACTCTCCGACGTCATCGTCGAACAACTGGAAAAACGCATCCTGGACGGCGTGCTCAAGCCGGGGGACCGCCTGCCGCCGGAACGACAGCTGGCCGAGGAGTTCGGCGTGTCCCGTCCCTCGCTTCGCGAAGCGATACAGCAACTGGCGTCGCGCGGCCTGCTCAGCAGCCGTCAGGGCGGCGGCACCTGGGTGACGGACCGGCTGGAAACCGCGTTTTCCGACCCCTGGGAAAAGCTGCTGAACCAACATCAGGATTTGCACGGCGATTTGCTGGAATTCCGGCGAGTGCTGGAAGGCGCGGCGGCGCGCGGCGCGGCCAGCCGGGCCACGCCGGCGGACTTGCTGAGGCTGGAGCATTGCGTGAGCCAATTGCAGGACGCCTACGACGGAGGATATCTGGCGCAACAGGCCCAGGCCGACGTGCGCTTTCACCAAGCCGTGGCGGAAGCCTCGCACAATGTGCTGTTCGCGCATTTGAGCGGCAGCCTGCTTGCCATGCTGCACCGGCACGTCAAGGACAATATCGCTGATCTGTTCGCCGTGGGGGAGGTGGCGGACGCCTTGCGCGCGCAGCATCTGGCCATCTGGGAAGCCATCCGCGACAAGCAGCCGGACGCCGCGCAGCAAGCGGTGGAGCAACATCTGGACTTTGTCGCCACCACACTGCAAAGCAGGAGGCGGCAAGCGGAACGCGATGCGCGGGCGCGCATGCGATTGGAGCATCTGGAGCCTTAACGCCAGTTCAAAGCCTGCTACGCTTAGAGCCTATTCATGGTCTGCTGCGCGGCGGCGGGATGGATAGATAACGGACGTTGAAACCGGCTTCGAAATGCTCATGTACCGCTTGACCATACCGCGTTCTCAGCCGTTTTCGCCTGGTCTCTCCCTCGCTGGCGAAACAATGAACCGCGATGAGCCCGCCGGCGCGCGCCAGCAGGGGCGCGGCGCGACAACGGCGGGCTCTCTGCCTTACTATACCTGCAACTTCTTCTGACTCTTGATCACGAAGCGCTCCCGGTCCTCCCCCCTCGCTTCAGCCTCCACCAACCAAACCGGCGGCCGGCCTCGGCCCGACCAAGTCTGATGCGGCATTGCCGGGTTCTGGTACTTTGGCGTTACACCGTTCTTGGCGTAGAGCTTGGGCAGAATCAAGCCGTAAGCCATCGCCAGCCGCTCAATTTCTTCTATCCCTTTTTGTTGACGCAGCTGAATGCGGTCGGTAAGCGTATTCAACAGAAAAACCGCCGCGTCCTTCAGTGCCTGATCCGAGCAGGAATCCAGCAACTCCTCGTTGATCAATACTTTTTTATGCATACACGCCTCCTAAAGCTTTGCCGGATTTCCACTTCCGTTACCAACTCCGGCCAACCGTTGTCTCTCAATTCTCATGTCTATGCCATCCATCATTAGCCGTCGTTCTGACCCAGGCTTTAATGCCATCCGGCATTAACTCTTTATGCCAATACGGGAGGCAAATTGTTTTTCTTTGAATATTCTATCTCCATCACCCCAATGGCTTGGAATAGGAAAAAACTGATTTTTCCTAGGAAATCACGACTTTGCCGCTCCCGGAACGGTGTAGTCAGCGAGCAGGCCGCTTCCTCCAAAACCAATGGCATGAAAGCCCGGCCTCTTCCCCCCTTTGCCTTCTTTCACCACCCACCGCCGTCTGGGAAAATATTTTTAGAAAAGCCTTGCGCAGCCTGAAAAGCCTAGGTATAGTTCGCTTCCTGTCGAGACCGACCGGGCGGATAAGCCGGGAAGGGGCAAGACAATACGTGGGGGTATAGCTCAGCTGGGAGAGCGCTTGCATGGCATGCAAGAGGTCAGCGGTTCGATCCCGCTTATCTCCACCACAATTCAGTCCCCATCGTCTAGAGGCCTAGGACATCGCCCTTTCACGGCGGTAACCGGGGTTCGAATCCCCGTGGGGACGCCAGCAATACCGGGGGTATAGCTCAGCTGGGAGAGCGCTTGCATGGCATGCAAGAGGTCAGCGGTTCGATCCCGCTTATCTCCACCAAATATAAAAGCCGAAATCGAAAGATTTCGGCTTTTATTCTTTTCGGCTCAAATATTACTCAACCGCCATCCTGAATTCGTTTTTCCCCGCCCGCTTGGCCTCGTACATCGCCCGATCCGCCGCGTGCAGCAAACCACCCAGATCCCCGCCGTTTTCCGGAAAAAAAGCCACGCCAATGCTGGCGGACACCGAGCACTCTCCGCCATCCAAAGCCACCGGCTGCGCCAATACCGTCAACAATCGCCTCACCATGACGCCGCAAGCCCCCTCCCGATCCAGACCGGGCGCCACCACCAGAAACTCATCCCCACCCAACCTCACCACCAAATCCTCTCCGCGCACATGCTGCCTCAGACGCTCCGCCATCGCCACCAGCAACGCGTCGCCCGCCTCGTGCCCCCAGCCGTCGTTCACCGCCTTGAAACCATCCAGATCAATAAACAGCAGCGCAATGCATTCATTACGGCGCTTGGCTCTGATGATCTCCTTCTCCAGCTCCACCTGTAGAAAGTGGCGATTGCCCAGGCCGGTCAACTGATCGTGATAGGCCAGAAAGTGAATATGCGCCTCCGCCGCGCGGATCGCCGAAATATCGGAGATCGCCAGCACATAGTGGCTCACCCTTCCCTCAACGTCCCTCACCACCGACGCATGCTGCCAACAGGGAAAGACCTCATTCCGGCGACGGCACATCACCTCGCCCTGCCAAAAATACCTCTCGCCTTCCAAACGGCGGTAAAAAGCCTCTCCGTGCGGCTCCACATGCAGGCAGACGTCCGGATCCTCCCCCAAGGCCTCCTCCGCGCTCAAATCCGTCAAACGGTAAAAGGACTCGTTCGCAGACACAATGCGGCGCGCGTGGTCCAACACCAGAATGCCTTCCGCGCTGGCCTGGAACACCACACTGGCCTGCCTCAGCCTGACTTCGCTCAGATACGCCTCCGTCACGTCCCGCGCCACGCCCACCCAACGCGCCGACTCTCCCTCCGCGGCAAAGTTGCGCCCGCACAACTCAACCCACCTCACCGCGCCCTCCGCGTTGATTTTCACCGTTTTCTGCAAGGCCCGCCCCGACCCCAGATCCCGAGCCAGTTCGGCGGCCTCGGCCTCCGCCATGCCCAACAGGGCAGGCCGTCCGTTCTTCGCGACGGAGAATGGAAACGCGTCCAGAAACTCCTCCACCCACACCATCTCGCCGCGCCGACCACCCCATTCCCACACCCCCAAACGGGCCGCCTCCACCGCCATGCGCAAACGACGACGCTGCCGCTGCTCCTCCACCTCCGCCCTGCGCCGCGCCAATCCCATACGCACCGAGGCATTCAGTTCGCGCAACTGATAAGGCTTCAGCAAATAGCCGTACGGCGCGCTGACTTCCGCGTTGCGCAGCATATCGTCCTCGGCGTAAGCCGTCAGAAAGATGGATGGAATCTGAAAGCGCTCGCGTATCACGCGCGCCGCCTCGGTTCCCGGCACATCGCCGTCCAAGTGAATATCCATCAACACCAGATCCGGCTGATCCGCCTCCGCCCGTCGCACCGCGTCATCCGCATTGGCGCAAACCCCCAGCACCCGGTACCCCAAAGACTCCAGGCTGGTCTGCAAATCCAGCGCCACCACTCCCTCATCCTCAACAATCAACAAACCGTTGCCCATATTCATTCCGCGTTCTCCGGCTCGTCACTGAACACGATTTCCACACAAGCACCGCCCGCCTCGGGCCGCAACAGCCTGGCCACGCCTTTCAACTGCCCCACCAAAGTGGGAATCAGGCGAAAACCCAGCGAACTCACCTCCCCCAGCTTCACTGACTCGGGAATACCCACCCCGTCGTCCGACACCAGAATCCGGCAACGCCCGCCCTCCTCCCGCTCCAACGCCACCTCCACCGTGCCGCGCCGACCGGGAAAAGCATGCTTGAGAGCATTGGTCACCAGCTCGTTCACCAGCAAGCCACAGGGAATCGCCCGTTGCATGCCCAGGTACACCACAGCATCCATGCCGCGACAACGCAAGCGAACCCCGGCGTCCGACACGCTGCCGCTTAGCAACTGGGTCAACCTCTCCAGATAGACGCCCACGTGGATACGAGAAAAATCGCCGTGCTCATACAACAGCTGATGGATTAACGCCATTGCGCGCACATGATTCTGACACTCTGTCAGCACCGACACCGCCTCCGGCGGCGCCGAGCGCGTTTGCAGATTAAGCAGACTGGAAATGACTTGCAGATTGTTCTTAACCCGATGATGCACCTCGTTGAGCAGCGCCGTCTTTTCCTTCAACGCCCGCTCCAGACTGGCCTGCGCCGCCTTGCGCGCGCTAATGTCGGTAATGGTGGCCAATACCTGCAACTCTCCACCGTCGCGCACCGGGGTCAGACCGATTTCCGCCGGGAACTCGCCTCCATCGCGCCGCACCCCGAAAATCTCCTGCTGACGCGCCATCTCTCGCGCCTCCGGACGGCTCATGTAGCTCTCGATCAACCGTCCATGGCCATCGCGAAACCGCTCCGGCACCAGACTGGAAATCATGAGGCCCTCCATGCCAACCCCCAGATAATCGAACATCGCCTCCGCCCGATGATTGGCCATCAAGATCCGCCCGCTCTGATTTATCATCACCAGCCCGTCCAAGGCGGAGTCCACCACCATGCGCAAACGGGCCTCGCCCTCGCCGCGCAGACGTTCGGCGCGCCGCTCCGCCGCCACATCCCGAACCACGGCCACTACCCCCACCACCTCGCCCGCCGATGCGCGATACGGCAAATAGCTGATCTGCCACTCTCTCACCACACCCTCGTCGCCAAGCCCCACCTTGGAATTGACGCAGAAATCGAGCACCGGCTCTCCGCTCTCTATCACCCGCCTCATCAGCGATTCCAAATATTCGCCGATCCGTGGCAACATTTCCGCCACGCCTCGACCCAGATGAGCGGAGCGTGGCAAGCCGTTGGCTTCCGCCAAACGCTGATTAAGCATTCGATAACGCATCTGGCCGTCAATCAGAGCAAGCCCCACCGGGACCGCCTCCAGCACATCGGACAATAGCCGTTCAGCGTCATCCAGCACACCGTCTCCACCCACCAGAAATTCCGTCACCCAGCCTCCTCACGCCGCGCCGCCCAACCCCTCGCGCAACCCCAAATGGCCACGCCCAAGCGCGCCGGCAAGACAGACAACCTGCCATTAGCTTGTGTTATATGACGTATGAAATAGGAAGCAAACTGTTAAAATTGCTTAGCGCAATCAATCGGGACAGGCGCGCCGGGGCTGCGAGAAACAGGGAAAAGGTCGCGACGAACGCGCGGAAATGGAAAAAGGCCACGCATTGCGTGGCCTTTGAATTTTGGCTCCCCGAGCAGGGCTCGAACCTGCGACCTGCGGATTAACAGTCCGTCGCTCTACCAACTGAGCTATCAGGGAACATCTCTTGCGAGAGAGGAGTATATTAACCAAGCACCAAGGCAGCGTCAATACCCGGGGCGCAAAATGCCTGCGCCCCGGATCTCAAACCGCGCTCAAGGATTGCGGGTTTCCACCTGCACCAGCTCCGCCGGAGCGGCCTCTTGCTGAGCCTGGCGAGTCACGTCGCGACGACGCGGCCCAGCCGGCACCACCGGCTCTTGCACAGCGGGCGCCTCGACCACCGACTTGGTGGACACCATCACCAAGCCGCCCAGGCTTACCGGTTCAGACGCGGCCACGGCGCGGGTTTCAATCACCACCGGCGCCTCGACTTCCGGCTCAGCCTGCTCCGGCTCGCTTTGCGCGGCCAGGGCAACCGGTTCCGGCGCAAGCGCCGGCTCCGCCGCGGCAAACGCTTCGACAGCCTCCACCACAACAGCCACTTCAACCGGAGCCGTCTCAACAACCGGAGCAGCCTCAGCCGCCGCAGCCGCTTCAACTACCGGCAATTCCGGTTCAGCCGCCGCAGCGGACTCAAGCACGGGGGCCGCAGCCTCCGCTTCGAACGCTTCCCGCACCGGCGGCGCCGTTTCGACAACAACGGGCTCAACCACCGGCTCAAGCACAGGGGCTTCAGGCGCCGCGGCCGGAACCGTTTCCGCCACCGCGTCCACGGCGACTTCCGCCGCTACCGCGCCGACAACGACTGCGGCCACTGCCGCAGCCGGCGCAGCTTCCGCCGCCGGCAGAGCAGCGCCCTCTTCCTGCGGCGCAGCGGACGGATCGTCGCGACGACGATCACGACGGCTGCGACGGCGACGACGCTCATTGCGCTCCTGCTGCTCGGCGTCGCCCTCGGCGCGAACCTCGTCGGCCGCCGGCTTGTTCAGCTCCAAAGCCTGCTCATCCGCCTGCGGCGCCTGACGACGGCGCGGCTCCTGCTGCGGACGCTCCTGCTTTTCCAACTTCTCCGGACGCTCTTGCGGCGCTTCTTCGCGCGCCGGCTGCTGACGCTGCGCGTCCTTCAGTTCGCGGGGCTCGCGGCTTTCACGACCTTCGCGGCCGTTTTCGCGCTCGCGGCGGCGACTGTTGCGCGGCTGCTCGCCGCGCTCCTGCCGCTCTTCGCGTTGCGGCTGTTCCTTGCGTTCCGGACGCTCCTGACGCTCGCCGTCCTGACGCTCGCCGCGTTCGGCGCGCTCCGGACGACGCGGCTTGGCCTCGTCGGCGCCCTGACGGCGCTGCTCGTGCTCGCGGCGCGCCTGGCCACCCGGGCGACGCTCGGCGTTACGCTGACGGTTGCCGCGCTGATGCGGCTGCGCCGCCGGCTTTTTCTTCTCGGCCGGCTGAGCGACCGCTTCCGGCTCGGCGAACAGGCTCTTGACCCAAGCGCCCAACTTGCCGAACAGGCCAGGCTCCGGCTCAGCCGCCTTGGCCGCCACCGACGGCGCCGGCTGCTGCGGGGTAATGCCTTTGACCGCGGCTTCCTGGCGCTCCAGCTTCGGCTTTTCATGGCCGAAGTTGGTGATCACGTCTTCTTCCTGCACTTCCACCCGCTTGTAGCTCGGCGCTTCGCCGGCTTCGGCCAGATCGTCGTGGCGCACGCGCACGATCTTGTAATGCGGGGTTTCCAGATGAATGTTCGGGATCAGCACCACGTCCACGTCCAGACGCTCTTCGATCGAATGGATTTCGGAACGCTTTTCGTTGAGCAGGAAGGTGGCCACGTCCACCGGCACCTGCGCGTGAACCGCGCCGGTGTTTTCCTTCATCGCCTCTTCCTGGATGATGCGCAGGATGTGCAGAGCGGAGGACTCGGTGCCGCGGATGAAGCCGATGCCGTGACAGCGCGGGCAGGTCTCGTGGCTGGTCTCGCCCAGGCTGGGCTGCAGGCGCTGACGCGAGAGCTCCAGCAGGCCAAAACGGGACAGCTTGCCCATCTGCACGCGAGCGCGGTCGTGCTTCAACACGTCGCGCAAACGGTTTTCCACGTCGCGCTGGTTCTTGGCGCTTTCCATATCGATGAAGTCGATCACCACCAGGCCACCCAGGTCGCGCAAGCGCAGTTGGCGGGCGATTTCCTCGGCCGCTTCCAGGTTGGTCTTGACCGCGGTGTCTTCGATGTCGGCGCCCTTGGTGGCGCGCGCGGAGTTGACGTCGATGGACACCAGCGCTTCGGTGTGATCGATCACGATGGCGCCGCCAGACGGCAGCTGCACGCTGCGCGAAAAGGCGGTTTCGATCTGGTGCTCGATCTGGAAACGGGAGAACAGCGGCACATGATCCTTGTACAGCTTCACACGCGACAGCATGTTGGGCATCACATGGCTCATGAACTGACGGGCCTGATCGTAGATTTCCTCGGTGTCGATCAGCACTTCGCCGATGTCCGGATGGAAATAGTCGCGGATCGCGCGGATCACCAGGCTGCCTTCCTGCAAAATCAGGAACGGCGCGTTCTGAGCGCCGGCCGCGCCTTCAATCGCGCGCCACAGCTGCATCAGGTAACCCAGATCCCACTGCAGTTCTTCCAGATTGCGGCCAATGCCGGCGGTGCGGGCGATCAGGCTCATGCCGTGCGGCACTTCCAGCTGCGACAGCAGATCCTTCAGCTCTTGACGCTCCTCGCCCTCAATGCGACGCGATACGCCGCCGCCGCGCGGGTTGTTGGGCATCAGCACCAGGTAACGGCCGGCCAGGCTGATATAGGTGGTCAGCGCCGCACCCTTGTTGCCGCGTTCGTCCTTCTCCACCTGCACGATGACTTCCATGCCTTCGCGCAGCACGTCCTGAATGCGCGGACGGCCGCCATCATAGCCCTGGAAATAGGAACGGGACACCTCTTTAAACGGCAGGAAGCCGTGGCGTTCGGTGCCGTAATCGACAAAACAAGCCTCAAGGGAGGGCTCGATACGGGTAATCACACCCTTATAGATATTCCCCTTGCGCTGCTCTTTGCCTACAGTCTCGATATCGAGGTCGACGAGCTTCTGCCCGTCGACAATGGCAACGCGCAGCTCTTCAGCCTGCGTTGCGTTGAACAACATGCGTTTCATTTACATTCCTTGCGCGGCACTCACGCAAGGGATGCAGCCAGTATTTGACGGCCCAGTGACTATTGATGGGCGCTTTCCGAAAGAAGTGTCGATGTAAAGATCGAAAAAAACAGTTTTGACAAGCCTACTTCCTGAAAATCGATCACACGCAGACCTGACTCATGTGCGCAATTGGCGCTCCGGGATCGCCGGCCTGCCTCAAAGGGCAGGACATACAGTACAGGGGGGCTAGCATGCCGGGTCAAACTTCGCTGCAAAATTTCCTGACTGGCTTAGCATCAGGAAATGGAATACTCGTGAGTGCGTTATGCGTACAAATGCATTACCATCGCTGCTTTTCGGTGAGCGAGTTAACCTTGGCTGCAAACGTCGCGAGCGGCATCAGGTCAGGGTCTGTAAATCCCTGCCGGCCGTCTCTAACCTCTTGCAGCAGCGCCACGCAACATGCCGTGACCTTGGCTTGACATTTCGCCGTCATCTTGGTGCAACACACCTTGGGACAGCGCCAGAAGTATAAGCAATATGACAGACATTCGCAAAGATTCCGTCTCCTTCGTCCAAGTGGACGACGGCGACGCCGGCCAACGCATCGACAACTACCTGGTGCGCTTGCTCAAGGGCGTGCCCAAAAGCCATATCTACCGCATCCTGCGCTCCGGCGAGGTGAGGGTGAACAAGGGCCGCATCGACGCCGCCTACCGCGTGCAGGCCGGCGACGAATTGCGCATTCCGCCCATCCGCGTGGCCGAACGCGCGGAAAAGAACGTGCCGGCCGCCACCTTCCCGGTAGTCTACGAAGACAACGCGCTGCTGGTGATAGACAAACCGGCCGGCGTGGCGGTGCACGGCGGCAGCGGCGTGTCCTTCGGCGTGATCGAGCAACTGCGCCAGGCCCACCCGGACTGGCGCTATCTGGAGCTGGTGCATCGGCTGGACCGCGAAACCTCCGGCCTCCTGATGCTGGCCAAGAAGCGTTCGGCGCTGACCAAGCTGCACGACATGATGCGCGCCAACGTGCCGGACAAACGCTACCTGGCGCTGGGCATAGGCCAGTGGCCGGAGGACGCCCGCCAGGTCAAGCTGCCGCTGTTCAAGTTCCACACTCCGGACGGCGAACGCCGCGTGCGGGTCAGCGACGCCGAAAACGGCCAGTACGCGCACACTAATTTCGCGATCAAGGAACGCTTTGCGGAATTCACGCTGGTGGAAGCGCACCTGCGCACCGGCCGCACTCACCAGATCCGCGTGCACATGCAGGCCAACGGCTGCGCGATCGCCGGCGACGAGAAATACGGCGACTTCGCGCTGAACAAGGAACTGGCCAAGCGCGGCCTGAAACGCATGTTCCTGCACGCGCGCAGCCTGTCCCTGCCCCACCCGCTGACCGGCGAGCCGTTGAAACTGGAAGCGCCGCTGCCGCCGGAACTGGAGCGCTTCCTGAAAATCTTGAGGTCTTGAGATGAACATTCGCTTCGATCTGGTCGTTTTCGACTGGGACGGCACTTTGATGGACTCCACCGCCCACATCAGCCAGTCCATCCAGCAGGCTTGCGCCGACCTGTCACTTCCCGTTCCCAGCCGCGAACAGGCCAGCCATGTCATCGGCCTGCGCCTGGCCGAGGCGCTGCAACAAGCCTGCCCGGCCGCCAGCGTCGAGCAGCTGCCGCGCCTGACCGAAGCCTTCCGCCATCATTACCACGCCAACCAGCATCAAGTGACCTTGTTCGACGGCGCTGTGGAGTGCCTGAACTCCGTCGCGGACAGCGGCGTTTTTCTGGCGGTGGCCACCGGCAACAGCCGCGCCGGCCTCAACCGCCTGCTGGAGCAAACCGGACTCGGCCCGCTGTTCCACGCTACCCGCACCGTGGACGAATGCCATTCCAAGCCGCACCCGGACATGCTGCTGTCGCTGACCGAGATGCTGGGCGCGGACCCTCGCCGCACGCTGATGATAGGCGACACCAGCCACGACTTGCTGATGGCCGGCAACGCCGGCTGCCATAGCGTGGGGGTCAGCTTCGGCGCCCACGACAGCGAACACCTGGAAAGCTGTGGACCGCTGGCGCTGTTCCATTCCTACCCCGAGCTGCAGACATGGCTGCTGCCGAAACTCGGGTAATCTGCCCCTCGGCCGAGCTTCAGGACGGCGGCCGCGCCTGGCGCTTCGAGATCGAACAGACGGACGGCGCGCCGCCGCTGCCCGCCTTCGCCGTGCGCTACCGCGGCAAGGTCTACGCTTACGTCAATGCCTGCCGCCACATCCCGGTGGAGCTGGATTTGCGCGATGGCGAAGTCTTCGACCTCAGCGGCCGTTATCTGGTATGCAGCATGCACGGCGCCTGCTACGAAGCACACACCGGCTATTGCGTGTCCGGCCCCTGCCGCGGCCAGCGGCTGATCGCCGTGCCCGTCTTCGAGCAGGACGGCAATATCTGCATCAATGTCATGCCGTCGTGAACTTTGCTAGACTCCTGGAATTATTCAGGGAGCACCACACATGAGCGACACCTCCAACCATTGGGAACGCCAATTGCTGGAAAAACTGGCCAGCGCCGCGCTGGTGGAACAACGCCGCGCCCGCCAGTGGAAGATTTTCTTTCGCATGATCTGGCTGATCATCATCGGCTTCGTGCTGTTCAGCCTGTTCATGCGCAACGAGGACAAGGCCGCCGCCGGCCTTTCCGGCTCCGGCCACACCGCCGTCATCACGCTGGACGGCGTGATCGACAGCCAAAGCGACACCGCCAACAAGCTAAGCCAGGCGCTGACGGACGCCTACGGCGACAAGAGCACCAAGGGCATCATTATCGACGCCAACAGCCCCGGCGGCAGCCCGGCGCTGTCCGGCATGGCTTATGACGAGATTCGCCGCCAGAAGAAGCTGCACCCGTCCGTCCCGGTCTACGTGGTGGTCAGCGAGGTCTGCGCGTCCGGCTGCTATTACATCGCCTCCGCCGCCGACAAGATCTTCGTCGACAAGGCCAGCATCGTCGGCTCCATCGGCGTGCTGTCCGACGGCTTCGGCTTCACCGGCGCCATGGAAAAACTGGGTGTTGACCGCCGCCTCCGCACCTCCGGCGAGAATAAGGCGATGGGCGACCCCTTCTCCCCGGTCAACCCCAAGCAAGAAGCCATCCGTCAACAATTGCTGGACGACATCCACCAGCAGTTCATCGCGGCGGTCAAGGCCGGACGCGGCCAGCGCCTGGCCAACGATCCGCAGCTGTTCTCCGGCATGGTGTGGCTGGGCGACAAAAGCATTCCGCTGGGCCTGGCCGACGGCTTGGGCACGGTGCGCTCGGTGGCGCGCGACGTGATCAAGGCGGAGAAAACCGTCGACTATACTCAGCAAGACGACCTGTCCAGCCGCGTGGCGCGCAAGATTGGCGTGGAGTTCGCCGGCGGCGTGAAGAGTCTGTTCGACACCAAGCTGTTCTGATCAATCGGCAAGGCACACCATGGCGCGCAGAAGAAAACGGCAAGAAGAAGAACACGAGAACCATGAACGTTGGCTGGTTTCCTACGCCGACTTCATCACCCTGCTGTTCGCCTTCTTCGTGGTGATGTACGCGATCTCCTCGGTCAACGAGGGCAAATACCGCGTGCTCTCCTCCGCCATCGTGGACGCCTTCCGTTCAGGCTCCACCATCAGCGTCAACACCACCCCGCCCAGCGGCGGGGCCAACACCATGATAGAAATCCCCGAGACCAAGCCAATAGCCAAGGCGGTCAAGGGAGAACATCAGGCCGAGAAAAAAGCCAATACCGGCTCGGCCCAGGGCGATGAAAAAACCCGGCTCGCCAACCTGACGCAGGATCTGGCCAAAGTCATGGACCCGCTGGTGAAGAGCGGCCAGGTCACCATCACGCACAGCAGCAAGGGCGTCACCATCGACATCCGCGACACCGCGCTCTTTCCCACGGGACAGGCGCAGCCCAACGAACAGTCTCGGCAACTGATGGCCAATATGGCGCTGCAACTGGCCAAGGTGGACAACCCGATCCGGGTGGAAGGCTTCACGGACACCGTGCCCATCCGCAACTCTTATTTCCCATCCAACTGGGAGCTGTCCGCCTCGCGCGCCGGCAGCGTGGTGCGCCTGTTCCAGGAAAACGGCATCAAGCCGGAGCGATTAGTGGCGGTGGGCCGCGGAGCCACCCCCCCGGTGGGCGACAACGCCACCGCCGACGGCCGCGCCAGCAACCGCCGCGTCGCCATCACCGTATTGGCGAGCGGGCTAAGCGACGCCGAAGTGTTGTCGCCGCAAGACGCATCCATGGCCAATGGCCGCTAACACCCCTGTTTCTCAAGAGGAGCACGATATGAGCACCCCGATTCATCATTCCGCGCTGGAACAGCTGTTCCTCAACGCCCGCACCCACAGCCACTGGCAAGACCGTCCGGTCAGCGCCGAAACGCTGCACCAGCTGTTCGACCTGCTGAAAATGGCGCCCACCAGCGCCAACTGCTCGCCGGCTCGCTTCATCTTTGTGCAAAGCGACGCCGCCAAGGCCAAGCTCAAGCCCTGCCTGGCCGAAGGCAACGTCGAAAAAACCATGGCCGCGCCGGTATGCGTGATCGTGGCCCAGGACATGCGCTTCTACGAACACCTGCCCAAACTCTACCCGCACGCCGACGCCAGAAGCTGGTTTGAAGGCAACGACGCGGCGATCCAGGCCACCGCCGCGCGCAACAGCAGCCTGCAAGGCGGCTACCTGCTGCTGGCCGCTCGCTCCTTGGGGCTGGACTGCGGCCCGATGTCCGGCTTCGACAACGCCGCGGTGGACCAGGCCTTCTTCCCGGACGGACGCTTCAAGTCCAACTTCCTGGTCAACCTGGGCTACGGCGCCGCCGACAAGCTCTACCCGCGCTCGCCGCGCTTCGAGTTCGACGAAGCCTGCCAGATTCTTTAATCCCCCCTCACGCATGCCCGGTTATAATGCCGGGCATTTTGCTGCCTGGAGAATCAAGATGCTCTATTCGCTTCTGCGCCCGCTGCTGTTCCGCTTTGACGCAGAGACCGCCCATGAACAGACGCTGGCCATGCTGGACCAGGCGCACAAGCTGCGCCTGAGCGCGCTGACCTGCCAAAGCGCCGCTCGCAAACCGGTGCAAGCCATGGGCCTGACCTTCCCCAACGCGGTGGGGCTCGCCGCCGGGCTGGACAAGAATGGAGCGCATATCGACGCTTTGGCCGCGCTGGGCTTCGGCTTCATCGAAATCGGCACCGTCACCCCAAGGCCCCAGCCGGGCAACCCCAAGCCGCGGCTGTTCCGTCTGCCGGAACACCAAGCCATCATCAACCGCATGGGCTTCAACAACCTGGGCGTGGACACCCTGCTGGACAATGTGCGCCGCTGCAAATTCCAAGGCGTGCTCGGCATCAATATCGGCAAGAACGCCGCCACCCCGATAGAAAACGCCGCTGACGACTACCTGGCTTGTCTCGACAAAGTCTACGCTTACGCCAGCTACGTCGCCGTCAACATCTCCTCGCCCAATACCAAGAACCTGCGCCAATTGCAGGAGGGCGACGAACTGGGCCGACTGCTGGCGCAATTGAAGCAACGCCAGCAAGCGCTGGCCGATAAACACGGCCGCCACGTGCCGCTGGCGCTGAAAATCGCCCCGGATCTGGACGACGATCAAGTCATTGCCATCGCCCGCCTGTTGACCGAGCATCGCATCGACGGCGTCATCGCCACCAACACCACGCTGTCGCGCGAGGCGGTGGCCGGCCATCCGCTGGCGGATCAAGCCGGCGGCCTGTCCGGCGCGCCGGTCAAAGACCGTTCGACAACAGTTATTCGCAAATTAGCCAAGGAACTTGACGGCGCTCTGCCTATCATAGGAGTTGGCGGCATCCTGTCCGGGCGGGACGCCGTGGAAAAACTGGATGCCGGCGCCAGCCTGGTTCAAGTCTACAGCGGCCTGATCTACCGAGGCCCGGCGCTGGTGGCCGAATGCGCGAATGCGATCGCAGCGCGCGCCAAACCCTAAACAACAGCATGCGCGGCCGCGCACGGGCGCTCCGACACCGGAACCCCGGCGACAGGCCCGCGGCGACAATCCCGGGGCAAACCGGCTCGCTTATATAAACATGGGACTCACTCTTATGAACGCCAAAAAACTGATTCGTCTTTCCGCCATCGCGCTGCTGAGCGCCGGCGTGCTCACCGGCTGCGCCACCTCCGACTCCGCGGCCGTCTATTCCAAGGGCCAGATGCGCCAGGCGCAGACCGTGCAGCTGGGCACCGTGGTGTCGGTTCAGAACGTGAAAATGGAAGGCAGCAACAATGAGCTGCTAACCCTGGGCGGCGCCGCGCTGGGCGGCTTGGCCGGCAGCAATATCGGCGGCGGCAAAGGCCAGATCGCCGGCGGCATCGTCGGCGCGCTGGCCGGCGGCTTCGGCGCACAGGCCGCTCAACGCGGCATGACCAAGAACGCCCTGGAAATCACCGTCAAGCTGGACGGCTCCGGCCGCATGATCTCTATCGTGCAGGAAGCCGACATTCCGTTCACCGCCAACCAGCGCGTGCGCGTGCTGACCGGCGGCGGCAACGACCGTGTGGTGCCGTTCTAAGCAACGGCACGAGAACCCGATGCGCGCCTGCGATACGGCGTCGAACGGGCTCTAAGGCGGACGGTGTCCGCAATAAAAAAGCCGGCGCTCGCGCCGGCTTTTTCACATGATTTCCCTCAGAGCTTGTTCAAAGTCTCGCGGGCAAGAGCGAGGCAAGACAAAAACGAGCGAAAAGCGGAATGGTCTAGTGGTGCATGAGCATTTTGAACTCGTACTCACCGTGCAACGCTTCACGAAGCGCAGCAGACCTTGAACAGGTTCTCACTCGTCCCGCGGCCTGGGCAACTCCACCCAGCGCCCATCCATCAAAGCCTGCAAGGGCTGATACATCGCCTTGTAGGACATCTTCTGGCATTCGCGTATCCAATAGCCCAGATACAAGTGCGGCAGCCCTAGCTGCTGCGTCAGCTCCGCCTGCCACAGCACGTTGAACACGCCCAGGCTGGACTTGGCGTCGTCCGGATCGTAAAAGGTGTAGACTGCGGACAGTCCATCGGACAGACGATCGATCAGACTGACCATCTTCAATTCCCCGTCCAGGCGAAACTCCGCCAGCATGCTGTCCACCCCGCTTTTAAGAATGAACTCCGAGTACTGCTGCGGATCGTCGTCCGACATGCCGCCGCCGGCGTGCCGCGACTGCTGATACCAGCGGTACAAGGCGTAGTGCTCGGCGTTGAACTCCAACGGCAGCAAACGCACCTGCATCGCCTCCAGCCTGCGCGCCACCTTGCGCTGAGTACGGCTGGGCGCGAAGCGCTCCACCGGAATCCGCACCGGCACGCACGCCTGGCAGCTGTCGCAATAAGGACGGTAGGTATACAGGCCGCTGCGGCGAAAACCCAGCTTCACCAGTTGGCTGTAAACCTCGCCATCGATCGCCTCCGCCGGGATCGCCACTTGCGAGCGCGCCTGACGCCCCGCCAGATAGCTGCACGGATAGGGCGCGGTGGCGTAAAAATGGATGGCCACTGTCGGGCCGGGATCACGATGGCTCATTGGTATACCGGTAGTTCCACATCGCGGCGGGCTGCGCCCGTCGGGCATTCTCTTTCAGAGTAGCAAGAAATGTCTGACGCGAAACCAGCTTGGCGCCCAAGCTCTGCAAATGACGGGTGTGCATCTGGCAATCTATCATTGCCACCCCCTGCTCGCGCAAATGACGCACCATGTGGATGAAGGCCAGTTTGGACGCGTTGCTGCGACGGGAAAACATGGATTCGCCATAGAACATCAAGCCCAGACCAATGCCGTACAGGCCGCCGGCCAGTTCGCCGTCTATCCAGGTCTCGAAGGAATGCGCGTAGCCCAAGCGGTGCAAACGGCAA
Organism: Chromobacterium sp. IRSSSOUMB001; assembly: GCF_023507765.1. Lineage (NCBI taxonomy): Bacteria > Pseudomonadati > Pseudomonadota > Betaproteobacteria > Neisseriales > Chromobacteriaceae > Chromobacterium > Chromobacterium sp. IRSSSOUMB001. The sequence goes on from NZ_JALCYU010000005.1 coordinate 316,265, forward strand.
TACGCGTCCACCATCTCCGGCACGATCCAGGTGCCCTGCTGCTGGGTTCTGGGTTCGGCGCAGGCCGACATCACCTCGCGAAACGCGGTGTCCACGCGGATTTCATAACGCTGGTTGCGCAGCACTTTATCCATGGACCGGCTGACTTTCAGTTCGTCCGGGCACAGCACCATGCGCGGCGCCGGAGACCACCACAAGATAGGCTCGCCTTCGGAAAACCAGGGAAAGATGCCTTGGGAGTAAGCAGCCAGGATGCGCTGCGGGGATAAATCGCCTCCAGCGGCCAGCAAACCGTTGGGTTCGCGCAGAGCCAGCCGCACCGGAGGGAAAACCGGCTCAGGACCGAGCCAGGGAATCATGCCTTTTTGGCGTTGAGGCAGTCCGGGCACTCGCCGTACATGTACAGCGCGTGATCGACGATGCGGAAGCCGTGCTGCTCCGCGATGCGGTCTTGCAGCGCTTCAATCTCCGGATCGAAGAACTCGACCACCTTGCCGCAGCTGACGCACACCATATGATCATGATGGCCGCCCTGGTTCAGCTCGTACACGGCTTTGCCGGTTTCAAAATGGTGGCGCACCAAAATGCCCGCTTGCTCGAACTGCGTCAGCACGCGGTAAATGGTGGCAAGGCCGATGTCGATATTTTCCGCAAGCAGCTTGCGATAGACATCTTCCGCCGACATGTGGCCAGCGTGCTCTTCCTCAAACAGATCGAGGATTTTCAAACGCGGGCCGGTGGCCTTGAGGCCGATATCTTTAAGGTGACTGGCTTTGCTCATCGTGATATAAAGTGGGTCGATTTCAGATCATGATAAAGCCTTTTCACGGCTTTGCCTAATTACCGCCTCATAACTTTTCGGTCACGGAGTATCATGCGCGCCCTGATTTTTGCCGCCGTCATTGCCCTCTCCGGCTGCAGTTCGATGAACCCCCTGAACTGGCTCAGCCCGCACAAGATGGAAATCCAGCAGGGCAATTATGTCACAGAGGATGCCGTAGCCAAACTTAAACCGGGCATGACCCGCTCGCAGGTGCGTTTCCTGTTGGGTTCTCCGCTACTGGCCGACGCGTTTCACGCCAACCGCTGGGACTACACCTATAGCGACATCAAGCAGGGCAAGCTGGACAAAAGCAGCAACCGCCTGCTGACCGTCTACTTCAACGGCGACGTGCTGGAGCGCGTGGAAGGCCAGGCGCAGCCGGCCGAACGCCCGCCGCTGACCGCCTCCGCTCCCGCCCAGGAAGCCAAGCCATGAGCGCCAACCCGCTGAAACTGGTGATCGTCGGCGCAGGCGGCCGCATGGGCAAGACCCTGATAGAAGCGACGCTGGCCACGCCGGGCGTGGCGCTGCACGCCGCGGTGGACCGCCCCGGTTCGGAGTTCATCGGCCAGGACGCCGGCCTGTTCATCGGCCGGCACACCGGCGTCAAGATCAGCGGCGACTTCCTCCAGGCGCTGGAAGGGGCCGACGCCGTCATCGACTTCACCCGACCGGAAGGCACGCTGGAACACCTGGCGGCCTGCGCCGAGCGCGGCGTGCGGATGATCATCGGCACCACCGGCTTCGACGAGGCCGGCAAGGCGGCGATCCGCGCCGCCGGCGACAAGATCGGTATTGTATTCGCCGCTAATTTCAGCGTGGGCGTCAACCTCACCTTCAAGCTGCTGGACATGGCGGCGCGGGTACTGAACGACGGCTACGACATCGAAATCATCGAAGCCCACCACCGCCATAAAGTGGACGCGCCGTCCGGCACCGCCCTGCGCATGGGCGAGGTGATCGCCGACGCGCTGGGCCGCGATTTGAACGAGTGCGCCGTCTACGGCCGCGAAGGCGTGACCGGCGAACGCGACCCGCAAACCATAGGCTTCGCCACCGTGCGCGGCGGCGACGTGGTCGGCGACCACACCGCCTTGTTCGCCGCCATCGGCGAGCGCGTCGAAATCAGCCACAAGGCTTCCAGCCGCGCCACCTTCGCCAACGGCGCGGTGCGCGCCGCACGCTGGCTGGCCGACAAACCGCACGGCCTGTTCGATATGCAGGACGTGCTGGGCCTGCGCTGAGCGCCGGCGGGGAGCCCGCTCCCCGCCCCCTTCCCATGCGCCTCCTTCCGCTGACCCTGGGCCTCTCCGTCGGCCTGATCCTGCTCTCCTTGGTTTCACTGCTGCACGGCAGCGGCATGGACGCGTCCCTTTTGCTGGCCGGCCATCCTCCGCCGGAACTGGAATGGCAGCTGCTGCTGGAATTGCGCCTGCCGCGCCTGCTGGCCAGCGCCAGCGCGGGCGCTTTGCTAGCCAGCGCCGGCGCGGCGGTGCAAGCGCGTTTCCGCAATCCGCTGGCCGAGCCCGGCCTGATCGGCATCAACAGCGGCGCGGCGCTGGCCGCCGCCGCGGCGCTGAGCCTGGGCGCCGGCCTCTACGCGGTGTCCGCGTCCGCCTTTGTCGGCGGCCTGTCTTCCTTATTGCTGATCCGCATGCTGGGCCAGACTCAACAAGGCGGCAGCCGGCTGATCCTCAGCGGCCTGGCCATCAGTTCCTTGCTGGGCAGCCTGCTGACCTTGTTGATCACCACCCTGCCCGACGGCTCCTTGCGCGTGGTGATTTTCTGGCTGATGGGCAGCTTCGCCAGCGTGGACTGGCCGCAAACCCTCTTGCTGTGCACGACCGCGCCGCTGGTCTGGCTGGCGCTGCACCGGCAATGGCGCTTTCTCAACGCGCTGCAATTGGGCGAAACCGCCGCCTTTCACTTGGGCTTTGAAGTCCGCCGCCGCGAATGGCAGGTGGTGGTTCTCGCCGCCCTGGCCGCCGGCTTGGTGGTGTCCGCCTGCGGCATGATAGGCTTCATCGGCCTGATGGGCCCTCACCTGGCTCGCCAATTGGTGGGCGGCAACGCGCGCCGGTTGCTCTGGATAGCGCCCATGCTGGGCGCGCTGCTGGCCATCGCCTCGGACTGGCTGGCGCGCAGCCTGCTGGCGCCCAGCGAGCTGCCGGTGGGTGTGATCACCAGCCTGATAGGCGCGCCGTTCTTCCTGTGGCTGCTGCGGCAAAGCGCGGAAAAGGACAGTCATGCTTGAAGCGCGCGCCGTCAGCCTCTCCCGCCAGGGCCGCCTCTTGGTGGAGTCGGTTTCCCTGCGCGTGGCGCCGGGCGAACTCAATATAGTGCTAGGCCCCAACGGGGCCGGCAAAAGCAGCTTGCTGGGCATGCTGGCCGGCTTGCACGCCCCCAGCGCCGGCGAGGTGTGGATGGCCGGGCGGCGGCTGCGCGGCCAATCCGCCGCGGAACTGGCGCGCCAACGCGCGGTGGTGGAGCAAAATCCGTTGACGCCGGCGGGCTGGAGCACGCTGGAGCTGATTCAGTCCGGCGCCTACCTGCTAGGCGATGCCACCGATGCCTGCCGCCGGGCGATGGAACTGAGCTGTACCGAGGAGCTGGCGCAACGCCAGGCGCGCACGCTGTCCGGCGGCGAACAGCAACGCGCTCACTTGGCGCGCGCGCTGTGCCAGCTGTTGGCTTCTGCGGACGCGGAACGCTATCTCCTGCTGGACGAACCCACCGCCGCGCTGGACTTCGCGATGGCGGACGCGCTGCTGGCGCAAGTGGCCCGCATCTGCCGCGAACTGAATATCGGCGCGCTGGCGGTGGTGCACGATCTGAACCTGGCGCTGCGCCATGCCGACAATGTGCTGCTATTGAACGAAGGGCGCGCCGCAGGCTTCGGGCCCACGGCGGAGATCATGCGGCGGGAAAAACTGGAAGCGGTTTACGGCGTGCGGCTGGCGGAGTTGAGCAGCCGGGAGCACGCCTTGCGCGCCTTCGTGCCGCTGCCCCACTCCCATTAAAACCGATTCGCTAGCAGCTGAATTCAGCGATGCGGCGTCTGCTTGCACTCGCTGAGAAAACGCGCACGGTCGGCCTCGCTCACTTCTCCGGCAAAGCCCTGAGTGATCACCGCCTCCGCGCCGCGCCGGTTTTCCCCCAGCTGCAAGCACATCTGCTTGGCCTGGATCACGCAGGCCGCGCCCTTGGCCATGCCGTGCAGCACCAATGCGTCCGCCACCTCCTGGCAAATCCATTCCTGGTAATTCAAACGGTGCGAGATCACGTCGATCAAGCGCGCGATGCGGCCGAAACCGTGCAGCCGCCCGCCCGGAATGTAGGCCACGTGGGCTATGCCCTCGAACGGCACCAAGTGATGCGGACACAGGCTGTGGATGGAGATATTGCTGATAATGACCATCTCGCGGGAGTTGTCTTCAAAGCCGCAGCCCAACACCTCGCTGGGATCAGCGGCGTAGCCGTCCAGCAGGCGGTCCCGCCAGAACGCGCTGACCCGCTCCGCGGTCTTGCCCAGGTGCGGATCGCCTTGCGGCTGAAAGCCGCACGCGGTCAGCAAATCGGTCACCGCGCGCTCAAACGCCTCCTTGTCGAACGGCCGCAACCGCTCCACGCCCACTTTGGGTTCGCGCTCCGGCGCTGGATGATCGCAATGCTCATGGTCCATATCGTCTCCCTTGTGACCGCTGATTCAACGTCCGCTGCGCGCCGGCTGCGCATAGCGCAACGAAAACCGGCTCGCAAATTTGAGCCGGCTCTTGGGCGGCGGCTTCAATCGAAATAGGAATTCGAGAGCAGCCCGGAGGGAAAGTTGCATCCGCCGGCGGCATGAAAAACCCGGGGCGACGACGCCAGCCCCGGGTTTGCGACTATATCACAGGCCGCCGCCGTTACACGCGCGCGCCTTCCAGATTGGATTTCATCTCATAGCTCTGCTTGACATCGCCATTCCCGTCCACGCTCTCCAGCCTCACGTCGAAGCCCCACAGCCGGCACACGTGCTTGAGCACTTCGTTGGCGCTGTTGTCGTCCAGCGGGCGCCTGTTGTGCATGGTGTGACGCAGCACCAGGCTGCGGTCGCCGCGCACATTGACCGACCACACCTGGATATTGGGCTCGCGCGAACCCAGGTTGTACTGCTCGGCCAGCTTGCCCCGGATGTCGCGATAGCCCATGTCGTCGTGGATGGCGGACACTTCCAGCTTGTCGTCGTGATCGTCGTCGCGAATCGAGAACAGACGGAAATCGCGAATCAGCTTGGGCGACAGATACTGCGAAATGAAGCTCTCGTCCTTGAAGTTCTTCATCGCGAACTCCAGGGACTCGCGCCACGGCGTGCCGGCCAGGTCCGGGAACCAGGCGCGGTCCTCGTCGGTGGGGGCTTCGCAGATGCGCTTGATGTCCTGATACATCGAGAAACCCAGCGCGTACGGGTTGATGCCGTTGTACCAACGCGCCGTCACCGGCGGCTGATACACCACATTGGTGTGGCTCTGCAAAAACTCCATCATGAAACCATCGGTGACCATGCCTTTGTCGTACAGACGATTGAGGATGGTGTAGTGCCAGAACGTGGCCCAGCCCTCGTTCATCACCTGAGTCTGACGCTGCGGGTAGAAATACTGCGCCACCTTGCGCACGATGCGCACCACCTCGCGCTGCCAGGGCTCTAGCAGCGGCGCGGATTTTTCAATGAAGTAGAGCAGGTTTTCCTGCGGCTCCGGCGGAAAGCGCGGCGGCGACTTGTCGCTGCCGTCCTTGTCGCGCTTGGGAATGGTGCGCCACAGGTCGTTAACCTGCATTTGCAGGTATTGCTCGCGCTCTTCCTGGCGCGCCTGCTCCTTGGCCAGCGACAGCTTCTGCGGCCGCTTGTAGCGGTCCACGCCGTAATTCATCAGCGCGTGGCAGCTGTCCAGCAACTCCTCCACCGCGTCGATGCCGTAGCGCTCCTCGCACTTGGTGATGTAGCTCTTGGCGAACACCAGGTAGTCGATGATGGCCGAGGCGTCGGTCCAGGCGCGGAACAGGTAGTTGCCTTTGAAGAAGCTGTTGTGGCCGTAAGCGGCGTGGGCGATCACCAGCGCCTGCATCGTCATGGAGTTTTCTTCCATCAGATAGGCGATGCAGGGGTTGGAGTTGATCACGATCTCGTAGGCCAGGCCCATCTGGCCGCGCTTATAGCTTTTCTCGGTGGCGACGAAATGCTTGCCGTAGCTCCAGTGATGGTAATTGACCGGCATGCCCACCGAGGCGTAGGCGTCCATCATCTGCTCGGCGGTGATGACTTCCAGCTGATTTGGATAGACATCCAGCTTGAATTCATCCACCGCGATGGCGCGTATCTGCCGGTCGTACTCGTCGACAAGGTCGAAGGTCCATTCGGACCCGGTAGAAATGGGTGTCATGTTGCTGTCCCCTTGGCAAGACCGCTAAGAACCTGTTTACGATCTGCTGCGCGTCGGCGATACGGCGTTGAAACCAAGCTCAAAATGCTCATGTACCACCTGTACATTCCGCTTTTTCGCTCGTTTTCGCCTTGTCTCGCCTTAGCTCGCGAGATCATAAACACATTCTCAAGCGGTGGCGGCGCGGCCATTGGCCGGCTGGCGCTTGAACAGTTCCCGGAAAACCGGGTAGATGTCGGAAGCCGAACGAATTTTCTGCATCGCGAACTGGCGGTTGCGTTCCTGCACCTTCAAGTATTCGTACCAGAGGTTTTGCGGCTCTCCTTCGGTGATCTCGATGTAGGCGAAGTACTGGCAGTAAGGCAGCAGGTCCTCCTCCATGATGCGGCCGCAGTTGGCGGAATCGCTGTCCCAGTTGTCGCCGTCGGACGCCTGGGCGGCGTAGATATTCCATTCGCTGCCGGCGTAGCGCTTCTTGACGATCTCCGCCATCAGGTTGAGCGCCGAGGACACCACGGTGCCGCCGGATTCGCGCGAGTGAAAGAAATCCTCCTCGCTCACCTCCACCGCACTGGTGTGGTGGCGGATGAACACCACCTCGATCTTCTCGTAATTGCGCTGCAGGAACAGGTACAACAGGATGAAGAAGCGCTTGGCCATGTCCTTCTTCTGCTCGTCCATGGAGCCGGACACGTCCATGATGCAGAACATCACCGCCTGACTGGTGGGCTTGGGCTGCTTGACCCGGTTGTTGTAGCGCAGGTCGAACGGGTCTATCCACGGAATGCTGGCGATGCGCTCGCGCAGCCGGTGGATGCTCTGCCGTTTTTCGCGGATTTCCAGGGTGTTGTCCTCGTCATCCTCCATCAGGGTGTCGAGTTCCTCCTCCGCGTCGCCCAGCGTGGCCATCGTCGGCGCGGCCATCGCCACCCGCCGCGCCAGCGCGCCGCGCAGCGAACGCACGATGTTGATGTTGGCCGGCGTGCCGTCGTTGGTGTAGCCGGCGCGCACCGTCTTCATCTCCTCAATGCCCATCAGCTGGGTCTTGATCAGATTGGGCAGCGCCAAGTCGTCGAAGAACACGTTCATGAACTCTTCGCGCGACAGCTGGAACACAAAGTCGTCCTCGCCCTCGCCGTCCTGGCTGGCCTTGCTGCCGCCGCCTCCCCCGCCGCCTTGCGGCCGCGGCAAGCGGTCGCCTTTGACGAACTCCTCATTGCCGGGATGCACGTTTTCCGTCATGCCGCCCTTGCCGTGGTGGAAAACGGGTTCGGAAATATCCTTTACCGGAATCGAGACCTTCTCCCCGCTCTCGATGTCGGTAATGCTGCGCCCCTTGACCGCCTTGGCGACGGCTTCCTTGATTTGGGCCTTGAAACGGCGCAGAAACCGTTCGCGGTTAACCGCGGACTTGTTCTTGCCGTTGAGGCGCCGATCGATGATGTGGGACATAAGCACCTCGCTTTGCCTGTGCCGGCGGCGGCCGCGCGCTGGCGGCCATCGCCTGGCTTGCTGTTGTTATATTATTCACCGCCCGGCGGCGACAGCGGCCGCTGGGGCGATTGCCGGCGCCGCCTGAGCGGCGCCGGATCAGCGATGGCTTACGAGGACTTGCGCACTCGCAGATACCATTCGCACAACAGCCGCACTTGCTTGGCGGTGTAGCCTTTTTCCACCATGCGGTTGACGAAGTCCTCGTGCTTCTTCGCATCCTCGGCGCTGGCCTTGGCGTTGAAGGAGATCACCGGCAACAGCTCCTCGGTGTTGGAGAACATCTTCTTCTCTATGACCGTGCGCAGCTTCTCGTAGCTGGTCCAGGTGGGGTTCTTGCCGCCGTTGTTGGCCCGCGCCCGCAACACGAAGTTGACGATCTCGTTGCGGAAGTCTTTCGGGTTGGAAATCCCGGCCGGCTTCTCGATTTTCTCCAGCTCCGCGTTCAAGGAAGTGCGGTCGAAGATCTCGCCGGTGTCCTGATCGCGATACTCCTGATCCTGAATCCAGAAGTCCGCGAAGCTGACGTAGCGGTCGAAGATGTTCTGGCCGTACTCGGAGTAGCTTTCCAGGTAAGCGGTTTGAATCTCCTTGCCGATGAACTCCACATACTTGGGCGCCAGGTACTCCTTCAGGAAGGTCAGATACTTCTGCTCCGTTTCCGCCGGGAACTGCTCGCGCTCAACCTGCTGCTCGATCACGTACAAGAGATGGACCGGGTTGGCGGCCACTTCGCTGTGATCGAAGTTGAACACCTTGGACAGAATCTTGTAGGCGAAGCGCGTGGACAAGCCGCTCATGCCCTCGTCCACCCCCGCGTAATCGCGATATTCCTGGATGGACTTGGCCTTGGGATCCGTGTCTTTCAGGTTGTCCCCGTCGTACACCTGCATCTTGCTGAACAGGCTGGAGTTTTCCGGCTCTTTCAGCCGCGACAGCACCGCAAACTGCGACATCATCTTCAGCGTGCCCGGCGCGCACGGCGCGCGGCCCAGCGAAGAGTTGCGGATCAGCTTGTCGTAGATCTTGATCTCGTCCGACACGCGCAGGCAATACGGCACCTTGACGATGTAGATCCGGTCGAGGAAGGCCTCGTTGTTCTTGTTGTTGCGGAACTGCTTCCACTCGGACTCGTTGGAGTGAGCCAGGATCACGCCTTCAAACGGAATCGCGCCAAAGCCCTCGGTGCCCTTGAAGTTGCCTTCCTGGGTGGCCGTCAACAGCGGGTGCAAGACCTTGATCGGCGCCTTGAACATCTCCACGAATTCCAACAAACCCTGGTTGGCCAGGCACAAGCCGCCGGAGTAGCTGTAAGCGTCCGGATCGTCCTGCGCGTATTTCTCCAGCTTGCGGATATCCACCTTGCCCACCAGAGACGAGATGTCCTGGTTGTTCTCGTCGCCCGGCTCGGTCTTGGCCACCGCGATCTGCTTGAGCACCGACGGATAGCGTTTGACCACGCGGAACTGGCCGATATCGCCGTTGAACTCATGCAGCCGCTTCACCGCCCACGGACTGGGAATGCTCTTCAGATAACGGCGCGGAATGCCGTATTCCTCTTCCAGCAGCGCCCCGTCCTCGTCGTAGTTGAACAGCGCCAGCGGAGACTCGTTGACCGGGCTGCCTTTCAGGCAATAGAACGGCACCAGCTCCATCAGCTCTTTCAGCTTCTCGGCGATGGACGATTTACCGCCGCCCACCGGGCCCAGCAAATAGAGGATCTGCTTCTTCTCTTCCAGGCCTTGCGCGGCGTGGCGGAAGTAGGACACCACCTGTTCGATCACCTCCTCGGTGCCGTAGAAATCACGGAACGCGGGATAGACCTTGATGACTTTGTTGGAAAAAATGCGGGACAGACGCGAATCATGTCGAGTGTCCACCAGCTCCGGCTCGCCAATAGCGGCCAGCATGCGCTCTGCGGCGGTGGCATAAGCGCCGGGGTCTTTCTTGCAGAGCTCCAGGTACTCCTGGATGGTGTACTCCTCCTCACGAGTCTTGTCGTAACGAGCAGCGTAGTGACTGAAGATATCCGGGTGCATGGCTCTCTCCTGGCAGGTAGCAGAGGCGCAAACGATATGCACGCGGCATCCGCTGCTCCCCTTGCTGAATTAGAGTATTCACATTGTTTCCGGCTTTCTTTTTCTGGGTATAGCATAACGCACAGCTTGGCAGGGCAAAACCGCGCCTGCACACAAAATATGAGATCGTGAGCCAGATTCAATACAAGTATTTGAAATGGATGGTGAATTCCGCCAGCTTTTTTTTGTAACGGGAGACGAGCGGCGTGTAAGCGGGAGTAAACGGAAATCGACCCCAAAAAAAGGCCTTGATAATCAATAGTTTCCTGAGCGGCAATCAGAAGATTTAGACCAAACCGCCGGACGAATAAAAGAGAAGGGAAAATAAAGAATGCGCCGCGTCGGCGCGGACGGCGGCGATCAGCCTTTGCGCTGCACGATGCGCACGCCGATTTCATAGATGCGGCCTCGCTGCACCTCGTTGCAGCGCTTCACCTCCACCACCGCCTCCAGCGGCTTGCCCGGCATGCCGCCCACGCCCGGCGCCAGCACAATCACGGACAAACGCTCGCCAAACTGCGGCACAAAGGAGGAGCGCAGCGCCATGCCGTCCACCGACAGATCCACGCACTCGCCGTAATGGGTTTCGCCGCTGATCAAAGAACGGATGCGGGCCTTGCAGCCCATGCTGATGCGGCGCCCGCGCCGTCGATCCCGGTAAGGATCAAACGGCGACACCCGGCATCCTCCCGGCCTGATGCGCCGCCAACCAGTGCAGCCCCACAATGGACTTGCTGTCGCAGATCTCCCCGCTCAGCGTCATCTCCATCGCCTGCGCCACCGGCACCGCCAGCACCTCCAGGAATTCGCCCTCGTCCAACCGGCTGCCCTGCTGGCTCAGCCCCTCCGCCAGGTAATAACTGATGCGCTCGTTGGAATAGCCAATGCACGGATAAGCGGTGCCCAGATACGTCCAGCGCTCCGCCGCGTAGCCGGTTTCCTCCAGCAGCTCCCGCCTTGCCGTGGCCGCCGGGTCCTCGTCCGGGTCTATCTTGCCGGCGGGAATCTCCACGAACTCGCGGCCGGTCGGATAACGGTACTGGCGCTCCAGCACCAGCTTGCCGTCCGGCGTCAGCGCCAGCACCGCCACCGCGCCGGGGTGCAGAATGTATTCGCGCGTGGACGCCGCGCCGTCCGGCAGCGCCACCTCGTCTTTATGAACCTTGAGAAAACCGCCCTGATACACCAGCTCCGACGACAACTGCTTTTCAACCAGATCCACAATCACCCCTTAAAGTGTTCTGCAATGCCTGCTTTTCCAGGCGCTGATCACCGCCCAGCGCCACAGCAGCCGCGTCAACGCGTAGCCGATCACAGCAAAGGTCAGGCCCAGCGCCGGCAATCCCACCAGCAAGGGCCAGCCCAGCTCCGCCAGCCAATTCAGGCAGGCGTGCCACCAATCCGGCAAACTCATCCGGTCCCAATTAGGCGGCGGCGTCATTGTACCCGCAGCCGGATTGCCCAGTAAAAGCTTGCCATAAGCATAAGCCAGAAAATACAGCGGCAATACGGTCAAAGGGTTAGTGTACAGCGTGAACAACACCGCCACCGGCAGATTCACCCGCATCAGCAACGCCAGCGCCACCGCCGTCACCTTTTGCGTGGGGCCGGGCATCAGGCCGGCGAACAAACCCACCCCCACCCCCATCGCCACCTTGCGGCGGTTCAGCGACCAATACGCCGGCCGGTCCAGGTAAGGCGCCAGCCGGCGCAGGCCCGGCTTTTGAAACCAATGGTGCCGGTAGGCAACCCATTTGCGTACCTTGCGTCTAAACCAAGTCATCTGGAATTTTTTGATCCTTGTGCGCGCTCGTTGCCGTTAAACCACACTCGGCGGCGGGGAAAACGCGAAAAGCTTGTCAAAGCCACGTCGATAATTTAAACAAGCGTTTGAATTGTTCGCCCAAGCGCAGGGCGCATCCAAACACGACAGACCTGGTCGGATTGCCCAGGCCGCGCAAAACCAACAGGAGAGACCCATGCCTGCATACCAAGCCCCGCTGCGGGATTTCGATTTCGTGCTCCACGAGCTGATCAAGGTACAGGACATCATCCCCACCCTGCCCGGCTACGAAGAAGCCACCCAGGATATCTTCCGCTCCTACCTGGAAGCCGCCGCCCAGTTCTGTGAAAGCGAACTGGCGCCGCTGAACCGCCAGGGCGACGAAGAAGGTTGTCATTACGACAGCTCCACCAAATCCGTCACCACCCCGCCGGGCTTCAAGGAAGCCTACCAGCAATACTGTGAACTGGGCTTCCCCACACTGGACTGCGACCCGGCCTACGGCGGCCAGGGCATGCCCAAGGCGCTGGGCTTCCCCATCATGGAAATGCAGTGCTCCAGCAACGTGGCCTGGTCCATGTACCCCGGCCTGTCCCACGGCGCGTATTCTGCCATTCATGCCCACGGAACCGAAGCGCAAAAAGCGACCTACCTGCCCAAACTGGTGGACGGCAGCTGGACCGGCACCATGTGCCTGACCGAACCGCACTGCGGCACCGACCTGGGCCTGCTCAAATCCCGCGCCGAACCCAACGGCGACGGCAGCTACAACATCACCGGCACCAAGATCTTCATCTCCGCCGGCGAACACGACCTGTCCGACAACATCATCCATCTGGTGCTGGCCCGCCTGCCGGACTCGCCCAAGGACGTGAAGGGCATCTCCCTGTTCATCGTGCCCAAGTTTCATGACGACGGCAGCCGCAACGCCGTGGCCTGCGGCAGCCTGGAACACAAGATGGGCATCAAGGCCAACGCCACTGCGGTGATCAACCTGGACGGCGCCAAGGGCTACCTGATCGGCGAACCCAACAAGGGCCTGTCCTGCATGTTCACCATGATGAACGCCGCCCGCCTGGGCTGCGGCATGCAAGGCCTGGGCATAGGCGAAGCCTCCTTCCAGGGCGCGCTGGCCTATGCGCGCGAACGCCTGCAAATGCGCTCGCTGACCGGCGACAAATGCCCGGACAAGCCGGCGGACCCCATCATCGTCCACCCGGACGTGCGCCGCATGCTGCTGACCCAGAAAGCCTACACCGAGGCCGGCCGCGCGCTGACCACCCTGCTGGCGCTGCAACTGGACATTGAAGACAAACACCCGGACGCCGACGCCCGCCAGGACGCCGCCGACCTCGTCGCCCTGCTCACCCCGGTGGCCAAGGCCTTCATGACCGACAACGGCTACGAAGCCGCCAACCTGGGCATGCAAGTGTTCGGCGGCCACGGCTACATCCGCGAATGGGGCATGGAACAACTGGTGCGCGACTGCCGCATCTCCCAGATCTACGAAGGCACCAACGGCATCCAGGCCATCGACCTCTTGGGCCGCAAAGTGCTGATGGACCAGGGCCAGAAGCTGCGCAAGTTCACCAAGCAGATCCACAAGTTCTGCCAGGCCAATGAAGGCAACGACAAACTGGCCGACTACGTGGTCCCGCTGTCCAAGCTGCTGAAAGACGTGGGCGAAGTAACCATGGGCATCGGCATGGCCGGCATGCAGAACCGCGACGAAGCCGGCGCGGCCGCCACCGACTACCTGCGCCTGATCGGCCACCTCAGCTACGCCTGGCTGTGGGCGCGGATGGCGGAAGTGGCCCACGCCAAACTGGGCGGCGGCGAAGACGCCTTCTACCAGGCCAAGATCCTGACCGGCCGCTTCTACATGAGCAAGCTGTTCCCGGAAGTGCACAGCCTGCTGGCCAAGCTCAAGGCCGGCGCCAAGCCGTTGATGGAGCTGCAGGACGAGCACTTCGCGTTCTAAGCCACTTACGATAGTGAAACAAAAACGGCCCCTAGGGGCCGTTTTTTCATGGCGAACGCGCTCAGCGCTGACGGCCCCGGCCGCGCTTCTTGCGCCGCTGTTGCTGTTGCGTCTCCGCCAACTGCTCCAGGCACAGATAAAGCTGCTGCACCGCCTCCACATGCTGGGCCAGATCCACGCGCTCCACCGCCAGGTTCAGCAGCATCTCCAGATAATTGAAGAAGCCCTTGCACAGGCCGATGCGATAACTCTTGTCGGCAAAATCCATATCGCTGGCGATACGGAACAACAGCCCGCGCGCCGCGTGCTGGCGGTTGTTCTTCAATAGCTGCGCCATGTGCGCCGCGTACTGGCGGCCAATGACGCAAGCCTCGAAATAATCCTGGGGTTCCGCCGGCTGCCAGTAATGCGGATAGGTGCGGCCGGGTACGCGGCGGACAAAAGGCAGACGGAGGTCTTTGGCTTCGCTGGAGGGGAAGCGGTAGCGGGAACGGCGGGGTTTTGAGAAATCAGACATGGGCAACCTCTAGCTAGAAGTGCGTGAAAACCAGCGGCTGCCAGTTAGGCAGACGCAACGCAAGTTTGGAAAACGTGCTGAAAACAGCACCTCGCCTGCAGTCGATGGGTTCTCACGGCCCAGTGCCGGGATGAAACGGCACGGAGGGATTGTTGCTTAGAGGGGGATGGGGGTCAAGACCATACAGCCTGACTACCTTACACAGACAACACTGACGAGACGGCAAAATGCAAAATAGCAAACAATTATGACAACAACCAAATCAAAACGACCCAATGGAACTACACAATAAGCTCACCTCTTTTCTCGTGATTTCTTTTCCACCAGCCGTTCTGCAGTTTCGATATCAATACCTAAAGCCTGCCTTGCCTGCCTTGCCTTGACCTTTCTTCCACGAAGATAGCTTTTATACTCACCCACCAGCAAAGCTCCCACCATGCCCCCTCCAGAGAGAACCAACAAAATGAGCATCATATTTCCATATATCGCACTGGCATTGCCATTCAGAAAATAAGCATAACCTCGCAAACCCGCAAAAAAAGCCCCCAGCTCAGCGAATAGCAAAAAGCAGTAAATCATAGAAAAATGTAAGCCAGACATCCGTCCAATTAACCTAAAAGAAAGCACTCCCCCCATCAAAGCCACGAGCCCTACCCACGATCGCATCATAACGCTTTCAAATTTAGAGCACACCCAACCATTTCGTACGGCTGAGTAACTTTCACAATAAAGCCCGTCAGGCATATTAAGTGCCCAAGCATGAGGTATCGAAACCAATTGCCCCTGGAAAACTAAAAAAGCGAAAAACCACAAAACACCCAACAAAATTATAAAAACATTTCTTTTCATAGATCACCCAGACAAAACCATGAACCACACAAAAAAAATGAACTTCGCACTCGCTGCCAAATCATAAAAACACAAGCATCAGCACTAGCTCAAGGACACATCTGCGGATAGTTTTAGTGACAATCAACCAGTTTGCATGACACCTCAATCATCACAGCTAAGTTGATACAGCATTTATAAAAATAGTATTAACCCATAATCAAACACAGCACTCATAGCCTTACGACAACCGTCAAGCTACGCCACCGCCCTCACTGACCGGCCATCTAAGCTTCGCTCCATTGGCAGATGAACTCGCCGCGAAGTATAGGGAGGTGTAGTTCGACTAGCCACCAACTAACATCAAGGACTTCAGGTTATCCACTTCCAACACCCATCCCTTTTTGTCTCCGCAGACCACCTCCGTATAAGCATCGACCTTGCCAAATGAGATCTTGCCCACTCGGCAAGATGTTCCCACTTGAATCGTGAAGGCCGGCTTGTCTCTTGCATCGTTTGCGGCAGCGTAAGCGAGGGTGTCACGGCTTGCGATGGCCTCTGTCATTGGATCGGAGCAGCCAGCCAGAGCGACGAGGAATGTCATAAAAAGAGGTCGTTTGATCATCAGGCTTATTTCAACGCCCGCAGCGCTTCCGGGTGCTGCACCGCTACCCGCAGCAAGGTCTGCGCCGCGCCGGTGGGCATACGCCGGCCTTACTTCCCTTAGCCACGCTATCTGCGCGCCAGATATAGAGAGGCTGCTTCTCGGCCAATGCGGTCTGCCACCCTATCTGCTGTGAGCGTTTGCTCAGGGGCGCATACCGGCCTTTTTGGGTTCGTGTGAAGGCGTACTACCGGCCAATCATAGGGCAGGATTGCCTACAAGCGCCGGGTCAGTCCAAACAGTCATTTGATGTGACTATAAATCCCGGAGCAATTCAGGATGCGCATTACGGCTTGCTCAAGCTGGCTTTCTCAATGGTCTGTCTACGATTTATCGACAGGTTTTGTTAGCCGATCGAAGCGATACCCGGCGCATCATGGCTTACCATACCCGTACTTACTCCAAATTTTCTGCGACCCCGGATCGAACAGTTGCTCGTACAGTTTTCTGGCCGCTGGATGGTTGGCCGCAGGCGTCAGCAACGCGGCGGTCTGTTTGATCGGTGGGTAGGTCTCTGCCGGGATTTCCACCCAGTGCCCCTTGCCCAGATTGGAATACTTCAGCACTTGGGATTTTGAGACAAAGCCGCCCGAGGCCTTGCCGGATGCAATCCACTCCGCTGCGTGCGCCACATCCGGCACTCGGACGAAGCGCGGCCGCAGCCGTTCGGCCAATTGATAGTGGTTCAAACTATACAAGACGGTCTGGCCATAAATACTAGCCTCCGGATCAGGTAACACGATTGTGCCATGACCATCTCGCAGCCACTCCAGCCAATGGTCGCTGCGAAAATCCGCATCCAATGACCACAGCACCAACGATCCCAAAGCATAAATGCGCGGCTCGCTCAAACAACGGCCCAGCGCCCTCAGCCGCCGAGTGTATTCCTCGCTCGACGACAGATAAATCTCGAATTCCGCGCCGTTGGCGATTTGCGAGGCCAGCGCCACCGACGGGCCATATGTGACATCGACACCGACGCCCGTTTCCGCGGAGAAGCGCCTGATGATCTCGCCCAAAGCCGGTTCCGTATTGCTGGCGGCGGCCACCCTCACCTGCTCGGCATAAGCGATGGCAGACATGCAAACCAACAGCCACATTGCCAACATCTTCGACATCTCATGCTCCCAAGCACCAACAGTTCAGCATAGGACATGTGCTGTAGACAATATGAACCGGCGACAAAACCTAGTAGACCATGTGAAGCCAGATGGCGCGACACTGGGTTGCTCCTGGCCTAAGGACAGTTAGATCAGACGGCTTATTCACAAGCACCCGTCGATGCCAACGTACTTTTCATGTAACTGCTCCGGCCGAGAAACGGAACTCACCTTCAAAATCATCATCCAGCCTGCGGGCTCCCCAGCCCCTCAAAAAACCCCAGCGCCCGCGCATCGCCGGCATAAGCCACATTGATCCGTAGCCAGTCATTATCCTCGCCGCTGGGCATGAAACCGCTGCCCGGCGATAGCAGGATTCCGCGCTTGGCGGCTTCCGCCTGCATTGCCTTAAAGCTGTGGCGGCCGGTGCGCGCCCAGATGAACATGCCGCCCTGCGGCTCGGCGAACACTTGCCAGCCGTTGGCTTCCAGCGTTTGCAGCGTGGCGGCCATTTGCCGGTTCAGCCGCAGCCGCAGCCTTTGCGTCAGCTTGCGGTAAGCGCCGCTGGACAAGAGCTGGGCCGCCACGCATTCGGCAAAGCGCTGGGTGCCGATGCCGGTGTACATCTTGATATTGGCTAGCTGGCGGATCAGTTCCGGCTGGGCCAGCACATAGCCGACGCGCAGCGAGCAGCTGAGGGTTTTGGAGAAGCTGGATACGTAGATCACCCGACGCAGCGAATCCAGCGCCGCCAGGCGCACGCCGGGGTGGTTCTGAAAATCCGCGTAGATATCGTCTTCCACAATCAGGAAATCGTGGGCCTCCGCCAGTTGCAGCAGGCGGTGCGCCACCGCCGGCGTCAAACAGGTGCCGGTGGGGTTGTGGAACAGGCTGTTGATGAACAGGCATTTGGGCCGATGTCGGGCCAGGATGGCTTCCAGCGCCGCCAGGTCCGGCCCGTTGCCGGCGCGCGGCACCGCCAGCATTTTTACGCCGTGGAATTTCAGCAGGTTGAACAGATTGTAGTAGCCGGGGCTTTCCACCAGCACGGTGTCGCCGGGCTTGAGCAGCGCGCGCGCCAGCAGGTCCAGCGCGTGGCTGCCGCCGTTGGTGGTGAGGATTTGCTCTTGCTCCACATGGATGTCGATCTGGCGCAGCCGCTGCTGTAGTTGCCGGCGCAAGGCCGGCAGGCCCAGCGGGGTACTGTAGTCGAACAGGTCCGCCGGCTGGCAGCGGGTGATGTGGCGTATGGCGTAGCCCAGTTCTTCCTGGTCGCCCCAGCTGTCCGGCACCCAGCCGCAGCCCAGCTTCAACTGCTCGCCGCTGTCGCTGAACTGGCCCCAGGCCGGCTCCATGGTTTCCCGCCATTCGCTTTCTTCGCGGCCCGGCGGAGCGGCCACAAAGAAGCCGGCGCCGTGGCGCGATTCCAGCAGGCCCAACGCCACCAGCCGGTCGTAGGCGTCGATCACGCAGGACTGGCTGAGCTGCTGCTCCTTGGCCAGTTGGCGGATGGAGGGCAGCCGGGTGCCGGGGCGGACACGGCTGTGCCGTATCCAGGCGCGCAGTTGATCGGCGATTTGCTGCGCCAGCGGCTGCCGGCTGGCGCGGTCGAGTTCTAGCCGCATGGCGGGCTCACTGTTTACTGATAATGAGCAAACAGTTAAGCGCAATTGGCCGCCGCTGTCACTTGTTGTCGTCATAGGTCGGCCGGATAGTGGTGTGTACGCGGCCCGCCGCGCTCCATTCTCAGAACCTATTTACGATCTACTGCGCGTCAGCGATACGGCGTTGAAACCGTCTTCGAAATGCTCATGTACCAAACGTACATTCCGCTTTCTCAGCCGTTTTCGCCTTGTCTCGCCCTAGCTCGCAAGATCGTAAACAAGGTTCATACCAGGCCATAGCTTATGACTGTTCCACTGTTCGCCCATACTGTTTGTCCAGCCGTATCTCTTTTATTCCCGGAGGCCGCATGAGCACGCGCCGCCACCCTGCCCGGCTGGCCTTCGGCCTGTGCCTGATCACTTGCGCGGTGAACCTGCAAGCGCCGCTGTACACCGCTTACGCGCAGCTGGCCGGCCAGGGCGCGGCGGCCACCGCCACCGCGTTTTCCGCCTATGTACTGGGAGTATTGCCGGTGCTGCTGGCGCTGGGCGGCCTACCGGACCGGCTGGGGCGCAAACCTTTGATCCTGGCGGCGCTAACGCTGGCAATGCTGGCCACCGCCGTCATGGCGCTGTGGCCGCGGCTGGAGGCCTTGGCCATGGCGCGCTTTCTGCTGGGCTGCGGCACCGCGCTGGCTTCCGCCGCCGGCGCCGCCTATATGAGCGAGCTGATGGCGGAACCGGACGGCCGCCGCGCCACGCTGTGGGTGACGGCCAGCACTTCGCTGGGCTTTGGCCTGGGCGCGGCGCTGACCAGCGTGTGCCTGCTGTGGCAGAGCACGCTGACGCCGGCCAGCTTCTGGTTGCACTTGGCGGTGGCCGGAACGGCGCTGCTGGCGGTGGCCGGGCTGCCGGACCCGGCTCCGCGCAGCCGCCATACGCCCATGCTGCGCCCGCCCTATTTCCCCGCCGGCAGCCTGCCTTTCGGCTGCGCCATCCTGCTTGCCTGGGCAGCGGTGGGGCTGGTGATCGCCTTATTGCCGTCGGTATTGGCCGCGCATGGGCTGGCGCGCTGGTCCGGTTTTTCCACCTTCACCGTGATCAGCTGCGGCTTGCTGTTCCAGCCGCTAGCCCGCACGATGCCCCCCTGCCGGGCCGCCCGCCTGGGCATGTTGGTGCTGCCGCCCAGCTACGCCTTGCTGGCTTGGGGCGCGACTCAGGGTTCGCTGGCGGCGGTGCTGCTGGGCGCGCTGGGCGCGAGCAGCTCCTGCTACGGCTTCACTTATCTGGGCGGCTTGTCCGCGGTAAACGCGCTGGCCGGAACGGAAAAACCGCGCGCCAGCGCCGGTTTCTTTCTGCTGGCTTATATCGGCTTCAGCCTGCCGGTGATCTTCACTGGCTTGCTGCTGGACCGCCTGGGCGCACCCATGGCCTTGCTGCTGTTCGGCCTGGCGCTGGCCGCCGGCGCGGCCCTGGTTGCCCGGGCGATTGGACGGAGCGCGGCGGCAAGCGCCGCTTTCCCCGCCTTGGCAGCGGCCGGCCAGCGCGATTAAGCCATTAAGCTGGCCAGACCGCGATGCTTAGAACCTGTTCAAAGTCTTTTGAGTAAGAGCCCCAAGAAGGCCAGAACCTGTTCAAAGTCTTTTGAGTATGCTT